>CAOVHW010000004.1:0-4016 GCA_948543815.1 uncultured Eubacteriales bacterium | reverse complement strand
AAACAAGAATTGAGCACATTAAACAACTAAATGACAATGAAGAAGAAAACTTAAAGACATGCTTAGATGAAACAATAGATGAAACAATAGATGAAATAATAATTGAACATAGAGAAAAAATTGAAGATCAAAAAGAGATTGAAGAAGAAAATTTAAAAGAAAATCAACAAGAAACAAGAATTGAGCACTTTGAAAAACTAAATGACAATGAAGAAGAAAATTTAAAGACATACTTAATTGAACAACAAAAAGATATTGAAGAAGAAAATTTAAAAAAATATAAACAAAAAACAAAAATAAAATACTTTGAACTACAAAAAGATATTGAACATAAAAATACAAAAAATATCATAAAAGAAGAACTAAAAGAAAAAAACAAGCCTAAAATTTCCACTATAATTTTATTAACTTTAGGAATTTTATTTGCAATAACTGCACTTGCAATTACAATACTAACTTTTGCAATTCCTATAATAGGTAAAATTCTTGGAATTTCTTTGCTGTCAACTTTTTTTACTTTATCTGCAACTTTTATTTCATCATTTGCAATTATTAAGATAAAAAATAATAAATTGAAAAAAATTTCTAATTTCAAAAATTTAAATAAACAATCATATCCCTGCAATACTTTTATTAAAAAAGACAAAAAATATAATAAAAATCAAGGAATTCAGCCACTTTATAATTCAAAAGAAGTGGAAAACAAAGAAAACGGTGAACATTAATAGTTTCATCGTTTTTTTGCTATATATAAATTTTTCATATAATTATTTAAAAAATTGAAATCATAAAATAAAATTTTCTATTTTTGTTGCAAAATATAATTTGAAAAATATTTTATCATGTATAACAAAAAAAAATTTGGCAATAATACCAACAAAATGATACGGGAGGAATAAAATGAAAAATTTCATCCTAAATCTAAAATTATTCACTATTTCGTTAATTTTTGGTTTAATATTTACATCTTTTTTTTGTATAAATTATTCGACACGAATGCAAAAAGCTATTGCCAATGAAGTTATACGCTTTCATGTTTTAGCTAACAGTAATTCAAATTTCGATCAAACTTTAAAATTAAAAGTCCGTGATGAAATTTTATACGCCCTGCGCGATAAATTATCCAACGCCAAAAATAAATCTCAAACCAAATTTATTTTGCAAAAAAATTTACCGTTAATTAAAAAAGTTGCCCATCAAACAATAATTAAAAATGGTTACAACTACGATGTAAAAGTTTTGCTGACAAATGATGTTTTCCCAACTAAATCTTATGCTGATTTAAAATTACCACCCGGTATCTATGAAACTTTGCAAATAATTATTGGCAACGGTCGTGGTGAAAATTGGTGGTGCGTTATGTTTCCGCCATTATGTTTTGTTGACGCCGCAAAAAAATCTGTTCCCGATAATCTTAAAAATGATCTCAAAAATATTCTTACTGATGACGAATTTAAACTCATTAATTCTAAGAATGAAAATATTTCTGTGAAAGCTAAATTTAAAATTGTTGAGGCCTGGCAAAAATTTAATATTAAATTTGCAAAAAAAAAGGAGCTTGCCTAATGAAAAAATTTTTCACTGCCCTCTTCACCATTATTTTTACTTTGTCAACTATTTTTTTCATAAATATGCCCAAAAATATCTCTGCCGCTACTTATAGTTGGGGTTCCACTGGCGAAACCGTCCGTACCGCTCAAGAAAAATTAAAACGCTGGGGATATCTTAATGGTTCCGTCGACGGTATCTTTGGCTATCAAACTTACTCGGCTGTCTTAAAATTTCAAGAAAAAAACGGTTTAACCATTGACGGAATCATTGGTCCTAAAACTTTGGAAGCACTCGGAATTTTTGAATCATCCAATAAAAATTCTACTGACTCACAAAATTATGAAAATAATATTTGGCTCTTAGCATCATTAATAAATGGCGAAGCACGTGGCGAATTATATACGGGGCAAGTTGCAGTTGGTGCTGTTGTTTTAAATCGTGTCCGCCACGCAAGTTTTCCCAATACAATTTCCGGCGTAATATATCAAACTGGGCAATTCACCGCCGTTGCTGACGGACAAATTAATCTTACACCAACAAGTTCATGCTTAAATGCAGCGCGCGATGCAATGAATGGCTGGGATCCAACAAATGGTGCAATTTATTATTGGAATCCTAAAACTTCCACTAACACTTGGATGTTGAACTTACCAATTAATTTGATAATCGGTAACCACGCATTTTCTACCGCGTGACACAAAAAAATCCGCCATCGCGGATTTATTTTTTATTTCCATTATTATTATTATTATTCAATTGCATATTCACATTTTTTATTTCGCTTATCGCGTTACGCATTTTCGTATCAGCAAGTTTGTTCTCCAAATTATAATACTCGCCAACTGAAATATTTCCATCTTTAAATGCCTGTGCAATTGCCAATGGAACTTGCGCTTCTGCTTCAACAACTTTCGCCCGCATTTCTTCAACATATGCTTTCATTTCTTGTTCTTTCGCAATTGCAAGTGCACGGCGTTCCTCAGCTTTTGCTTGTGCAATTTGTTTGTCAGCCTCAGCCTGTTGAATCTGCAAATGCGCGCCAATATTTCTTCCAATATCTATATCGGCAATATCTATCGAAAGTATTTCAAATGCCGTACCTGAATCTAAACCTTTTGTTAAAACAGTTTGTGAAATTTTGTCCGGATTCTCCAACACATCTTTATGTGTCTGCGATGAACCTAAAGTTGTTACAATTCCTTCGCCGACACGAGCTATAATTGTTTCCTCGCCTGCACCGCCGACCAATCTTGCAATGTTCGCACGAACTGTAACGCGTGCTATAACTTTAACCTCAATTCCGTTAATAGCAACAGCAGAAATACATGGAGTTTCAATAATTTTCGGCGTAACACTCATTCGTACTGCTTCAAATACATCACGACCTGCTAAATCGATAGCGGCAGCTCTTTCAAAAGATAAATCTAAATCAGCACGATGAGCTGCAATTAACGCATCAACGACATTATCAACGCGTCCACCTGAAAGATAATGGGATTCAAGCTGACTAATAGATAAATCCAAACCGGCTTTCGTTCCTTTTATCATTGCATTTATTATTACATTAACATTAGTTCGGCGAAGGCGCATACCGATTAACGAAGAAAGTTTGATATTAATTCCGGCGGCAGCAGCTGAAACCCAAAGTCCAATCGGAATAATATTCAAGAAAAATGATAAAATTGAGAAGCCAACAATGATAAAAATCATAATAAAAAACATAGCAAGTGTACTCATAATTAACGACCTCCTTAAATACGTTCAACAAAAATTTTTTTATTTTTAATCTCTGTAACTTTAACTTTTGTATTTGGCGCAATTAAACCTGATTGCGAGCAGACTTCAAGCGTATCACTATCAAATTTTACAAAGCCTATTGGTTTTAACATTGTAGTTGTTATCCCAATTTTATCAACATATTGATTAATATCTATTTTCTGTTCGAAATCAAGATTATCCGTCAAAACAATTTTTTTTAGCATATTTTTTTTCTTCATAATGTGGAACAAAATCATTGCCGCTATTATAATGATAAAAATTTGGAGTAATACGATAAAAAAACCATATGGGACATAAAAAAATATAATAAAAAAAGATGAAAGGAATGAGAAAAAACTTAGTACGCCACAAATCCCAAACCCTGCCATAAAAACTTCTAAGGAGAAAAATAATATTCCAAAAAACATTAATAGTAATGCCCAATAAAACATTTCGCAATCTCCTTTCCAAAATTTTTATCCACTTCCCTATTATACGATGTTAAATTTTTTTTATCAATCTAGCTAAAAAAAATTTCTTGAAAATATTTATCAAATGTTTTTATATCGAAAAAAATTGATACGTTAAATATTATTGCAAAAAAGCTTTGTGCGTTTACACAAAGCTTTTTTGTTTTAAAATTTATCATTCGCCATTAGCAGCATTCATAATAAATTTATAAGCCCAATGATTTTCACTAACATCAT
>CAOVHW010000003.1:102079-162011 GCA_948543815.1 uncultured Eubacteriales bacterium | reverse complement strand
ATGTCAAAACAATTTGCAACAATACTTTTTGACAAAAATAAAATTATCTATTTATCTTATCCAAAAATTTGACAACTATTAGATTAAAATATTTATTTTCTTGAAATAAAAGTAAACATAATCGATTTCTTCGAAGCCGATTCATAAAAGAAATTTAACAAAAAAATCTTTGTGTGATTCCACACAAAGATTTTTTTATTAAAGTTTCTTTTTTGTTTTACTTTTTTCTTCTCAAATTTAATTATTATTTTTTTCATAAATATAAAACAAAGTTTTAATATTTTTTTATTAAAAAATTATAGAATGATACAAATCAATCCGCCGCTTCCTTCGTTAATTATTTTTTGTAAAGTTTCTTGTAATTTTTGTTGTGCATCTTCGGGAATATTATAAAGTTTACTTTGTAAACCATCTTTGATTAAATCATACATCGATTTGCCAAACATATTTAGCTCCCAAATTTTATTTGGGTCATTTGCCATTTCATTGTTTAAATTTGCTATCAATTCTTCACTTTGTTGCTGACTGCCAACGATTGGTGCAATTTCAGTTTCTATGTCCGCACGAATTAAATGAATGCTCGGAGCTTTAGCTTTAAATTTCACGCCGAACTTTGAGCCATGCTTTATTATCACAGGATTTTCAAGCGTCATTTCATCTAATGCAGGCGTAACAATTCCGTAGCCTTTATGTTTTACTTCTTCGAGCGCGTATTTTATTTTGTCGTATTCTTTTTTCGCTTCCGACAAAATTTTTATAGTTGAAATCAATTCATGTTCACCGTGAATTTCCATCGCGGTTGTCTCACTCAAAATTTTAAAATATAAATCATTATCGACAGTAATTTCGATTGTAACAGAGCCTTCACCCAACATTATATTTTCAATAAAACTTTTTTTAACGAGTTCATTTTCCTCAATTTTTTCAATACAATTTTTTATTTCGCGCAGCTTTGATATTTTCTCAAACGTATTTTTTATGAGCATAATCATATTTTGTTTGAGCCAATGATTTGTTTCGAGTGTCTCAAGCCATTTCGGAAATTTTATTTTTATTTCTTTGAGTGGGAATTCGTACAAAAGTTTCTCAATTATATTGTTAATATCTTCAGTTTTTAATTGCGCACAATTCACACAAATGACTGGTATATTATATTGCGTTGATAATTCTTGACGTAAATTTTCAGTTTCAGGTGCATAAGGTTTTGTCGTATTTAATAGAATTACAAATGGTTTATTGATATTTTTTAATTCCTTAACGATTCGAGCTTCAGCATCAACATAATTTTCACGTGGAATATCAGTAATACTACCATCAGTTGTGATAACAATTCCAATTGTAGAATGTTCAGTTATAACTTTTCGCGTACCGATTTGAGCCGCATCAATGAATGGGATTTTTTCATCAGACCATGGTGTATTTATCATACGTGGATTATCACCATCCATATGACCGGATACTCCGGGAATTAAATATCCGACGCAATCAATCATACGCATTTTGAAATGAATATTTTCATTAAGATTAATTTCGATAGCCTCATTAGGAATAAATTTAGGCTCGGTAGTCATAATAGTTTTACCAGCAGCACTTTGCGGTAAGTCATCTTTAGTTCGTTCTTTTATGTAATCATTATCGATATTTGGGATAACGAGTAAGTCCATAAAACGTTTAATAAAAGTTGATTTACCAGTACGGACGGGGCCAACTACACCAATATAGATATCACCCTGAGTCCGTTCACTTATATCTTTATAAATATTGTCCATAAAAAAATAATCCTCCCATTGTTTTTAAACAATATATGAGGATTATTTTTTGATTAGTACAAATTATTTTCTACCAATAATATTTTTAGTACGCATTAATTTTTTTACGCGAAAAATATTTTTTTATAAAAATTTATTTATGTGCGGCAATAAATTCGATATATTTTCCCGTTCCAATTGCTACACATGAAACTGCATTCTCCGCAATTGTTGTTTCAATTCCCGTTCGATTCGTAATTAATTTATCGAGTCCGTAAAGTAAACTTCCTCCACCTGTCATAACTATTCCACGGTCAGAAATATCTGACGATAATTCGGGCGGCGTTTTTTCTAAAACATAATGAACTGCTTCCACAACGCTTGAAACGGATTCACTTAATGCAAATAACATTTCTTCCGACGTAACAGTAATTGTTTTTGGTAAACCCGTAATAAGATTGCGACCTCTCACATCCATTGAAGTTACTTCCGGCCGTTCAAAAGCTGTACCAATATTTATTTTTAAACTTTCAGCAGTGCGTTCACCAACTAATAAATTATGTTGCTTTCGCATGTAACGTGTGATGGCTTCGTCAAAATTATCGCCCGCAACTTTAATCGATGTGCTTACGACGGCGCCACCTAAAGAAATTACAGCGATATCGGTTGTACCGCCGCCGATATCAACAATCATACTTCCACAAGCACGTGAAATATCAATGCCGGCACCGATAGCGGCAGCGATTGGTTCTTCAATTATATAAACTTGACGTGCGCCAGCTTGACGAGTTGCATCTTCAACAGCTCGTCTTTCAACTTCAGTAACACTGCTTGGGACGCAAACAGATATTCGTGGTTTGATAAATAAATTTTTACCGACAGCTTTTTTAATAAAATATTTAAGCATTTTTTCGGTAACATCATAATCTGAGATTACACCTTCACGTAATGGACGGACAGCGGTAATATTACCGGGAGTACGTCCGAGCATTAATTTAGCTTCCTCACCGACAGCCATAACATTTTTAGAACTATTATCGATAGCGACGACAGAAGGTTCTTGTAAGATAATACCTTGACCTTTGACGTAGACTAAAACGCTGGCAGTTCCAAGATCAATTCCGATATCAGTACTGAACATAAAAAAATCACCTTTTCTATTTTTGATAATCATATCACAAAATTTTTCGTAAAACAAAAATGTATAATTTTGCATTGAAATAATATATAATTTCAGTAAAAAATGAAAAGGATTTTTGGATATGAAAATATTTTTCGCTAGTGGTAATGCTGATAAATTACGTGAGGTACGTGAAATATTATCCGAGCACGAAATTTTTGCGATGGATCCACAAATCGTAGAAGATGGTCAAACTTTCGCACAAAATGCATTAAAAAAAGCTACCGTTGTTATGCAAAAGACTGGTTGTATTACATTGGCTGATGACTCTGGCCTCGAAATAAATTTTTTAAATGGTGCACCCGGTATTTTTTCGGCAAGATTCTTACAAAATGCATCGTACACTGAAAAATGTAATGAAATTTTAAAAATGATGAATGGCGCACGCGACCGTACCGCTAGATTCGTTAGTGCTATAGCTTTAGTTTTTCCTGATTCACGTAAATTTATTGAACATGGTTATTTAAATGGTTTTATTGCTGATAAAATTTGTGGTGATGGCGGATTTGGATACGACCCAATTTTTTATGTGCCTGAATATAAAATGACAATCGGTGAAATGTCAGCGCCACTAAAAAATAAAATAAGTCATCGTCGACGTGCATTAAATTTAATAAAAAAATATTTATAGGGCGTGATTAAAATTAATAATCAAATTAAAATTATCGGTGTGACTGGAAATATTGGTAGTGGAAAATCGACTGTCTGTGAAATTTTAAAATCGTTCGGTGGATATTTAATATCGGCTGATAAAATCTCTCACGAAATTATTATGTCGCTCTCGCCCGTATATACAGAATTGATAAAAAATTTTGGCGTGGATATTTTGCAAGATAATAGTTTTGAAATTGATAGAAAAAAATTAGCCGAAAAAGTTTTTAACGACTCGACACAATTACAAAAATTAAATGAGATAACTCATCCACATATCATAAAAGCAATTATAAATGAGATAAAAGCGTTTTATTTTGAGCAGGAAAATTATAAATATATTGTGATTGAAGCACCGCTATTAATTGAAACGCAGCTAAATAAAATATGTGATGAAACATGGCTAATTTTTACGGATGACGACGTAAAAATAAAAAGACTGATGCAGCGCGATAATCTCTCACAAAAAGAAATTGAAAATCGATTGAAATATCAATTATCGTTTGAGGATGCTAAACATCACGCTGATAAAATTATTGTTAATAATGGTGGGCGAGAAGAATTACAAAACGAAGTAGAAAAAATATTAACATGTTTTGTGTAATAAATTTGAGATGGCGCAAAAGATTTTTTCGAATTTTATTCCTGTTTGTATTTTTATGGTGCGCGATAGATTTATTTTTCCCACGTGAACATTTTGCGATAATTAAAAAATATTCTGCGCAGTATAATGTGGAGCCAACGTTGATTCTTGCGATTATTCATGCCGAAAGTAAATTTAAAGCGACAGCAATTTCGAATAAAGGTGCGCGCGGTTTAATGCAGCTAAGTAAATCGACATCTGATTGGGCGGCAAAAGAAATTGGTTTGCAAAATTATAGTTATGAACAAATTTTTGACCCGCAAATAAATATACAAATTGGTTGTTGGTATATCGAAAAGCTTTTTAAACAATTTGACAGTTTTACGCTCGCAGTTTGTGCGTATAATGCGGGGAGCGGTAACGTTACAAAATGGCTACAAAAATATTCGCCGGACGGAAAAAAATTATCATATATCCCGTTTAAAGAAACACGTGATTATTTGAAAAAAGTTGTACGTTACAAAAAAATATATGATTTTTTGTTTAATGTTTTTGACAAAAGGTGAACATAATGTTCAAGAAAATTTTATTTTTTTCTTTGATTTTTATTTTGTGTGGATGTAAAAATGAAATGACAAATCAAATTGATGAACAGTCAACACAAATTAAAAATGAATCAGTAAATGATACTTTAATTTTATCAATGGCGATTCCAAAAACGTTTAATCCTTTACAAAATAATGATGAAAGTGTCGACAAAATTTTACGATTGGCATTCGAACCGTTAATAAAATTTGACGAAGCACGTCGCCCTGTGAATAATCTTGTTGAGCGAATAACTTTTGACGAAAATTATAATGCGACAGTAAAACTTCATGAAGATATTTTTTGGAGTGATGGAACAAATTTAAATGCGGACGACGTTATATTTTCAATTGAGCAAATAAAATCGTTTGAATCGCTTTACAAACTTGACGATGTAATTTCGTATAAAAAAAAATCGCCGTATGAATTGGATATTAAATTCAAAGACAGCGGTTATGTTTCTATTTATAATTTAAATTTTCCAGTGATACCAAAAAAAAATTTTGAAAACGAAATCAGCAATCCTACGCAAATTATTACAAATGGTCCGTATAAATTTTCATCGTATAGTTGTATGAAAGATTTGACGCTCGAAAAAAATGAAAAATATTTTGGCATTGCGCCAGAATTTAAAAACATAAATGTGTTAATAATTCCGGACAAAGAAACAAATATGAGTGCGTTTAATCAAAAAATAATTGATGTGATATTTACGGATAGCAATGAAATACGAAAATTTCGTAATGATTCAGATAAAATTTTTTACACGACAAATGATTTAGAATTTATTTTTTTTAATCCAACGAATAATTTGTTTAATATTAAACCATTACATAATATGATTTTAAATATTTTGCCGCTAGATAAAATAAAAACAGAAATTTATGGTGGTATGCTTGCTAATTCAATTTTTAAAACAGAGATTGAAAAAGTTAACATCGAACAGGCAAAAGAAATTATATCTGAATATATCAGCTCGGCAAATTTAAAAATTTTGGTGAACGCTGAAAACTCTCAGCGAGTAAAAACAGCAGAATTACTTAAAAAAATTTTGACAGATTACGGAATTAATTCAGTTGTTGATAAAAAAAATTTTGATGAATATAAAATTGCGATACAAAATAAAAATTTTGATTTGCTTATTGGTGGCTTCCATCCAGAAAAATTATTTGATTATGAAATTTTGTTCAATCTTTTGGATTATCATTTGAAAAATTTTTCGCAATTAAAATTTGCACTCGATGAACAAGAATTTGATTCAGAAATAAAAAATTTAAATAATCAAATGAGTCAAGATGCAAAAATAATTATTTTGGGACAAAAAAAAGAGATTCTCTTAACGAATAAAAAAATTCGTTTTGAAGAATCACTTTATAACCTTTTGTGCAATTAGGAATTTTTTCGTTGCATGTCTTCACTCTCAAATTCTTGTGTCGGTATTTTTCCTGATGAAAAAGTTTTTACAAATATTTTTTCTTCCATCGGAGGAACATGTTCAAAAGCTTTTGAATGTAAACCTTCAAATTTTTGGTGCAATGATGTTCTTTCTTGATTCACTACTATCATTAACATTTTTTCATTGAGCGTAAGCATTGAATTAATTAAAACGCAAAATGATTCCATTAAATTAGCATCACTATAAGCATTATGAAATCTTTTCGCTTCCGATATGAGTTTTATATTCTTCTCCGCCATATCTGAGTAATCATTTTCTGTCAAAATTATATCATTATTTCTTAAGTGTTTATTAAATTTTTTTATGAATTTAAAGCCTGTTTTAAATAATTTTTTAAAATGAGGATTGGCAATTAAATTTAAAATTGATTTTAATGTATCCATAGCTGTTTCCAAATCTTTTATTAATTTTTGAATTTGTTCAGGAGTTGCTGGAATACCATCTTGCATTTCTTTTATTTTTTGTATCATGTAAAGAATTATAGTTTCCTTTTTTATACGTTGTTTTCGCTTTTCTGCCTCCATTGAATCTTCTAAATATTGTTCTTCCAAATAGCGTTCATAATTTTTTTGATATGCTTCTTTTAAGACATAATCCATTCTTTTTTTCGTATAGTAATTAATTTTTCGCGTATAATTATCAAGTTCTTCATTAGTATAAATTTTTGATGAAAAATCTTGATAGTTATCAGAAATTATAGGAACTTCATGTGTTGGAATGTCAATTTTTTCATTATGTTCGTCAAAAATATTAATTTTTTCTGTTTGTGTATCAAATTTTTCGACATGAGTATCAAATCTTTCAGAATGCGAATCAATTTTCTCAATATTATTTTTGTTATTATTATTTTGTTGTGTTAAATTTTTTTGCATAAAACACACCTCCGCGTAAAATAATTGCAATCTGACAGAAATTTTCTTTTATTTATTTATTATATTATAATTACAAAGGGATTGCAAGATAAAATTTAATAAAAATGTAAAAAAAGGTGATAAAATGTCGATATTAGTTTGTGGTGGTGCCGGTTATATAGGTAGTCATGTGGTTTTAGAACTTATCAAAAAGAATTATGATGTCATTGTCATTGACAATCTTTCTAATGGCCACAAAGAATTTTTACAAAAAGATGTACGATTTTACGAAGGCGATATTCGTGATGAAAAGCTTGTGGAAAAAATTATTCATGATGAAAAAATTGATTCAGTCATACATTTTGCTGCGTTCTCATTAGTTGGCGAAAGTATGATTAATCCGGCAAAATATTATGACAACAATGTGCTTGCAACTTTTTCGCTTCTCAATTCGTTGCGAAAAAATAATGTCAAGAAAATAATTTTTTCGTCGACGGCAGCAGTTTATGGTGAGCCACAATCAATTCCGATTACGGAAGACAATCCTGTTAATCCGATTAATCCATATGGTGAAACAAAAATTACAATTGAAAAAATGTTGCATTGGTTCGACAAAGCTTACGGCATAAAATATGTTGCGCTCAGATATTTTAATGTTGCTGGCGCGGATGAAAATGGTCAAATTGGTGAAGCACATAATCCTGAAACACATTTGATTCCAATTATTTTAAAAGCCGTGCGCGATAATAAAACGATAAAAATTTTTGGCAATGATTATCCGACGCCAGACGGAACTTGCATACGAGATTACATACATGTCACGGATCTTGCGGCTGCTCACATTTTGGCGCTCGAAAAATTATCCGACCAAAGCAAAATTTATAATATTGGTAATAATAAAGGCTTGAGTGTCATGGAAATAGTAAAGACGGCGGAAATTGTAACTGGTAAAAAAATAAATTATGAGATTGCGCCACGACGTGTTGGTGATCCCGCAATTTTAATTGCGTCGTCAGAAAAAATTAAAAATGAACTTGGTTGGCAGCCAAAATTTTGTACGCCCGAAAAAATTATTTCGAGTGCATGGAATTGGCATAAAAATCATTAAATTTATTTTGTGCAACAATTTTTTTTAAATACTGCTCTAAAAAATAAAAATTCGCATAAGCGAATTTTTTTTTGTACATTTATTTATTCAGAAATTTTTTATGACGCTAGAAACATTTGACTTTTTTTAGAGTAAAAAACATTTTTGGAATACATTGATTTTTTTTCGGAATGATGTAATAATAAAATTGTAAACGGATATGGCGGAATTGGTAGACGCGTTAGATTCAGGTTCTAATGGATATAAAAATCCGTGCAGGTTCAAGTCCTGTTATCCGTATATTTTTTTAGGATGTTTTTACTTATGAAAAAATATTTTGCTTTAGCCATTATTTGTTTTGCTTCATTAATTACTTTATTTTTACCCATATTTTGTATCGACGAATTAATTGTAACCGGAAATAATTTTGTCACTGAAAAACAAATTTCCGATTTAATTAACTTTAATACGGGTGAAAATATTTTCCTTTTTAATAAGTTTGCCGCTCAAAAAAAATTGTGTACTAACTATTTCATTAACACGGCAAAAATAAATTATTTGCTGCCAAATAAAATTTCTGTTAATATTGTTGAAAGAGTTCCTATTTGCTACGTGAAATATTTAAATGATTCGTATATACTTATTGACAATGAGGCAAGAATTATTGAAATTTCAAAAGCTTGCGATAAAAATTTCCCAATTGTTTTGGGATTAAATTTTGATTCTTTTACACTTGGTCAAATTTTAAATATTGACGATAAATTTTTAATTGATTCCGCTTTGCAACTATCAAAATTTATTTTGGAAAATGATTTTCCGCAAAATAATTTAGTCATTGATTTTTCCGATCGTAATAATATTTGTTTGTATGTGAAAAATATTGATATCCATTTTGGCGATATGAATGATGCACCACAAAAAATTGCACTTATTAAATCTATTCTGGAAAGCGGTTCCGATTATTTAAATAAACCCGGTATTTTGTATTTAAATCATAAAAATCTTGCTCCGGTTTTTAAATTTATTACATAAAAATTTTTGCTTTTTTATTGTTTTTTTGTGTTATAATAAATTTGTTAAATAAGGAGGTTTTTATTTTGTGCGCAAAAGATCCTAAAGAATTCGTAGATAATGGGAACGCGAAAATTGTTGTTATTGGCGTTGGTGGTGGTGGTAATAATGCTGTCAACCGAATGATTGCTGATAATGTTAAATCAATTGAATTCATTAGCGTTAATACTGACAATCAAGCTTTGAATTCTTCCAAAGCGTCTGTAAAAATTCAGCTTGGCAATAAACTTACGCGAGGACTTGGAGCTGGCGGCAAACCTGAAATCGGTAGAAAAGCTGCTGAAGAAAGTTCGGAAGAAGTTACAAATGCTATTACCGGTGCTGATATGTTATTTATTACGGCAGGAATGGGTGGTGGAACTGGAACTGGAGCCGCACCTGTGATTGCTGCATTGGCGCGTGAGCAAGGTATATTAACTGTTGGTGTTGTTACTAAACCTTTTAACTTTGAAGGTAAAAAACGTATGCGCAATGCAGTTGAGGGAATTGAAGAATTAAAGAAAAATGTTGATACACTTGTCGTTATTCCAAATCAAAGATTGTTAGAAGTTATTGATAAAGATACTTCACTTGTCGATTCTTTCAAAAAAGCTGATGAAGTTTTGCGTCAAGGCGTGCAAGGTATAAGTGATTTGATTTCTAAACCAGGTATGATTAACCTTGATTTTGCCGACGTACGGACAATTATGAGCAACAAAGGTATTGCGCATATGGGTGTTGGGCGTGCATCAGGTAAAAATAAAACAGAAACTGCAGCTGAAATGGCTATCAGAAGTCCACTTTTGGAGACTTCTATCAATGGTGCAAAGAGCGTGTTGATAAGTATTGCTGGCGATTTAAATCTTGGATTGTTCGATACAGATGTTGCTGCAAATATTATTGCCGATGCAATTGACCCTGACGCCGAAATTATTTTTGGTACAACAATTAATGAAGATTTGAAGGATGAAGTAATTGTAACAGTAATAGCAACAGGGCTTGAAAATGATTCAATTTCATCTTCACCAACTACTTTTTCTAAGTCTGAAACGTCAAAATTTATTGATAATGCAAATTTTAAATCAGATTTTAATGATGGAGAAATGTCCTTTGATATTCCAATTTTTTTACAAAAAAAACGTAACCAATAAAAGAGTGATTTTATGAAAATAAGAAAAGATATTCGAAATGTCGCTATTGTTGCGCATGTTGATCACGGTAAAACAACTTTGGTTGATCAATTGCTAAAACAAAGTGGTACTTTTCGTGATAATCAATATATTCCCGAAAGAATTATGGATTCAAATGATTTGGAACGTGAGCGTGGTATAACTATTTTGTCAAAAAATACCGCGATAAATTACAATGGTATTAAAATAAATATTGTTGATACACCTGGTCATGCTGATTTTGGTGGTGAAGTTGAACGCGTTTTAAAAATGGTTAATGGCGTTGTTTTGCTGGTAGATGCTTTTGAAGGTGTTATGCCGCAGACACGTTTCGTTTTACAAAATGCGTTGCAATTAAATTTACCGGTTATTGTTTGTATAAATAAAGTGGACAGGCCAGATCAGCGCGCAAAAGATGTTATAGATGAAATTTTAGAATTGTTTATGGAACTTGGTGCATTGGATGAACAATTAGATTTTCCAGTTGTGTATGCTTCTGCAAAGAATGGATTCGCTTACATTGACGAAGTTAAAGATGATATGACAGATTTGTTTGAAACAATTGTAAATTTTATTCCTGCGCCTACTTCGGAGCAGGATTGTTTGCGTTTATTGATTTCAGCTTTGGATTATAATGATTATGTTGGACGAATTGGAATTGGTAAAATTGAAAGTGGTGCCATAAAAATTAACGATGAAGTTGTAATTGTAAATATGCATTCGCTTGACGCGCCAAAGTCGGCAAAAATTACTAATCTCTATACTTTCAATGGCCTCGAGAAAAAAAATATTGAACATGCTGAGTTTGGTGATATTGTTGCTGTATCAGGCATTACGAATATAAAAATTGGTGATACAATTTGTTCGTCAGATGATGTTGCACCGCTTGAATTCAGTAAAATTTCTGAGCCGACAATTTCTGTAAATTTTTCTGTGAATGATAGTCCGTTTGCGGGTCAGGAAGGTAAATTTGTTACAAGTCGTCATTTGCATGACAGATTGAAAAAAGAATTGAACACGAATGTAAGTTTGCGTGTTGATGAAACTGATTCGACAGATGTTTTTAAAGTTTCCGGGCGCGGTGAATTGCATTTGTCAATTTTGATTGAAACTATGCGACGTGAAGGTTATGAGTTTCAGATTTCCAAGCCGCAAGTTTTGTTTCGCGATATTGACGGCAAGTCAAATGAGCCGATGGAAATTGTTACAATTGATGTGCCTGAAGAATTTTCGGGTTCGGTAATTTCTAAGCTTGGAATTCGCAAAGGTGAAATGATTTCGTTTGACCATTTACGTGAAAATTTTGTACGCTTGAAATTTTCTGTACCTGCTCGTGGATTGATTGGTTATCGTAGTGAATTTATAAAGGATACACACGGTAATGGTGTATTGAATAATTTTTTTGATAATTTTCAGCCGTTTAAAGGTGAAATTATCAGTCGCAGTTATGGTTCATTGGTTGCTTTTGAAACAGGCGTAGCTGTTGCTTATGGATTATTTAATGCACAAGAACGTGGAGAATTATTTGTTAAGCCGGGTGATAAAGTTTATCGCGGGATGGTTGTTGGAAAAAATAATCGGCTTGGTGATATTGACGTAAATGTTTGTAAGAAAAAACAATTGACAAATATGCGTGCGTCCGGTTCGGATGAATCATTAATTTTGACGCCGCCTATCGAATTTACTCTTGAACAAGCTTTAGATTTTATCAATGATGATGAATTAATAGAGGTAACGCCGAAAAATTTGCGTTTGCGAAAAAAAATTTTGGATCCAAAAATTCGCATGCGTCAAAAATAGGAGCGTTTATTATGGCTGAAAAAAATTCTTTTGTACGACAAGCTACTGTATTAGCTATATCCAGCTTGCTCGTTCGTTTTATCGGTTTTTTGTATCGATTGCCGCTTACGAAATTAATTGGCGATGAGGGCAACGGAATTTATAGTGCTGGTTATTATCTCTATACTTTTTTTTTGATAATGTCGTCCGCAGGATTACCGGCGGCAATTTCTAAAATGGTTTCTGAGCGCATAGCCAAGCATGAATATAAAAATGCACATTTAGTTTTCAAAATTTCGCTCATAATTGCGGCAACAGTTGGATTTTTTGCGTCATTATTAATTGGTTTTGGCGCACGCCAATTTTCAAATATGATTGGCAGTCCCAAAAGTTTTTATGCAATTGTTACACTGTCGCCAACAGTTTTTATTGTTGCTATTGCCGCCGTGTTTCGTGGATATTTTCAAGGTTTAAAAAATACTGTACCGACTGCAATTTCACAAGTCATTGAACAAATTTTTAATGCGGTCTTTAGCGTATTGATGGCTTTTATTTTGGTGAAAAAAAGTGTGGAATTAGGAGCAGCTGGTGGAACAGTTGGAACGGGAATTGGTGCGTTTGTTGGCTTAATTGTCATCGCTTTGATTTATTATTTGCAGCGTCAAAATATTTTGATGAATTGTCAAAGTGATTTATTAAATGGCGATGAAAGTGTCAAAAAAATTTCATTTGAGCTTATAAAAACGGCAGTACCTATTATTATTGGCACTGCCATTTTTAGCGTAACGAATTTGATAGATATGAAAATGGTTATGACTTGTTTGACAGCCAATGGAAATTTTACGGAGCATGAAGCTGATATTTTATATGGTCAACTTACTGGCAAATATGTTGTTTTGACGACATTGCCTGTTTCAATTGCAACTTCGGTTGCGACAGCTATTGTTCCAAATATTGCGGAGTCATTTGTGTTAAAAAATATGGACACGGTAAAAAATAAAATTGATACGGCATTGCGGCTGACAATGATTTTGTCAATACCAGCTGCGGTTGGAATTGGTGTTTTGGGTCATCAGATTTTGCTTTTGCTTTTTCCATCATATCCTGGTGGCGGTAATTTATTGATTGTTGGTTCAATTAGTATAATTTTTCTCGCTTTAGCACAAGTTGCAACTGGGATATTGCAGGGAATTGGGCGCGTTAAAACTCCGGCGATAGCTGCATTTTTTGGTGCGCTTGCAAAAATTCCTCTCAATTATGTTTTAATTTCAAATCCACGAATAAATGTTTTGGGGGCAGTTATAAGTACGATTGCTTGTTATTTTGTTGCGTCGCTGATAGATTTAGTAATGCTGATTCATGCAATAAAAACTTTACCGGATATTATCGGTGCGCTCGTAAAACCGTTGGCAGCTTCAATAATTATGGGATTAAGTTGCTATTTTGGTTACAATTTAATTTATTCATTGACGTACAGTAATACTTTTGCACTGTTGTTTGTAATGTTTGTTGGCATAATTATTTATTTTTTTGTGCTTTACTTTATGAAAGGAATAAGGCAAGAAGATTTAAAATTGATGCCGATGGGCAAAAAAATAAATTCGATTTTGTCAAAATGATTGGTCTAAAAAATTTTTTTTGTGCATAATCTTATACAAAAATAAAAGCGTGGCGTATGTTTTTGTATAAGATTTTTTTTGCAATGATTTTGTCCGTTTTTTTCATTCCGTGCACAATTAATTTTTGTTGCGGCTCGAAAAAACCAATTGTTAATGAAACTGTAATTAATGATATAGAATTTGAGCAAACGTCAAATATTCTTGAAGATTATATAAAATGTGTAGTTGCGGCAGAAATGCCAATAAGTTTTGAATTGGAAGCGTTAAAGGCGCAAGCTGTTGCCGCACGAACTTATGCTATAAGAAATTATGACGGTGTGGATTACAAAAATTTGTATCAAGCTTACATTTCCATTGATGATATGAAAAAAAAATGGGGCGCAGATTTTGAAAAAAATTATAAGAAAATTTGTGATGCCGTCGACTCAACCAAAGGTCAAACTATCAAATATAATGGCGAAATTATAGAAGCCGTTTTCCATTCAACAAGTGCTGGTCTTACGGAAAATTCCGAAAATGTTTGGCAGCGTTCATATCCATATCTAAAAAGTGTTGACAGTCATGATGATGAAAATGCGCCAAACTTTCAAGTCGAAAAAAAATTTCCATTAAAAAATGTAATCAAATTGATAAATAATCGTTATAAAACGAATCTTACAGCTGAGAATTTTTTCGACAAATTTATTATTGCGCAAAGGTCAAAAGCTGGTTACATAAAAAATATAAATATATGCGACAAAAATATAAATGCGATGGAAATTCGAATGCTATTAGGTTTGCGCTCAACGAATTTTACTTTCAAAAAAGATGGTGCAGATATCATTTTTGTTACAAAAGGTTATGGACATGGCAGTGGTATGAGTCAATATGGTGCAAATTTTATGGCACAGCGTGGTTACGACTACAAACAAATTTTACAGCATTATTATAGCGGTGTGGAAATAACGTAAATTTCACGCCGCATTTTTTGTGCTATAATATTTACAAATTTTTATTGTGAGGTTAATTTTATGAGTGAGATTATGAAAGTTGCAGCTGTTACTAAAAAATTTCAAAAGCAATTCGCTCTGAATAATGTCAGCTTCGATTTGAATGAGGGTGAAATTTTGGGTTTAGTTGGCCCAAACGGTGCCGGTAAAACTACTTTGATGCGTACGATTGTTGGATTAATTAGAAATTTTGATGGCAAAATCGTTTGTAATGTCGATTCAAAAGTTATTGACAAAGGTAATCGATTATTTGGTTGTATGATTGAAACGCCAAAATTTTATCCATACATGTCGGGCTATCAAAATTTAAAATTTTTTGCGGCGATGAACGGTAAACTTGACAGAAAAAAATTGAGCGAAATAATTACATTAACAGGACTTTCGTCGGCAATTCAAAAAAAAGTAAAAACTTATTCATTGGGAATGACGCAACGATTGGGATTGGCACAAGCATTTCTTGGCAATCCGAAGTTATTAATACTTGACGAGCCGACAAATAGTTTGGACCCAAATGGTGTAAAAATTATTCGTCAATATTTGGTGAAGTTGGCCACTGAGAAAAAAGTTTCAATTTTAATTTCGAGTCATACGCTTTCTGAAATTGAAAAAATTTGTAATCGCGTTGTCGTTTTGAAAAAAGGTTCTGTAATGGAAATATTAGATATGAATGAGAAAACGGTTGAGGATACAATTTTTGCTTTTGAGACAAATGAACTTGATGAATTCGTAAGCCTGCTCAAGAAAAAAAATATTGTTATTGAAGATATAACGGACAATATTATAAAAATTCGGTTACAAAAAGAAAATCTTGCGCCATTTATTAAAGATGTTGTCCTCAAAGATATTAATTTTACTAGCGTCTATGAGGTACGTGAGACTTTGGAAGAAAAATTTTACGATTTAACGGGAGGAAGTAAAATTGTTTGATATATTTAAATTGGCATGGCTCGAGTTTAAAAAAATTTTTGCCAAAAAAAGTACATATATTTATTTAGGCATAATGTCGCTAACTTTTTTCATTATCATCGATCAAATAATTAAGGTGCCAGGTGCGGGAAAAAATGTATTTGCTGTAGATTTAATTTTTAGGCCAATTGTACAGTTCGTTATAATATTCCAAGCTGTAACAATTTTAGCGGAAGAATTTCGATTTGGGACGACAACTTTTTTACTTACTTCACCGAAAACTCGTACGGAAATTTTATTGTCAAAAGTTCTTACAAATATTTTGTATTGTTTTGTGATTGGATTCATAAATTTTCTTTTGCTTGCATATTATCAATTGGGAATAGGTCAAAAAGTTGTTGTTGAGTATTTTTATTCGATTATGACTTTGTATTTAATTTATGGTTGGTTCATAAATAATTATTTTTTATTTGTAACAATTATTTTTAAATCGCGAGCAACAAGTTTTGTCACTGGATTATTTTTTTTATTCGTATTTGAAGATATTTTAAAAGTATTAATGGATAAATTTTCAATGGCTAAAAATTTTATTAGTGCAATTCCATTTGACAATATCTTTTATTTCTTAGTTAATCCCAATTTAAATAGCTATAAAGTATACGGAATGATTTTGGGTGGATTAATATTTTTTGTTGCGGCTGCATTTATTTTTGAAAAAAGAGACGTATAAATCCTTAAAACCTTTACTTTTTTTCTTTGAAAAGAAAAAAAGCAAAACAAAAAAAGAAATTTTAACAAAAAATCTTTGTGTTATTTTACACAAAGATTTTTTTAGCAAAGTTTTTTTGGTTCTTTTTTTTACAAAAAAAAGAACGATTTTATTATTATTTAAAATTTCTTTATTTTGTATTTACCCAATAGCGACAAAGTAAAATATCTTTTCCGTTTGTATGTGTCGGAAGTTTATCACGTAGTTTACCACCATTTTTTTCGATTAATTTCTTTGACGCAATATTTTCTTCGTCACATGTAACAAGTGCTGGATTTATTTTTAATTTATTTGCTTCCTTCAATAATAATTTGAGTTGGAGTGTGCCATAACCTTGATTCCATTTTGTTGGGCGAATTGCATAGCCGATATTGCCGCCGTATTCTTCAATAGCTTTTGTCATTCTATGGCGGATAATTCCGATGCCAATATATTGTGTTTCGTCGACAAGCCAAAAAGTTGTTGACGGAACGCTGAGCATCTGATATTTCCCATTGATTGTATCAAAATAATATTGATGGATAATTCCGTTTTTCCACGCATTAAAAGAAATTTCACCGCCACGTTTTAAGTGTGCAAACTCATATAAATCGTGTAAAAAAGAATGTTCATCAATTTTCTCATATTCATGGCAAGCTTCCAGATAGCTATCAAAATATTTTCGTGACGGCGGAATCAGCATTGCTTTCATAGAAATCAACCTCACTTTCAATTTTTAAAATTCAACTTTTAAAGTTGTACTACGTTGAAGTTCGTCCGTATTAAAATATTTTATTTTACGGAAGCCAAAAGGTTTTGATAAAAAATTATTTGGGTAAATCAAAGTTGACTCATTATATTTTTTTACAGCTTCATTATAATTTTGACTTAAGTAGTCAATTTTATCTTCGATTTTCGAAATTTTTTGCTCAAAATTTGTAAATGCAAAGTTTGCTTGTAACTTTGGATAATTTTCTGCCGCATTAAACAATCTTTTTAATTCAATTGACATTTGTTTTGTTATTTGCATTTTTTCTTTCGGTGTTTGTGCTTCAAAATAATAATTTCTTATTTGCTCTATGTTATTAAAAATAATTTTTCCTCGTTCAGTATATCTTTCAATTATTTCAATTAAATTGTCAATTAGTAAAAATTTTTGCTGTATTTTATTTTCAATTTGCTTGCGCATACTTTTTGTTATATTGCTTTTAAAATTTGCTACGTATTCATGAATTTGAATTTTTTTTAGTTCATCTTGTAAATATTTTATTTCATTACTTTCTTTTAATCCGGGATAATTTTCTATTTGCCTAAATAATTTTTTTACTACATTATCTACTTGCAAATTTACATCTAATATTTGCTGCGGCTTTTTTGCACCAATTAAATTATTTTTTGCATTTACTAAATCTTCATTTATATCTTTTTCATCTTGTACGAAGCACTCATTAAAAATTTCAACTAAATTTTGAGTCAAATCAAATTTGCGTTTTAATTGTGCGTCAACTTGTTCCCACTCACTATTAATTTTTTTTTTACCTGAAGTCATTTTAGTAAAGTTAACAATAACGTATGCAATTAACACGCAAATTAAAAACATAAAGTTCATTTTACTCACTCCTATTTTGATGTTTACTTTTATGATAATAAATTATTTTGCTATGTGCAATAGTTATATATTTTTACGGCAAGCATAATTTATTTTTATAGAGGTGATTTTTTTGCGAGTATATGATATGCGACAAAAAGAAATTATAAATATAAGTGATGGGAAACGATTTGGATTTATTGCCGATATTGATATTGATGAAAAAAGTGGCAAAATCAAAAAAATAATTGTACCGGGTAGTGGAAAAATTTTAGGTGTATTCGGCCGCGAAACTGAATATTGTATTCCATGGGCAAATATTAAACAAATTGGTGACGATATTATTTTGGTAGATGTTGATACTGAAAAAATTGCGGAGGAAAGTAAATGAGATATTACAAAAAATCTCCTAAAAGTGAAAACTATTTTGCGCAATCACTTATCAATCAAACTTTAACTTGCGGTTTGATTTTATTATCAATTTTAGTTTTAAATTTATTTCCGGCAATGAAAAATTTTAAATTGAAATTAAAAAATCAACTCGCTCAAAATATTTCATTTGAAGAACTAAAAACAGTTGGTATTGAAAAATTTAATTTGCTCATGGAAAAATTACCGACCGATATCCAAGATTTTCAAATCGATGAAAATTTAATTAAACAAATGAATGCGGATGAAAATGAATTAAATGAAACTAAAAAAAAATTTTAATCAATCCAACTCATGGAATTATTACGTCTTCATTTGGACAACGAATAAATCCAATTACGAACAAACAAGAATTTCATGACGGAATTGATATTGGTGTAGCTGAAGGAACAAAAATTTTTGCAGTTGCTGACGGAATAATTAATTCTGTTGGATATTCTAATTCTTTTGGAAATTTTGTCACGTATAAAACTTTTAATGGCTACGAAATTTTTAATGGGCATCTGAAAAAAATTTTTGTCAAGGAAAATTCACATATTACAAAAAATCAAATTATTGCGCTCGCAGGTAAAACTGGTTTTGCTAGCGGCCCGCATTTACATTATTCGATACGTTTTGAAAATAAATTGCTAGATCCATTTTGCTTTGTTGATTTGCCATATACCGATGATGTTAAAAATGAATATATGTTGCGCGGTGAATTTTTAGATTGATTTCTTATTATTCTGTTCCGATTATTGCGGAACATTTTTTTTGCGTTTGGATTTTTGTCGTAATTCATGAACTTTCACACGTTTTAGTTGCAAAATTTTTCGGACTACAAATCGAAAAAATTATTTTTAGCTTAATCGGTGCAAAAGCCGTAATTAAAAATTTTAATTTAACAATTGCGTGGAAAAAATTTTTGATTTTAATAGTGGGGCCATTCGCAAATTTATTTTTGGCGATAATTTTTTTTAGCCGAAATAATTTTTTTGTCGGCGCAAATTTTAGTTTATTCATATTTAATTTGCTGCCAATTTATCCGTTAGATGGCGGTAGAATTTTAATTTTGATATTAAAAAAATTGTCTGCGGGCAAAAAATTTTTTTTAAAATTAAATCGTTTTATGATTGCTATTTTATTTTTGTTCGGCATTTTGCAATTCATTTTGTTTTTTCCAAATTTATCATTGCTTGCAATCGCAATTTATTTGTGGCGCGTAAATAAATTATCCGCCGTCAATTTGATTTATGAATTATATTTTACGTGAAATTTTTGTGTTATAATATCTCCACAAATCTAAGGAGGAAATTTATCTTGAGCTTTTTTACTTCCGAATCTGTTACTGAAGGTCATCCCGATAAAATTTGCGATGGTATCTCTGATTCCGTACTCGATGAAATTTTAAGCAATGATAAAAATGCGCGTGTCGCATGTGAAACTATTGTGACAACCGGTTTGGTTTTAGTTACCGGCGAAATTACAACAAATTGCTATGTCGATATAGAAAAAATTGTCCGCAATAAAATTAAATCCATCGGTTATGATAAAATGGATTTAGGTTTTAATTATGATTCGTGCGCCGTCTTGACTTCATTCAAAAATCAATCGCCAGATATCGCTAAAGGCGTCGATAATTTAGATATTGGTGCGGGTGATCAAGGTATGATGTTTGGATTTGCGTGTGACGAAACTGATGTCTTTATGCCAATGCCAATTTATTTGGCGCACAAACTTTCTAAACGTTTAGCAGATGTCCGTAAAAATAATCTTTTGAATTATTTACGTCCCGATGGTAAATCGCAAGTTACTGTTGAATATTTTGAGGGCAAGCCGATTAGAATTGACAATGTTTTGATTTCGGCGCAGCATGACCCAAATGTTGAATATGAAAAATTACGAGCGGACATAATTCAAAATGTTATTATTGCGACATTGCCAGAAAACTTATTGGATTCAAAAACAAAATTTTTAATAAATCCAACCGGACGTTTTGTTATTGGCGGACCGCTTGCAGATTCAGGATTAACCGGGCGAAAAATTATTGTCGATACTTATGGTGGTTATGCGCGTCATGGCGGCGGTGCTTTCTCCGGCAAAGATGCTACAAAAGTTGACCGATGTGGTGCTTATATGGCACGATATGTTGCTAAAAATATTGTTGCAAATGGTTTAGCAAAAAAATGTGAGATTCAAGTTTCCTATGCAATTGGTGTGAGCAAACCTATTTCAATTTCTGTAAATACGTTTGCAACTGGAAAGTTTTCTGATGAAAAATTAACGAAGATAATAAATGAAAAATTTGATTTTCGGCCTGCGGCAATTATTGAAAAGTTTGGATTGTTTAATCCGATTTTTGGCCAAGTTTCTAGCTACGGACATTTTGGTCGTGATGATTTAGATTTGCCGTGGGAAATAATTTCTTATGATTTCTGAGAGGAGGTAATCATTTTGTTATGTCAAAATTGTAATGTTAATCCCGCTACAGTTTTCGTTCATCGCGTTATAAATGGTCAAGAACGTGAGTTCCATTTATGTAATCAATGTGCAAAACAACTCGAAATGCAAATTTCTTTCGAGGATTTATTTCATGGCTTCCTCGATACTTTTTTAAGTAACGACCAAAAACAAATTTATGGCCAACCTAATGATTTAATTCGTAAAAAAGTTTGTCCAAAATGTGGTTTTACTTCTGATGATTTTAAAAATGTTGGGAAACTTGGCTGCGACCAATGCTATAAAACTTTTCGGGAAGATTTAATCCCTATCTTACGTAATATTCAGGCTGGTACTCGTCATAATGGAAAAGTCCCCGGTAAGTCATTACTTGAAATCTCGTACCAAAATCGTATTGCGAAATTACAAAATGATTTGCATAAGGCTATTGATAATGAAGAATATGAGCAAGCTGCAAAATTACGTGATGAAATTAAAAAAATTAAGGAGGAACATAATGGATAAATGGTTTGACGATTCTCAACTTGATTTCTCAATTTTTATTACGTCGCGGATTCGGCTCGCTCGTAATATTACTCAATATCCTTTTTCCGTTATCCTACAGCCTCAACAAATGCAAGATATCCTTAATAAAACTATTGATACCGTAAAATCTCTCTCAAATGATTTTATGTTCGTAAATGCTAACGATGTCTCCGATATCGAATTACTTTCTAATTTCGAACTCCATAATATCAGTCAATATTTTTTACAAAATAAAAATCCTCGTGGCTTCTTTATTAATAAAGATGAATCTGTATGCGTAATGATTAATGAGGAAGACCATATCCGCATCCAATCAATTTGTTCAGGTGCTAATATCTTTAAAACTTTTTCATTAGCAAATGATATTGACGATATTTTTTCTCAAAAAATTGATTACGCTTTCGATAATGAGTTCGGATTTTTAACTTCTTGCCCTACAAATGTCGGAACTGGTTTACGTGCATCATTTATGCTGCATTTACCAATGCTAGAAAAATCTGCTCAATTGAAAAATTTAGTTCAAATTATAAGTAAGTTTGGCATGACGGTGCGCGGTTTACATGGTGAAGGAACTGAACCAATGGGAAGTATCTATCAGATTTCAAATCAGATTACACTCGGTAAATCGGAGGAAGATATAATAAAAAATCTCCAAAATGTTGCCCATCAAATTATTGAGCAAGAATTAAAATTGCGTGAAACTATTTTGCAGAAAAATCGTTTGGACTTTGAGGATAAAATTTTCCGTTCGTTTGGAACTCTTACTAACTGTAAAAAAATTAATACGCACGAAGCAATGAATTTGCTCTCAGATGTACGATTGGGTTATGGTATGGGCTTTGATATTCCGAAATTTAAATGCAATGTCTATAAAATTATGATGAATATCCAACCAGGTTTACTTCAAAAAAATTTTGGCCGTAGACTTGATGAAAAAGAACGCGATATCGCTCGTGCTGAATATATTAAAAAAATGTTGTAGGAGGGATAAAAATGGATCGGTTTACCGAAAAAGCAAAACAAGCTTTTGAAAATGCTAAGGATGTCGCAATGGAGCTTGGTCATAATTACGTCGGTACTGAACATTTATTGGTTGGCCTTTTACGCGTTACTGATTCTATCGCCGCTAAAGCTTTGACGGATCACGGAATTAATGAGTATGACGTTATGGATAAAATTATTGATTTAATGGGTGCGGATAATCAACTCGGTTTTAAGCCGCAAGATTTTACGCCACGAATTAAACGTATCGTTGAAATGAGCGTACATGAAGCGTTGAAACTTGGCATGAATTATATTGGAACCGAACATGTTTTGCTCGCGATTTTGCGTGAGTATGATAGTATTGCGGTAAAAATTTTAGCTATGTTTAATGTTGAGGCCGAAGATTTATACAAATATGTTATTTCAATGCTTAACGGTCAAAATGCTAGTGCAGCTTCAAGTTCGAATAAAAAACGCAATGCGAAATCAAATACGCCAGTGCTTGATAAATTTAGTAAAGATTTAACTTTGGTAGCAAGTCAACATGGATTTGATCCGATAATCGGCCGCGATAATGAAATACAGCGCGTTATACAAATTTTAAGTCGACGCACGAAAAATAATCCATGTTTAGTTGGTGATCCCGGTGTTGGAAAAACTGCGATTGCTGAATATCTTGCACAAAAAATTGCCGACGATGATGTGCCGGAAATTTTGAAAGGTAAAAGAATTGTGTCACTCGATTTATCATCAATGGTTGCCGGAAGTAAATATCGTGGTGAATTTGAAGAACGAATTAAAAATGCAATCGGTGAAGTAAAAAAAGCTGGAAATGTTATTTTATTTATCGATGAAATTCATACATTAATTGGTGCAGGTGGCGCTGAAGGTGCGATTGATGCCGCAAATATTTTGAAACCTTCGCTTGCACGCGGCGAATTGCAAATTATTGGCGCAACAACTTTGAATGAATATCGCAAGCATATCGAAAAAGATTCGGCGTTAGAGCGAAGATTTCAGCCGGTAAAAATTGAGGAACCATCTGAAGAAGACGCAATCAAAATGCTTTTTGGTGTGCGCGATAAATATGAAGCGCATCATAATGTAAAAATTACCGACAAAGCAATCGAAGCCGCTGTCAAATTATCTATTCGCTATATAACTGATCGATTTTTACCCGACAAAGCTATTGATTTAATTGATGAAGCTGCGTCGCATGTTCTTATTCAAACTTATACTATGCCGAACGATATTAAAAAAATTGAGGGCAGAATAAAAAAACTTGAGCAAGAAAAAGAAGCGGCTGTAAAGTCTGAGGAATTTGAAAAAGCCAATGATATTAAAAAAGAGCAAGAAAAATTAAAACAGAAACTTAAACATGAAAAAAATAATTGGCAGGATAATAATAGTAAGTCGCATCAAATCGTTGATGAAGAAGAAATCGCAAATGTCGTTGCCGATTGGACTGGCATTAATGTAAAACAATTGCAACAAGCTGAATCTGAACGATTAATGAATATAGAAAAAATTTTGCATGAGCGAGTTGTCGGTCAAAATGAAGCCGTAAGTGCAGTTAGCAAAGCAATTCGTCGAGGTCGTGTTGGTTTAAAAAATCCTAAGCGCCCAATTGGTTCATTCCTGTTTCTTGGACCAACTGGTGTTGGTAAAACTGAATTGACACGTGCACTAACAGAAGCTTTATTTGGCGATGAAAACGCAATGATTCGCATAGATATGTCGGAATATATGGAAAAACATAATGTTGCAAAATTAATTGGTGCGCCTCCAGGTTATGTTGGTTATGATGAAGGCGGACAGCTTACGGAAAAAGTTCGCCGTAAACCTTATTCAGTTCTCTTGTTCGATGAAATTGAGAAAGCACATCCTGATATTTTTAATATTTTGCTGCAAATTTTGGATGACGGACGTGTTACGGATTCGCAGGGACGTATGGTTGATTTTAAAAATACAGTTATCATAATGACTTCGAATGCTGGCGCGCGAAATATTATTTCAAATAAAAAATTGGGCTTCATGACACATGAAGATGTTAAAAAAACTTATGAAGATATGAAAAAAAATGTGATGAGTGAGGTTAAAGAATTATTTCGGCCAGAATTTTTGAACCGAATTGATGAAATAATTGTCTTCCATCCATTAGAGTTTGAAGACGCTAAAGAAATCACGAAAATTATGTTGGATGAAGTTAAAAAACGTGTCAGAGAAAATATGGAACTCGAAATTGAATTTACGGACGAATTAATTGGATATATTGCGGAAGCAGGTTTCGATCAAAATTATGGAGCAAGACCATTGCGTCGCACAATTCAAACTAAAATAGAAGATCCGATTGCCGAAAAGATATTGGAAAATCAAATTGACAAAAATAAAAAAATTTTAGTTGATTATAAAGATGAAGAAATTGTTTTTAGTAATTAAAAAAACTTATTTTGTTTAAAACCTTACTTTTCTTGAAAGAAAATTCTTTACTTTTTCTTTGAAAAGAAAAAGTAACAAAAAGAAACTTTAATAAAAAAATCTTTGTGCAAACGCACAAAGATTTTTTATAAAGTTTTTCATGAAGTAGCTTTGAAAAAGCTGCTTATGGTTTTTTTACAAAAAAAAGAACGATTTTGTTTTTTTCTTTTAATTACTGTTCAGCGCAAAAATACTTTACAAAAAAATATTTTGTTAGTTTCGGATTTTCTTTGTTATTTCTTACAAATTCTAATTCAAAACCACATTTTGTATAAAATTTTGGTGCTTGAAATGCATTTGTTGTCAAGTTTATATTATTAAATCCTTTGTCAGAAAAATAATTTTCAACTTGCTTTATAAGTTTGGAGCCAATGCCTTGACCGCGATATTTTTCAAGCACAACCAAATTATTAATTTGAACTTCGGCGTAATAGCTAAATCCAGTTAAAATGCCAACAATTTTGTCATTTTCTTTTGCCGTAAATACAAATTATTTAAAATTGTAATTAACATCATTTTTTGAATCGTATTCATCAAGTAATTCATCGGCTAGTTTATCAAATTCTTGAAAATTTTCTGTGCGCTCAATTTTTATCATGAAAGACCTCCAAGCTTATAATTATTTAAATTCTTCTCTTAAAATAGAATAAATTGCAGAGTCACATCGTTCACCATTATTTTTGAAACCGTATTGTCTTAAAATTCCTTCGAATTTTAATCCACATTTCAACATAACTTTACCAGATGCTGGATTTTCTGTCGCATGTCGTAATTGTATGCGATTGAAATTTACATTTGTAAATAAAAATTTAATAACTGCGCCTAAAGCTTCAGTCATAATTCCATTGTTCCAGAATTTTTTTGAAACAACGTAGCCAATTTCACATGTTGATCGGATTTCAATTATTTCAATGACATCAATGCTTCCTATTGCTTCGTTAGTATTTTTTAATGCGATACACCATCTGTAGTAATTTTGATTTTTATATTCTTCTAGCCATTTGTTTAAAACTTTATACGTTTTGTCAATATTTTTATGTGCTTGCCATGAAAGATATTTTACATTGTCAGGATCTTTTGCCCAATTGTCAAATATTTTTGGGGCATCAGTAATTTCAAATTTTCTTAATAAAAGTCTATCGGTTTCAATATTTTGCGTGCCTATATGATTTAACATTTTTATCACTCCTTTGTAAATTTATCAGTGAAATAAAATTATAACCACTGCTTGAAATTTGTCGCTAAATTTTGAAATTCATTAAAAAATTTACTCGCATGATATCCGTCACAAACAGCGTGATTAACGGTTAATGAAAGTGGCAATAAAATTTTGCCGTTGCTTTCAAAAAAACGGCCGGCCATAACAAAAGGTGGAAGCCAAGCGTCATTGCCAAGTGGACAATTAAAACTTGTAAAGCTTGTCCATGGAAGCGAACTCATGTCAAATATATTTGGCGGGGATTTTCCTTTTGCTGACATACTTCGTTTATCACCGTACATATTAATATCGTTTATGAAATTTTCATAAAAAGTTTGAAAATTGTCCGAATATTCTGTCCACAAAATTGAAATTCTTTTGTCGTTTTCATGAAATATTGGAAAGCGTGGATGAACTATATCATAGACGCCTAAATTTCCATCGTCGTCGTAGTTCATTTTAAATTCATCATTTGCGTTTATAACTTTTGACGCTATGTATGTAAAAGTTGGATAACATCTAATTTTATTTCTTTTGACAGCCGCAATCAAATCAGTGATATCAATGTTGACTGTCATGTTGATTTTACAGCGGTTTTCATTTATAAACCAATTATAATTTTCGTTTCTGTCCCAATTTTTAATATCGATTTTTCTAAAATTCATGATTTTCTCCTTTTGAATTTTGTCGCCTCATTTTTCATTTCACTGGCAGTTTTTAAAGCTGTTTCCGTTATTTTTTTCCCGGACAAAATACGTGCGAGTTCTGTGATTGATTTTCGCGTGTCAAGTTTATTAATCGTTGTGTTGGTCGAATCGTTAGCAGAAATTTTTTGAATCAAAAAATGTGTATCGGCCATCGCGGCAATTTGTGACAAATGAGTTATACAAATAAGTTGATGATTTTTGCTGACGACGCTCAATTTTTCCGCAACCATTTGTGCAACTTTTCCACTGACGCCCGAATCTATTTCGTCAAAAATTATTGTCGAAATGTTGTTATATTTTGCGAAGACAGTTTCCATTGCCAGCATGATACGTGAGATTTCACCGCCTGATGAAATTTTGTCAATCGGTTTAAAATCTTCGCCTAAATTTGTTGCAATCAAAAATTTTACATTGTCAAAACCATTTGAGTCAAAATCTTTTTGTGTAAAATCTATTTTTATTTTTGCGTCGGGCATTGATAATTCAGCGAAAGTTTTTTCGAGTTCTTGACAAATCATTTTTGCAAATTTTTTTCGTAGTTCACTGATTTTTTTGCATGACAAATATATTTCATTTTCTGTTTGTGCGATATTTTTTTCAATTTGTGCGATTTTTTCGCCGCCAAGTTTTAAATTTTGTAGTTGCTCCGCCAAAACGTCGCCGTATTCAATAATTTCGTTGACGTTTTTTTTATATTTCAATTTCAATTCGTAAATAAAATCCAAGCGTGATTCGATGTCTAACATTTCTTGCGCACTATTTTGTAAAATTTGTTCATATGTCGCCAAATTATCAGCGACGTCGCTTTTCATTTCATCAAGATTAATTAAAATTGAATTGAGATTTTCAGCGAAAGGTTGCTCAATTGCCAACTGATTTGCACGTGAAATTGTATCGCGTGCCGAAAATTCGCCGTCGTAAAGCAAATCATATATCTGTGCGGTTTTTTCATAAATATTTTTAGCATTAGTCAAAATTTTATATCGTGCACGTAATTTTTCTTCTTCATCTTGAACCAAATTTGCATTAGAAATTTCGTTAACTTGAAACTCAATAAGCATGATTTTATTTTCCAAATCATCTTGGCCGAGCAAATCTGCAATTATTTTTTTATCCGCATTTAATTTTTTTATTTGTGCTGTCAAGTTTTCTTTTAATGTAATTATTTCATGACCGCAAAATTTATCGAGAATCTCCAGATGTTTATGTGGGTCAAAAAGTTTTTGATTTTCATTTTGTCCATGAAATTCTACAAGTTGTTGTGAAATCTCGCGCAACATTCCAACTGTAATATTGCGGCCGTTCAAACGATTTGTCGTTTTACACGCTGAATATTGTCGAGAAATTATTGCCAAATTGTCGGCGTCGATATCAAATCCCATTTGCATCAGAAAATTTTTTTCATTATCGTTTTCAAGATAGAAACAGCCTTCAATGATAGCACTATCGCAATTTTTGCGGATAAATATTTTATCGATTTTTTTACCGCATAAAAAATTTATCGAGTTTAGAATCATTGATTTACCGGCGCCAGTCTCACCTGTAAAAATATTTAGGCCGCGCTCAAAATTTATTTCTAATTCATCTATGAGTCCGATATTTTTGACAAATAATCGCTCTAACATTTTTTTCACCTTTTGTAATGAATTTAAAATTTTATTTTACAAAAACTCCATAAAAGTTTATTATATAGTAATAAATTTTGAAAGGAATGTGTGAAAAATGATACAGGCTCCACGCGGTACGAAAGATATTTTTACATCTGAGGCATATTTATGGGCTCATATTGAAAATATTTTGCGCGATATATTTTACCGATTTAATTTTTCTGAAATACGAACGCCAATGTTTGAAAATACGGAACTTTTTACACGAAGTGTCGGTGAGGATTCCGATATCGCACAAAAAGAAATGTATACATTTATGGACAAAGGTGGCCGAAGTTTAACACTGAAACCTGAAGGAACTGCGCCAACAGTTCGCTGTGCAATACAAAATAATTTGTTTGAGTCATCGCCAAAATTATTTTACATTACGCCGGCGTTTAGATATGAGCGTCCGCAATCAGGTCGCTATCGTGAATTTCATCAATGTGGTGCGGAATCATTTGCCGATTCAACGCCAACTTGTGATGCTGAAATAATTTCGTTGGCTTCACAAATTTTAAATGCACTCGGAATTAAAGGCGCGGTGCTAAAAATAAATTCGATTGGCTGTGAAAATTGCCGCCCGAAATATAATTTGACATTGAAAAATTTTATTGCCGATAATTTGGAAAATTTGTGTGCCGATTGTCAAAATCGTTTTGAATTAAATCCACTTCGTATTTTGGATTGTAAAAATGATTCATGTAAAAAGGTTTTGAATAACGCACCATCCGTTTTAAATTCACTTTGTGATGAATGCAAATCGCACTTCGAAATTTTGAAAAGTTTACTTACCGATTTAAATATTTCTTACGAAGTTGATGACAAAATCGTTCGCGGACTTGACTATTACACGCGCACCGTTTTCGAATTTATATACGACAACAATGCAATTTGTGGTGGTGGTCGTTATGATAATTTAGTTGCGGAACTCGGCGCTAAAAAAATTCCTGCAGTTGGTTTTGGATTCGGAATGGAAAGAATGATTAACGCCATAAAATCGCAAAATTTATTTGACAACTGTCAAGTAAAATTAGATTTATTTATCGGAAATATTGGTGAAAATGCTGTCAAAAAATCTTTTCTAATCGCAAATACTTTACGTCGCGCAGGATTTAATATCGAGTACAATAATTTAAATCGCAGCGTAAAATCGCAAATAAAAACTGCTTGCAAGTTTAACGCAAAATTTTTTACCATAATCGGTGATAATGAAATTAAAAATGGTTCCGTGAAAATTAAAAACTTGTTGACAAAATCTGAAATGCAAATCGATATCAATTCAATAAATAAATTTTTGGAGGAAAATTAAATGAAACGCTCTCATATGTGCAACGATGTTACAGAAAAAAATTTGGGACAATTCGTAACCGTAAAAGGTTGGGTTCATAAACGTCGTAATCTCGGTCAATTAATTTTTATTTCGCTACGTGACCGAACTGGTTTGGTTCAAATTGTTGTAAATCAGGAACAACAAAATTTATTTGAGCTCGCACAAACTTTACGTTCTGAATTTGTAATTGAAGCTAGTGGCAAAGTTATCGCGCGCACGCCCGAAAATATTAATTTACAAATGAATACTGGGAAGATTGAGATTGAAGCGAGTGAGCTAAAAATTTTGTCGCAGGCAGATGTTCCTCCGTTTCAAATTTTAGATGAGAATGTTAAAGAAGATTTACGATTGAAATACAGATATTTAGATTTGCGGCGTCCACAGCTTCAAAAAAATTTGATGGTTCGTCACAAAACAGCTCAATCAATTCGTGAATTTTTAAATGCGAATGGATTTTTGGAAATTGAAACGCCGTTTTTAACAAAATCAACGCCTGAAGGCGCCAGAGATTATCTTGTGCCAAGTCGTATACATCATGGGAAATTTTATGCGCTCCCACAATCGCCACAGCTCTTTAAACAATTATTAATGGTTGCGGGATTTGACCGCTATTACCAAATTGTAAAATGTTTTCGTGACGAAGATTTACGTGCGGACCGTCAACCTGAGTTTACTCAAGTCGATATGGAATTATCTTTCGTAGATATGGATGACATAATTTCTATAAATGAAAATTTATTGAAGAAAGTTTTTAAAGACATTTTGAATGTGGAAATCCAAACGCCATTTTTACGCATGACTTATAATGAAGCAATGGAACGATTCGGGTCGGATAAACCTGACATGCGTTTCGATATGGAATTGAAAAATATTAGCGACATTGTTCAAAATTGTGGGTTCGAAATTTTTGATTCCGCTATAAAAAATGGTGGAAGTGTTCGCGCTATTAAAGTTGACAATGCAAATTTCTCACGTCGTCAACTTGATTCGTTCGTCGATTTTGTAAAAGAATATAAAGCAAAATTTTTGGCAAATATTTCAGCAAATGGTAAAACTTCTTTGAGTAAATTTTTGAGCGACGAACAAATTAAAAAAATTATTTCACGTATGAATGCGCGTGACAATGATTTGATTTTGATTTGTGCGGATGCGTCAAATAAAATTGTCTTCGATGCGCTCGGAAATTTACGCTGTCATATCGCAAAAAAATTAAATCTGACTAATGCGAATGATTATAAATTTTTGTGGGTGACTGAGTTCCCAATGTTTGAATGGTCGGCGGAAGAAAATAAATTCTTGGCTATGCATCATCCTTTTACGTCACCAATGGATGAAGATTTAAATTTATTGGACAGTGCACCGCAAAATGTTCGTGCCAAAGCTTATGATATTATTTTGAATGGATTTGAGTTGGGCGGCGGAAGCTTACGTATATATAATTATGAGCTCCAGAAAAAAATTTTTGATTTGATTAATCTCACTGAAAAAGATATTCAGGAGCGTTTTGGATTTTTACTCGAAGCATTTAAATATGGAGCGCCACCTCATGGTGGATTAGCTTATGGCTTTGACAGATTAGTTATGCTTTTACTCGGTAATGATTACATTCGTGACGTAATTGCTTTCCCAAAAGTTAAGAATGCGTCATGTCCATTAACGAATGCACCTGAAACAATTTATCCGCAGCAACTTAATGAATTAGGTATAAAAATTTCAGATGAATCTTAAAAATTTTGTTGTGATTTTATTTTTTATCTGTTAAAATACAAACGTTATTATATTTAAAAAAATTTTTGTGAAAGGTGGTATTTATTTTGACGGCAATTATTAATTATTTTACGGCAAATAATTGTGCGGAATTAATTGGCACAATTTCTACTCTTATCCTTATTATTACATATTCAGTACGTGGCGAAAAAAAAATTCGTACTATGAGTATTATTGGCTCATGCTTTAGTATCGTTTATAATTACTTAATGCATTCAACTTGTTTCTTAATTTTAAGTTCGACTATTGTACTTATTAATTTATGTTACCTAATTTTTTTAAAACCCGAATAAAATAAGGAGTGAATAAAGAATAATGAAAGAGAAATTACTTGCCGAATTGAGCTATATGACTCATGGCGTACAAATTATTTCGTTAATCGGCGCTATTATCGTATTGAGTTCATTTTTATGTCGTGGCGAACGAAATATTCGTATGGTAAATGTAGTTGGGTCAGCTATCTGTGCCGTTTATAGTTTATTAACTCAGCAATGGAGTAATTTAATTGTAAATATCATTTTAGTTAGCGTAAATATTTATCATTTGGTCGTTGATAAATAATTATAAAAACCTTACTTTTCTTGAAAGAAAAGTAACAAAAGAACTTTAACAAAAAAATCTTTGTGTGATTTCACACAAAGATTTTTTTATTAAAGTTTCTTTTTTTGTTTTGCTTTTTTCTTTTCAAAGAAAAAAGTAAAGGTCTTACGCATTTATAAATTTATAATTTGCCGCTTTCAGCAATCGATTCATTATTGCAAAACAAATTCCGTTTTGCGCAAAACTTTCAGCATAAATAATTTCGATGCCATACGCATCAAAAGTTCGTAGTGCCGCAAAAAAATTTTGTGCGATAACTGTCGGATTATTTTGATTGCCCAAAGATAATACAAAACAATTTTTGTATAGATGTTTTGTCTGGTCGCATGCAAGCACGCCAATTTTTTTATCGCTATTTTGCGAAATCAATTCATTTATTTTGTCAAAAATATTTTTCTGATTTGCGTCAAAAATAAATACGTCAGCATTTGGCGCATAATGTTTATATTTCATGCCGGGCGCTTTCGGATGCTCACTTATTAAATTTTTTTCAATCTCAACTTTGTCCAAAACTTTTTTTATCATTTCAAAAGTAATTGCGCCAGGCCGCAAAATTTTTGGAATCTCAACCGTCATATCAATTATTGTTGACTCAAGGCCGTAAAAAAAATCATTGCCGCACAAAATCATATCAACTTTTCCATTTAAATCATCAATTACGTGCGACGAAAGTGTGCAACTTGGTTTGCCGGAAATATTTGCGCTTGGTGCCGCAATCGGAACTTTTGCTAAATTAATTAATTTCTGTGCGATATTGTTTGCAGGAAATCGTATTGCAATTGTATTTAATCCTCCCGAAGTTTCCGGTGGAATACATTCTTTTTTATTGAAAATAATTGTAAGTGGGCCGGGCCAAAATTTTTCAATTAATTTCTCTGCGTCACTATTTATATCTTTAACTATTTCATTTAAAAAATTTTTGTCGCCAATATGAACGATTAATGGATTATCAGATGGTCGGCCTTTTGCTGTATAAATTTTTTTTACCGCCGTACTATCAAATGCGTTTGCACCTAAACCATAAACTGTTTCAGTTGGAAATGCTACGAGTCCACCGCGTTTAATAATTTCTGCTGCTTTTTGTATCGCTGAATCATTTGCTTTTTCTATTATCGTTTTCATTTTGCATATCCTTTTTTTTCGTGTATTATAATTCATATTGGCTCGTAAAACAAATTTATATAAAGGTGATAATTATGGAAGAAAGTAAAAATCATCAGCAAATTTATTCCGGTAAAATTATTAAAGTTTATAAGGATATTGTTAAATTGCCTAATGAAAAATTTGCGGAGCGCGAAATAGTTTTACATAATGAATGTAGTGCTGTCCTCGCTATTAATAATGATAAAATTATTTTCGTACGTCAATATCGTTGGCCCATTAAAAATTACTCACTCGAAATCCCGGCCGGTATTATGGAAGATGGTGAAAGTCCAGAAGATTGTGCGTATCGTGAGCTACAAGAAGAAACTGGTTTCATCCCTAAAAAATTATCGCTTATGTTTAAAATGCATTCATCAATTGGTTTTTGTAATGAACTCATAAATATTTTTTTAGCGCATGATTTATCTATTGGCAAGCAAAATCTTGATGAAGATGAATTTATCCAAATCGAAAAATATTCATTATCTGATGCAAAAAAAATGATTACCACTGGAGAAATTACTGACGCTAAAACTATCGCCGCAATTTTTGCATATACTTGCAATAAATAATAATTTATGTTAAAATTTTTACAAAAAGTTTGGAGGTTTTATTTATGAAAATTGGAATATTAACTGGCGGCGGCGATGCACCCGGATTAAATGCCGTTATCTACGCTCTGACTCGTATTTGTACTTATAAATTTAATTGCGAGATTATCGGTTATAAATTCGGTTATCGTGGTCTCTATGAAAATAATTTCGTTACTCTCACTCCTCAATCTACTTCTGGAATTTTGCATAAGGGCGGCACTATCCTTTTTAGTTCTAACAAAGATAATTTGTTTGACTATCTCGTTGACGATGGAAACGGCAATATGATTAAAAAAGATGTTTCAGATGTTGCTGTGGCAAATATGAAAAAAGAAGGCGTTGATATTTTAGTCGTTCTCGGCGGCGATGGAACACTTACAAGCGCTAGAGATTTTGCACGCAAAGGTGTAAATGTTATTGGCGTGCCAAAAACTATTGACAACGATTTAGCATCAACTGACGTTACTTTTGGTTTCGATAGCGCTGTAAATATTGTCACTGAAAATCTTGGACGTATACATACGACAGCTGAATCTCATAACAGAGTTTTTGTTGTTGAGGTAATGGGACGCAATGCGGGATGGATTGCTTTGCTCTCAGGAATTGCTGGTTCCGCCGACGTTATTATTATTCCGGAAATACCTTATTCTCTCGATAAGATTGTGGAAAAAGTAAAACAACGTGATGCAGCCGGAAAAAATTTCTCCATAATAGTTGTAACTGAAGGTGCGAAAGAAAAAGGTGGGCAAGCTGTAATTGGTAAAGTTGTTTCAGATAGCCCTGATCCAATTAGATTTGGTGGAATCGGCGCGAAAATCGCACAAGATTTGGAACCGCTCATAGAGCATGAAGTTCGAAGCGTTGCTCTTGGACATATTCAACGTGGTGGCGATACTTCACCGGCAGACCGTATTCTTTCTATTAGATATGCGTATGCAGCAGCAAATTTAATTGCGGAGAAAAAATTCGGCAATATGGTTTGTCTTAAAAATGGTCGAATGGATTCAGTAAGTTTGGAAGAAGTTATTGGTACACCCAAAATTGTTGCGCCTGTTAATGAATTAGTAAATGCGGCGAGCGCAATGGGAATTTCATTTGGAGCATAAATCTGCGAAAGCAGATTTTTTTTTACTCATAATAAATTTTTGTGCAATAAATATGTAAAATTTCGCGCGCGAATTTTTCTATTGATTTATTTCGTACTTACATATATTATGTTTAAAAATAGGAGGTGTTTTATTATGAAATATGTCTGTGAAGTTTGTGGATATGTCTATGATGAAGAGCTTGGGCTCCCTGATGAAAATATTGCGCCCGGTACAAAATTTGAAGATTTACCTGATGATTTTATTTGTCCGGAATGCGGCGTCGATAAAAGTATGTTTAAGCCCGAATAATTTTTATGCGAAAGGAAATGGCAATGATTAATAAAATTACTGATTCTGTTTATTTTGTCGGCAGTTTTAATCCAAATTTACGTGTGTCCGATGTCATTATCCCAACAAATTTCGGTACGTCTTATAATTCTTACATAATTAAGGATACGAAAATAGCATTGGTTGAAACTTGTCATCCTAATTTTTGGGAGATTTATCTTGAAAATATAAAAGAAGTTTGCGATCCGCAAAGCATTGATTATATAGTTATAAATCATACGGAGCCGGATCATTCTGGTTGTCTCGCACAACTTTTAAAACTTGCAACGAATGCCAAGATTGTTTGTTCAAATGCGGGCGCAATTTATCTTAAAAAAATAGTTAACCGTACAGATTTAGATTTTATTATTGTAAAAGATAATGACGAATTAGATTTGGGTACGCAAAAATTAAAATTTATCTCTGCGCCATTTTTACATTGGCCCGATAGCATTTTTACGTATTTAGAAAATGAAAAAATTTTGTTCAGTTGTGATTTTCTCGGCGCACATTATTGTGAGCCATATATTTTTGACTATAAAACAAAATTTGAAGCTCAATACGAAATTGCGATGAAAAATTATTTTGACGCAATTTTCGGACCTTTCAAAAGTTATGTCATTAATGGTTTAGATAAAATTTCGGGATTGCAGATTGATTTTGTGTGCACAAGTCATGGTCCGGTATTGACTAAAAACAAATTAAATTTTGTGTTACAAAAATATCGTGAGTGGTCAACAGTACGGTCGAATGCAGTGAAAACAATTCCAATTTTTTATTGCTCAGCTTATGGAAATACTTTGAGATTAGCGGAGAAAATTAAAGATGGAATTATGTCGCAATTACCTGACGCGATTGTCGATATATACAATATTATAGATTATGATATTAATATGCTTTGCAGTAAATTGAATGAATCAGATGCGTTTTTGATTGGGTCGCCGACAATAAATCGTGATGCTGTACCACCTGTTTGGCATTTGTTATCTGGTGTTGATGCCGTTAATTGCAAAAATAAAAATGTTGCAGTTTTTGGTTCGTTTGGTTGGAGTGGCGAAGCTGTTGGTTTTATAACGGAAAGACTTAAATCACTTAAATTTAACGTTTTTGCGCCAAGCTTTAAAATTAATTTTGTACCAAGTGAAAGTGATTTAGATGCATCTAAGCAATTTGGTTTGAATTTTGCAAAAACGATTGTTTAATAAGACCTTACTTTTCTTGAAAGAAAAGTAACCAAAGAACTTTAACAAAAAATCTTTGTGTGAAATCACACAAAGATTTTATAAAGTTTCTTTTCATGAAGCAGTTCCGCAGGAGCTGCTTATGTTTTACTTTTTCTTTTCAAAGAAAAAGTAAGGTCTTAAAAATAAAACTTATAATTCATTTTCAAAAACAAGTAAAGATAAAATAAACAACGCAGCAGTTTCGGTACGTAAAATTCTTTTACCGAGTGAAACAGAAATTATATTATTATTTAAGGCAAAATTTATTTCAGATTCTGAAAATCCACCTTCAGGTCCAATAAATATTCCAATAGAATCTTTATTAAGTTGACAATTTTTTATTGAGAAATTTGATTTTTCATGTGCAATAAAATTTGTCTGAAGGTTTTTTGAGATAGTAACAGCATTTTTGAAGTCAATTGCTTCTAAAATTTCAGGTATAATTCCACGACCTGATTGTTCGGCAGCAGATTGAGAAATTTTTCTCCAACGCATTAATTTATTTATGCTTGGAGAATTTTTTTTGTCGCAATAATCGCACACGATTGGTATTATTTTATTTACGCCAAGCTCCACAGATTTTTGAATAACGAATTCAAATTTATCGGCTTTGGTTAATGCTTGGAATAAAACAATTTTTTTAGGTGATTCATTTTGTGATTTTTTAATTTCATTGACAAAAAGTTTTGCACTATTTTTTGAAATTTCTTTTACAGTGCAATAATAATCGTTCAAATTTTTGTCACCGATTATAATTTCATCGCCAATATTTAGTCGTAAAGCTTTTACATGACGGAATGTTTCATCACAAATTTCGATTTGGCTGCTAGAAATAAATTTATCGTCCAAAAATAATTTATGCAATTTGTTGCCTCCATTTGTATTAAAAATCAATACGAATTATAATTAAATGCAGACGTAAAAAAAAGGACGATTACTATGGAAAAAGATTTTAGGAATGTGTTCGCAAACTTTGAATTTTCAGAGTCAGTCAAAAAAAATTTTAATCTTTCGCAAGTCAATCAAATTAAATTTTCAAATGAGAAAAAGGAATTAGCAATTTTTTTGCTTTTGAAAAAAGTTATAGACAAAAAAAATTTTTTAGATTTTGAAAATGAATTGAAAAAATTTTTTCCGCATTTAGCAGTAAAAGTTTATGAAAAATATAATTTTGATTGTTCACTTCATGAAAAAATCAAAAAAGTTTGGCCAGCAATTTTATTTGATGTCAAAAATATGAGCAATGTTTGTTATGAAATTTTACAAAATTCTGATTGGCAGTTACAAAATGAAAATATTTTGCAAATAAAAATCAATTCAAATTTAAATTTTTTTGTTCAGCAAAAAAAATTAACTTCAATTTTGGAAAATATTATTAACGAAAAAATCGATGCGAATATAAAAATTGTTTTTGCCGATTCATTTTTATCTTCTGACAATAATTTTTTACAGGAAAAACAAAAAGAATTGGCAAAAGAAATTTACAATCAATCGCAAAATTTACAAGCGCCGCAAAGTATCCAATCTCAACCAAATAAAAATTTACCGTCAAAAAAATCTGTTATAAAAGTAAATGATAATTTACAAAATGAAACTTTTTCTTCACTCGAAAATAATTTCTCAGTCGGCGAAAAAATTACTGTTGCCGGTAAAATTTTCATGTCAGATTGTCGCCAAACTAAAAATGGTAAATTTATTTTCGATTTCGCCATTACTGACAAAAAAAGTTCTATTAATGTAAAATTTTTTGCTGACACCGACGAACTTAAATCAATTATCGCTGTCGGCAAAGATATTATCATAAAAGGTAAAATCAAAAATGACGACTTTTTACACGAAAACGTTTTGTTTGCCGATGAAATTGCACCATTTGAAATTTTACCGCGCATGGATAACGCGCCAATTAAACGCGTTGAACTTCATGCGCATACTCAAATGAGTAGTATGGATTCCGTTGTGCCGGTAAAAAAATTGATTGAGCGCGCCGCATTTTGGCAGCACAAAGCTATTGCAATTACTGACCATGGAGTTGTTCAAGCTTTTCCGGAAGCGATGGAAGCTGCAAAAAAATTTGGCATAAAAGTTATTTATGGAACGGAAGCTTATCTGATAGATGATTTAGCGTGCATTGTGCAAAATCCGCAAGATAAAACTTTAGATGATAATTTTGTGGTATTTGATTTGGAAACTACGGGAATTTCCAAAGATAAAAATAAAATTATAGAGATTGGCGCGGTAAAAATTTCTGGCGGAAAAATTGTTGACAGGTTCAGTACTTTAGTTAATCCACATTTGAAATTGCCGCCCAAAATTGTTGAACTTGTGCATATTACAGATGAAATGTTGGTGGACGCACCTGACATAAAAGATGTTTTCCCAATGTTCGCAAAATTTATTTCTGGATGTATTCTTGTTGCGCATAATGCTGATTTCGACGCAGGATTTATAAATCGTGTAGCAAAAGATTTTGATATTGAACTTGATAATTGTGTTTTGGATACTCTTGGGCTTTCACGAATACTTTTGCCGCATCTTCCTCGCCATAAATTAAATTTTGTTGCCGAGCACTTAAATGTTAAACTTGAACATCATCATCGAGCGGTTGATGATGCTGAGGCAACGGCACATATTTTTTTGAAATTTTCGGATATGCTACGCCAAAAAAATATTACAAAACTTCGCGAAATTAATTTGCTTTCCGCAAGTTCTGTGAATAAGTCAAAATTGAAAGCGTACCACGCAATTATACTTGTAAAAAATCAGTCGGGACTGAAAAATTTATATCAATTGGTTTCTAAATCACACATTGATTACTTTTATAAACGTCCGCGAATTCCTAAAAGTGAATTTGTGAAATATCGTGATGGATTAATTCTTGGCTCAGCATGTGAAGCCGGCGAGCTTTATCGTGCAATTTTTGAAAATAAATCACAAAATTTTATAAATGAATTGGCGCAATTTTATGATTATCTCGAAGTTCAGCCGCTGGAAAATAATTTTTACATGCTGCGTGATAAAATTGTTGACTCAAAGCAAAGTTTAATTGACATCAATAAAAAAATTATTGCGCTCTCTAAAAAATTTAACAAATTAGTTGTTGCGACTGGTGACGTACATTTTCTTGAGCCCGAAGATGAAATTTATCGACGAATAATTATGTCGGGTGAAGGTTTCGATGACGCTGACAATCAACCGCCTCTTTTTTTTCATACAACTGATGAAATGTTAAAACGTTTTGATTATCTCGATGATGGAACTGCGTTCGAAATTGTCGTTAAAAATCCAAATTTAATTGCCGATTCAATAGAAAATATTAAGCCGATTCCCGATGAAACTTTTTCACCGAAGTTTGAAGGTGCCGATGAATTGCTAAAGCAAATTGTTTTTCAAAAAGCTCATGAAATTTATGGCGAAACTTTGCCAGATGTAGTTGCATCACGAATAAATCGTGAACTCGATTCAATTATTAAAAATGGTTTTACTGTGATGTACATTATTGCGCAAAAATTGGTACAAAAATCTCTTGACGATGGTTATTTGGTTGGTTCGCGTGGTTCAGTCGGTTCATCTTTTGTTGCAACAATGGCAAATATCACGGAAGTTAATCCATTGCCGCCACATTATGTTTGTCCAAATTGCAAATATTCAGAATTTGATTCGGAAGAAATTAAAAATTTTGATGGAAGTTCTGGATGTGATTTGCCTGACAAAATTTGCCCAGTTTGTTCAAAGTCATTAAACAAAGATGGTCATGATATTCCATTTGAAACTTTTTTAGGTTTCGATGGCGACAAAGAACCTGATATCGATTTGAATTTTTCCGGTGAGTATCAATTAAAAGCACATGCATATACTGAAGAATTGTTCGGGAGTGGTCATGTTTTTAAAGCCGGTACAATTTCAACACTTGCCGAAAAAACAGCATATGGTTATGTAAAAAAATATTTTGATGAGCGAAATTTGCCTGTCAAAAATTCTGAAATCAATCGTTTAAAACTTGGTTGCAGTGGTGTAAAAAAAACTACTGGCCAGCATCCGGGTGGATTAATGATTGTACCAAGCGACCACGATATTTTTGAATTTTGTCCAATACAACGACCAGCAAATGATTCTAAATCGAATGTTACCACGACGCATTTTGATTATCATTCAATAAGTGGGCGACTTTTGAAATTAGATTTATTGGGTCATGATGTTCCGACAATTATTCATATGCTTGAAGAAATTACAGGCATTGATCCAACAAAAGTTCCGCTTGCTGACAAAAAAGTCATTTCACTTTTCACTTCACCAAAAATTTTGGGCGATATAAATTGCGATACGGGGACGTTAGGTTTGCCTGAGTTTGGTACGCAATTTGTACGACAAATGCTTTTGGAAACTAAGCCAAAATCTTTTGGCGAGCTTGTAAGAATTTCCGGACTTTCTCATGGAACAGATGTATGGTTAAAAAATGCGCAGGAATTGATTAAAAATAATGTGGCAAACCTGAAATCAGTCATTCCGACGCGTGACGATATCATGTTATTTTTAATTAAGAAAGGTATTGAGAAAAAAACTGCTTTTAAAATTATGGAAGCAGTGCGAAAAGGAAAGGGGTTAAAATCTGAAGATGTTGAAGTTATGCGACAAAACGAAATCCCTGATTGGTATATAGATTCTTGCAAAAAGATAAAGTATCTTTTTCCGAAAGGTCATGCCGTCGCATACGTAATGATGACAATGCGTATCGGATATTTTAAAGTTTATCATCCATATGCGTTTTATGCAGCAACTTTTTCCGTTCGCAGTCAGGATTTTAATTACAACAAAATGTGTTGTGGCAAACAAAATGCTTTGGATTACATGCAAAAAATTAGTGCGCTTGGTAAAGATGCAACTTTAAAAGATAAAAATATTTATTCACTTTTGGAAATAATTTTGGAAATGTACGATAGGAATCTGAAGTTTGCGCCACTCGATTTATATAAATCGGATGCAAAAAAATTTTTGGTTACTGAAAACGGTTTGTTACCACCGCTTTGCACAATAGAAGGTTTGGGCGAAAGTGTAGCGCAAAATATTGTTGACGAACGTATGAATGGTTTATTTAACACAATAGAAGAATTTCGTGAGCGTACAAAAGCCAATAAAAACGTTATAGATTTGCTGAAAAAAAATAATGTTTTGCGCGGTATTCCCGAAACAAATCAACTTACATTTATATAAAAAAAATTCATGGACAATTCCATGAATTTTTTTAGACTGCAACCGGCATTTTTATTTTGGGATGATATTTATAATTCGCCAAATTTATATCATCTATTTTGAAATCGTAAAAATTTTTTACGTCCGGATTCAAAATTAATTTTGGCGCCGTATAATCTTCGCGTGTAAGCTGCAAATTTATCGCCTCAACATGATTTTCATAAATGTGCGCATTATTTATAACGTGTGTCAATAATCCTGGCTCCAAATTCGTAACTTGCGCAAGAATATGTGCCAAAACTGCATATTGCGTTGTATTAAACGGAACTCCTAATCCCCAATCACCACTGCGTTGAACAAGCATACAATTTAATTTACCGGCGGTAACGTCCCACATCGTCATAAAACAACATGGATAAAGTGCACCCGTATCAAGATATTGATTTTGCCAAAGATTAATTATCATGCGACGATTTTGTGGATTATTTTTCAGATTATCAATTAATTTATCGATTTGATTAAATTTTTTTACAATCCAGCCATAAGATGTTCCGATTGTATTATCTTCGAGCGCCCATTCATCCCAAATATGTACATTTAGTTCATGAAGTTTGTTAATATCGTTTGACTGCTGTTGAAAAATCCAAAGTAATTCCTTTACGGCAGTTTTAAATGCGACAAATTTTGTGGTCAAAATTGGGAATTCATCTTGCAAATTAAATTGCATAATTTGATGCGGCAACTTATAAGTTTTTATACCGCAGCGGTTATCATCGTAATAACCATCCTGCAAAATTTTTCGCGCGATATCCAAATAAATTTTGTCGTATTGTCCCAACTCATTCACTCCTTTGAGTACTTAGAAATATTAAGCAAAATTCCCATGAGCATCATTACAATTGCTACTGAAGTTCCTCCATAACTTATAAATGGAAGTGGAACTCCCGTGTTCGGTATCGAATTTGTAACAACGGCAATGTTTATAATAACTTGACTCGCAATCATAATAACAATTCCTGCGGCGACCAGTGTGCCAAATAAATCTGTCGCATTGACCGCAATTCTTATCCCGCGCCAAATTAAAATTGCAAACAAAATTAAAATTATTGTTGCGCCAAAAAATCCTAGCTCTTCACAAATAATTGAAAAAATAATATCGTTGTGCGCTTCAGGAATAAAACCAAGTTTTTGACGGCTTTGACCAAGTCCCAAACCAAACATTCCACCTGATGCAACTGCATAAAGTGACTGAATAATTTGATAGCCGGTATTAGTTGGGTCACTAAATGGATCAAGCCACGCTGCAAATCTTGCTCCACGAAAATCTTTAGCGAAAAAAGCTATATACGAAACTAATGCGCCAGCGCCGCACAAACCTAGCGTAATAAAAATAGCAGTGTATGGACTGGCGATAAAAATTATTCCACAGCCGATAAGTGTAACAATGATTGCGGTACTCAAGTTTCCGACTGCAATTAAAATTACAGTAATGCCGACAAAAAATGCACAAAAAACATGACCAAACATGGTCTTTAAAATATTTTTGTTGTTCGCAATTATGTACGATATGAATAAAATTATGGCGACCTTTGCCAATTCAGAAGGTTGAAACGAGCCGACAAGTGGCAAATTAATCCAACGTTTCGCACCTTTTTTCACAACACCGAATAAAAAAACGAAAATTAATAATCCATTAGCTAAAAGGTAGAGTGGCAGCGCTAATTTTTGCAAATGGCGGTAATTAAAATTCATCATAAAAAACATAGCGAAAAATCCGAGCAATACAGCAAAAGTTTGTTTTTTCAAAAACAAAAACATATCGTAATTATATTCGCTGCGCGTTGAAGCAACATAACTGCTCGCACTAAAAATCATAATAATTCCAAACAAAACTAATAAAATTACCGTAAAAAAAACTGTGTAATCAAAATTTCCAACATAAATTTTATCATTTTGGTTCAAATTTGAACGCCGAAGAGTATGAGCAGACATCCTGCACCTCTTATCATAAAGATTTTACAATTTGTTTGAATAAATCGCCGCGCTCTTCAAAATTTTTAAACATATCCCAACTTGCGCAAGCAGGTGAAAGTAGAACTGAATCACCGCTTTTAGCAACCTCAAAAGATTTTTTAATGGCTTCATCAAAATTTTCAAGCAAAATATAATTTTTAAATCCAAGTTCATCACATTGTTTAGCAATTTTATTTTTAACTTGACCGATTAAAACTAAATAGCGAACGTTTTGGAATTTTTTAATCCAATCGTAAAAATCGATGTTTTTGTCATATCCACCGCCAATTAAAGCAATTGGAGTTTTTATAGAATCCAAAGCTTTTATGGCGGAATCAACATTTGTAGCTTTGGAATCATTATAAAATTTTACGCCGTTGATTTCGCGAACAAATTCTAAACGATGTTCAATTGCCTTGAAATTTTTAATCGTATTGTAAATTATATCGAGCGGAACGCCGACGCACACACACATTGCAACTGCAGCAAGAACATTGCAAATATTGTGTTCACCGAGCAAATTTATTTCATCCGTACGCATCAAAATTTCATTTATTGTATCAATTTGTATTTTTATTTTGTCGTTCTCCAAATATACGCCGGATTGCAATTTTTCTTTCGTGCTGAAAAAAATAACATTTGCTTTAGTTTTTTTAGCCATTTGCCGACAAATTTTATCGTCAAAATTTAAAATTGTAAAATCATTTTCATCTTGATTTTGAAAAATTTTTGCTTTCGCATCACAATAATTTTCAAATGTTTTATGACGATCCAAATGGTCAGGTGTGAAATTTAAAATTGCGGCAACTTTCGGTTTAAATTTATCAATTGTTTCGAGTTGAAAACTGCTTATCTCAGCAACCACGAATGAATCCTTGTCGGCTTGCAAAACTTTTTCTGTGAGTGCAATACCAATGTTCCCTGCGACAACAGAATTTTCACGATAATTTTTTATAATCGCACCTGTCAAAGATGTTGTAGTTGTTTTGCCATTCGTTCCCGTAATCGCAATGATTGGACATTTACAAACTCTATAAGCAAGTTCAATTTCTGAATAAATTGGAATATTATTTTCTCGTGCCAAATTCAAAAATGGTAAATCGGTAGGAATCCCCGGACTCAAAACAATAAAATCGTTTTCAAAAACAACATCGTCAGGATTTTTTCCAGCACAAATTTTTACATTCGACCAATTTGGTAAAGTAAGCTTGTCACGTGTACGATTGTCCGTAGCAGTTACAAACGCTCCTAATTTATTTAAAAGGTCAACGGATGCGATACCGCTTTTCCCCAAACCACAAACTAAAACTTTTTTATTTTTAAATTCCAAATTAACTCACTCCTATTATGAAATAAATTTAAAAGCTGACAAACCAATCAAACACATAATAGCAGTAACGAAATAGAAAACAGCAACAACTTTTGTTTCTGACCAACCGCATAATTCGAAATGGTGATGTAGCGGCGCCATTTTAAAGATTCGTTTGCCATGCGAAATTTTGAAATAAGAGACTTGCAGTATTACGGATAACGATTCGACAACGTATATAATACCGACAATAATTAAGAAAAGTGGCATACGCAAAATAATTGCGATTGATGCAATAAATCCGCCCAATGCAAAAGCGCCAGCATCACCCATAAAAACTTTTGCGGGATATAAATTGAACAATAAAAAGCTCAACAAACTTCCAACGACAGTTCCAGCGATAAAACATAATGAATTATTAAATTTCAAAGCAACATACATGAAAAAGATTGCGACTAAAACCGTAACGCCTGCCGCTAAACCATCAAGTCCATCAGTTAAATTTATACTGTTTACGGTTCCGATTAAAACTAAAAAAATAAAAGGTACAAAAAAAATTCCAAGCTTAAGTTTGTCGTGAACAAACGGAATGTAAATCATTGAATAATCTGTGTTTGGCAAAAATTTATGTAAATAAAACAAAAAAAAAGCAACCATCAAAATCTGCAAAATAATTTTTTGATAAGCACGTAATCCAAGTGAACGCTTTTTTAAAATTTTGATGAAATCATCTGCGAAACCAATTAATCCAAAACCAATTGTTGTGAGTAAAACCAAAATACATTCTGGATTACCGTGCAAAAAAAATAGCGATGTTATAGTCATACTTATCAAAAAAATTATTCCGCCCATTGTTGGTGTGTTAGCTTTTTTTAGATGCGACTTAGGACCATCAGTACGAATATTTTGACCAAATTTTAAAATTTGTAAATATCTTATCATGAACGGGCAAATCAACGTATTAATTACAAACGAAATAACTACGGAATAAACAAGCTTTTCCAAAAAAAATCACCTCATTAGTTTATTGACGATTTCCTCAAAATGCATACCACGCGACGCTTTTATAAGAATAGTTGCGTTCGCAAAATTATTTTTAGCGTAAAAAAATTCTTCTTTGGTTTTATAATACTTTTTTTCGATTGAATTTATGCCATCAAAAATATTTTTGGCCAAATCTCCTATACAAATGACCAAATTAATTTTTTTAGTGGACAAATAATTTCCGATATCAAAATGAAATTTCGGTGAATTTTCGCCAAGCTCAAACATATCGCCTAAAATACAAATTTTATTTTCAGCGTTAATAGAATCCAAAACATCAATTGCAGATTTCATAGAAGTTGGACTTGCATTATAAACGTCATTTATTATTGTCAAATTATTTTTTGCGTGTAAAAATTCCATGCGCATATTTGACAATTGAAAATTTTCTACACCAAAAATTATTTTTTCATCAGGCACATCAAAATATTTACCGATAGCTATAGCGATAAGAGAATTTTTTATCATGAATTCGCCGGGATAATTCAAATTTATTTGACGCGGCAAAATATTAACGGAAAAAGTTTGACCTTTTATATCGTACGCAAAAATATTATTTGAGTCATCAAGTCCACAATAAATTTTATTTTTAAGATCCAACTTCCTCAAATATTCGTCATCACCATTTAACACAGCTAAAAAATTATCATTTGCATAATTAAAAATTTCGCTTTTGGCTTTTAAAATTCCTTCTTGGCTCACAAAATTTTCAATGTGTGCCAAACCAATGTTTGTAATAACACATACGTCCGGCCGTGCAACTTTACTTAAAACATTTATTTCACCAAAATGATTTGTTCCCATTTCTAAAACCGCTATTTGCGTATCGGAATCCATTTCAAAAATTGTTAATGGCAACCCAACATGATTATTAAAATTTCCACGACTTTTTGCAACATTATACTTTTGCGAAAGTACCGATGCAATAATATCTTTTGTAGTTGTTTTGCCACAACTTCCAGTAACAGCAACAATTTTTACATTTAACAAATTTCGGTAATACTCAGCCAAATCAAGAAGCGCCTGATATGTAGAATCAACTTTGATAAAATTTTTTTGCGTATCTAAAATTTTTTCTGAAAGTGTACAAATTGCTCCGTTTTTAAATGCTTGCTCGATAAAATCGTGAGCATCAAATTTTTCACCGGCAAGTGGAATGAATAATGAATCGTGGACAATTTTGCGCGAATCAGTGTTTACATGGCAAACATAATTTTCGAGAATATTTTTATCGCCGTAAAAAATTCCATTTACAGCCGAAACAATATCTTTGACAGAAATTTTTTTCATTGTAACTATCTCCCGTTTAAAATTTCACTAGCGACTTCGACATCATCAAAATGAATTGTGCGATCAGCAAAAATTTGATAATTTTCGTGACCTTTTCCCGCAATTAAAATTATGTCGTCACTGTTGGCAATTTCGATAGCTTTCTTTATCGCCAAAAATCTGTCTTCAATTTTTTCGTAAGAAGAATTTGTCATTCCTTTTTCAATTTCAGAAATTATTTGTGACGGCGATTCTGTTCGTGGATTGTCAGAAGTTATTATACAAAAATCTGCTAAGCGCGATGCAATTTCGCCCATTATTGGTCGTTTTAATTTGTCGCGGTCGCCACCACATCCAAAAACTAATATCAATCGACCGCGTGTAAATTGTCGAACGGATTTTAAAACATTTTCAAGACTGTCAGGGGAATGTGCATAATCAACTATGACATTAAATTTTTTTGACGGAACACGCTGCATTCTCCCAGGAACATTTTTCATTTTTCGTAACGCATTTTTTATAATTTCAACGGGAATTTGCAAACATTTTGCACAGCAAATTGTACAAAGCGCATTATAAACTGTAAACTTTCCGGGTATCGGCACATAAAAATTTTCTTTTTGTCCATTTATGTTTATATCAAAACTTACAGAATCATTTTGGCAAATTATATTTTCGGCACGAATATCCGAATTCAAATTTTCAATTCCATACGAAATAAATTTACATTGTGAATTTTGCTGAATATAATTTGACGCGTCGTCGTCGGCATTTATAACTCCAATCTCACATCTTTTAAACAACAAAGATTTCGCGTAAAGATAATCTTGCATATTTTTATGAAAATCCAAATGATCTTGTGACAAATTTGTGAAAATCGCAATTTTGAATTTCAATGAATCAACTTTATGCAATGCAAGCGAATGTGACGAGACTTCCATTACAACATCGTCAACTTCTTTTTCATTCATATAAGCCAAAATTTTTTGTAATTCAATTGCATCTGGCGTTGTCGTGGTAGCATAAAAAATATTAACATGTTCGCCATTTACTTTTGAGTCAATTGTTCCGATAATTCCAACGTTGTGATTAAATGCACGTAAAATTGTTTCGATAAAATAAGTTGTAGAAGTTTTGCCATTCGTTCCGGTAACGCCGATTAAATTCATTTTCTCTGCTGGATTATCAAAAAAATTACTGCTGCAAAATGCAAGCGCGGTACGTACATCTTTTACTTTTACGACAGTCACAAATGGCGGAAAATTTTTTAAATCATTACGGTCAATCATAATACAAACGGCGCCACTTTTAGCTACATCGTCTATAAAATTGTGGCCGTCAACATTTAATCCGCGTATGCAAAAAAACATTGATCCACTAACAACTTGTCGTGAATCAATTGTCAAATTTTTAATTTCGCAATCTGAACCTTGTAAAATTTCATGGTCAATATTGTGTAAAATTTGCGAAAGAATCAAACTAAACACTCTCCCGGTAAAATTTTTTTGAGGAAACTTTTTCGATGCAATGGGCAAATTCCAAACTCTTTTATCGCCGCAATATGTTCCTTTGTACCGTAACCTTTATTATTATTGAAATTATAAACGGGAAACGAATCGTGCATCAAAATCATAAAACTATCTCTTGCAACTTTAGCAATAATGCTTGCGGCGGCGATAGAAATACTGAGTGTGTCGCCTTTTATTAGCGAAAGTTTTGGCGTATCGATATTTAATTTCATGGCGTCGGTCAAAATATAGTCAGGTTTTATTTGCAAGCCATCAATAGCTTTTTCCATTGCCAAACGAGTTGCATTATATATATTAATTTTGTCGATAGTTTGTTCATCAACGATACCAATTGAAAAATCGATAGCGATATCACGTATTTGTTTATCCAAAATTTCACGAGTTTTTGCAGATAATTTTTTGGAATCATTTATGCGTTCGATAAAAGAATTTTGTGGCAAGATAACGGCGCAAGCATAAACTGGACCGGCGAGTGGGCCACGACCAACTTCATCGACACCAGCAATAAATTTAAAACCTGATTGATAAATTTTATTTTCATATTCATTTAACTTTTTGACACGTAAAATTTCTTTTTCAATATTTTTCATCATTTACTCCAATTTAACTTGTTCATCAATGCGTTCGACAGTAGTTATCAAAGTTTTGACGTACACCGAATTTTTTTCATTCGTAAATGTAAATTGTTTGTCATAAATATCTGTATCGAAATCGAATTCACGAATGATTCGACCGGTTACAATTTTATCAGCTAAATCTTTAATTTGTTCAAGTGAACGTTTTTTGATAATCGGAACAAATTCACGATATTCATTGACAAAAATTTTTATTGGTAGCGGATAATTTTTTGTAAGAGAAAATTGTTTTACCGCAGATATTTTATCATAATTAGCAAACTTAATGCCGGTGAAAAGATTAAATTTTTTACCAAACAAATCAAATGTATAAGTTTTTTTAAATTTGCTGGTATATTTTTTTATTGTGTACTCACGTGGTATTTTAAAATTTATTTGATAATAAGTTTTGGCTTTAACTTCGGCGTCAGCATGAACATATTCAACTGATGGCTCATTAATTTCCGAATTATTATTTTCAATAATAACTTCGCCGCTAACTAAAATATCATTTTTTTTCACAACATCTTTTGGTTTAACTTTAGGCATTCCAGAACTTGCAGTTACATTTAAAATCAAACCGTCTTTTTTAGCAATTATATTGCACGGCGTGCTTTTATCAATAATTTTTTGTTTTGGTATCGTTTCTTTTAATTGGATAATCGCACGCGTTCCATTTATTTTTATATTTATCCATGATATATCTGAAAAATTATTTAGCAAATTTTTTTCAAGCAATTTTAAATTTAAACGTGGCTTGAAACTTCCAAATTTAAAATTTTGTTTCTCACAAAATCTTAATAAATCTTCAGAGTTTATACGTTCATTACCTTCGATATCGATAAACCAGATAAAAGATGAAAGTAAATAAAGTGATACGACAAAAAAAATAATACCGGCGGCAAATATTTTTCTTTTTTTATAGCGATAAATTTTAAATGGCAAACCATTTTTATTTAAAATTTTTATTTTGCAGCCAGTTTTACGTGCATATTTTTTAAGGAGTTTAAAACCTTTGATAGAAACTTTCAAAACGATACCGTTATTACTTTTTTTTAAGTCCCACAAAAAAATATTGTTATAAGTTGCGAGATTAACAAAGCGTTCAACTGAGAATCCTTTTACCTCAATTAAAATGTAGCCCTTAAAGAAATTACATATGTCGAGTAACATTTGGAGCCTCCGAATTATAAAATGTATTCCAAATTTGAAATAAGGCCGTAAACAGAAATATTTTCAGATGTAATTTGTTTAAGGGCAAGTTTTTTACCTTCAATTTTTAAAATCCCACATGAAGTATTAATACGAATACGCTCCAAATTATATTCAATAATTCCTTTATAGTTTTCAATACTAATTTCTTCACTACCAATAATAGTTATCAAAGGGAGATTAAAAACAATTTCTTTCGGTAATTCTAACATGCTCGTAATTTTACGCTTGATATTGTTTTTAGAAACTTTTTTCATATGAAATTCCCCCTGCTTATTAAAATATTACAGGTTTAAAAAAAATATGAAATAAGACTTTACTTTTTTTGAAAATAAACAAAGAATTTTATAAAAAATAATTAGAAAACATATTTTATTGATTTGTATATTTTTATGTAATATAATATTACTATAATGTAATTTATCTGTGTTTTGGGGAGGGATTTATTATGGCGAAGAATGAAGTATATAATTTTCTTTTTAGTGCAGTAAATGAATATTTTGAGATAAAAGATGAAAAAGATTTTTTTAATATTTTACAAGATATGTTTTTAGAAAATAATGTTGGTAAAATATCTGATAATACAAAGCAAAAAATCCAAGATGTAGTTGATTTAATAACTTGTTCTTTTTATTGGAATTTGAAGGAAACGGATAATATAGATAAAGCTGTTACTATAACCGAAAATATTATAGCAAATGAACAAGATTTACTTGATATGATAACTTCTGTTTTGGAAAATTTAAGAGAAGAATCACAAAATCAAGAATTTACTGAAAAAAATTTCTTATATGAAAAAACAAAAGATGTTATTAATAAATCGAGCGATGATAAAGTGCCAAACATTGAAGAGAATAATTTTATGGAACAAAAATAAAAAACTTTGTGCAAATGCACAAAGTTTTTTTGTTAAAGTTCTAAAGTAAAATTTTAAAACTATAATTTTGTAATATCGGAAAATAAATGTCGCGCAGAAAAAATTTTATTGCGATTACCTATCGTACAAACCATTGCTTTGTCTAAATTATTTTTGATTTGCTGAGCAATATTTTTTATGTTTTCCACTTTTGTAGAAATAATTTCTGTACGCATTTGCAAAATTTCATCACGTGAAGTTTCAGTAATATATTGACTAAAAGTAACTTCGGCGCGATTTTCTACAGACTTCAATTTATCAAAAACGTTTATTGCACTGACAATACATTTTTGGATTTGTTCAGCAGAAAATTGAAAATTTAAAGCATAATCCGCAGCTGATAAAAATTTTTTGTAAGTAGCTTCGATATTTGGGTCGGCGTATGAATAAAAATATATCGCATTATTTTTAAATTTGCAGTTAGAATCATATGCGCCACCCATGACTCTTATCTCGCGCATCAAATAAATTTTATCCATAAATGTTTCAAACGCATCGCAAAAACCAGACAATTGAATGTCAAGTGGAATTATCATTGCATTCGTATTTATTGTTGTCAAATTATGAAATGCTTCATCCGTTTTATAATTTTTAAAATCATAAGTACAAGATTTTTGTGGAGATGTCGGTAAACTTTGCATAAGGTCAACGAGTTTTGAATGAATTGCATCAAAATTTTTTTCATCACAAACTATTTGTAGAAAAGAGTTTTCGCGTGTAAAAATAATTTTAAAAACGTCCAAAAGTTTTTCTATCAAATCACCATATTCATCATCAAAATTTTGATTAAGATTTTTAATGAAATAATAAAAGCAAATACCGTCGACAATATCTTTATACTTATATTCATTGCTGTTGTATGAGTTAACTTTTTTGACAATATTCTCAATCGGATTTTTTATAAATGAATTTGTCATAAGCGCAAATTTTTGCAGTAACAATTTTTTTATTAAACTTTTTGAATCAAAAGTTTTTATACTGAAAATTGCGTGCGTAATTTCAATTATGCTGTCAATATTACTTGGCAATAACTTGATTTTTAAATTCAACATCGGAATAAATTTTGTGTTATCTTTCGAGTAAGTATCGAATTCCATTTTTATGTGACCAATATTATTTATTATCGTTTGCATACTTTCGTTTGAGTTTTCCTGTAATGCAGTGAAAACCAAAGTTTCAGCTAAAATTCCAACATACGGCAATAATTTTTCCGGCACGCAGTCAGTTTTAAATGCAAACCGCAGATAAATAATTTGTTCGGTATCCATTGGTGTGTATAAAATTTTTTCCGTCGGATATTCTTTTGAATCACAAAAACCTAAAAATTTTGTTTCATCAACTTTTGCAATTGGAATTAAATTTTCATTATTATCTTCACTTTCAATAAAATTTTTCATTAGCTTTGCATTTTTCATATCTTCGGCGGATACATTAAATTGAAATGGATTTTTGCTATCAGGAATCAAACTTGTGAAAACGGCGTGCGTATTGAAAATGATATATTTTCTGATTAAATCTTCAAAATAACCTTCATGAAGTTTTTTACGTAGTGAATTCAAAACTTTTATACGTTCAATTTTTGAAAATGGATCACCGTCATAAATCCAATCGGTTAGCATCAAAAGATTTAATACCAAACCTTTTGGACGATTTTTATGGAGTGATGTTCGCAAATCAAATTCGTAATTATTTATGCATGATTCCAGCAATGGTTTATTTAATCCACTTTTATAAATCTGGCGGAAAATTTGCAAAATCGTATCCTTGAACTTTTCCGTACTGCCATTAAAATTTTCGGAAAGAATTGAATAAACTGGTTGATAAATTTCAGTTTCAAGAAAAGTTTTTACCAGTGGCAAAAATCTTTTTAATGGCGCGCCAACCATCTTTGCCAAATATGAATTCAAAACATTGAACGCCAAAACTAATTCCAAATTTAGTGCAGTATCGATAACAAATCCGGCACCGAAATATTTTTTTTGTGCGCCGGAAAAATCATATAGTGCATTTGCAATTAATGGTTCTGAAAAAATTGGTTGTTTCGGTATGGAAATTTTATTAGGATTTTCGCGTGGCGTCAGATATTCATCAAACAGTTCAAAATAAAAATTCAAGTTGTCAATATTTCCATATAAATAAAGGAAGCAATTTTCTGGTGTGTAAAAATTTTTATGCAAGTCTACAATTTCTTGATGCTGTAATTTTAAAATTTCTTTAGGGACGCCCGATGATTCATATTTATAAAATGTGCTTGGAAATAATTTTTTATGGATAAATGAGCGAGTTTCACGTACTGGATTTGAAAAAGTTGATTTCATTTCACTATAAACTACGCCGTTTACGTCTAATCCATTTTCCATTTTTTCATAATGCCATGCTTCATGTAAAAATGTTTCAAAACGTAAAAGTGGATTGAATGCGCAATCTAAATAAATTTTTGTGAGCTTAGCAAATTCAGCATCGTTCGTACTCGCAATTGGATAAACAGTTTTATCTTTAAACGTTATTGCATTTAAATATGTATAAAGTGAAGAAAACGAAATTTCATTAAATGTATCTTTAAGCGGATATTTTTTTGAGCCGCATAATGTACAATGTTCAAGAACATGTGGTGCACCTTTGTCATCGCTCGGTAAAGTTTTAAATGCTACCGAAAAAACTTTGTTGATATCATCATTTTTGATAAAAATAAGTTGTGCGCCACTCGTATGTTCATATAAAAATCCGGTGGAATCTATTGATTCAATTGGTATTTCCTTTTTTAATGTAAAATTCATTATACCCGCCTCCTATTCCGATTTCATTTTTTCCAGATAATAATTTATTTTTTCGGGATTTTCGGAGAAAAGCAAAGCTTTTTCAAAATTTTCTTTTGCCTGCTCAAAATTTTTACTGTTATATGCTTGTAATCCTTTATCGTAATATATTTTTGCTGCGCTGGGATAAACTTTTTTTCGGAGTTTTTCTATTTGCTCTGATAATTCTTCCGATTTTACTGGGCTTAATCCATATAAAATATCAGTGGCTTGAATAATTTTCCGCTGGTTATATAAATCTTGGGCTTGGGCAAGTAATTTTTGTGTCTCATTCTCTAATAATTTTTGCTGAAATTCTATATTATCTTTCGTTAGCTGCTCATTTTCTTTTTTTAGCTTTGGCATCTCTTCATTTATTGTATCATAATTTTCCTGTATAACGTCTAATTCTTTTTGCAATTTCTCTATCGATTTATTCTTTGACGAAATTTGTGCTGGGAATACTAGCGCATAAATAATTATTATCCCAAAAAATATCCCTGATAAAAATATTACTGCTCGTGAAAAATTAAACATATCTATAAATTTTATCTTTGTCGTAAAAAAATTTTTACTCTGTAAATTTTTTTTGTCAATATATCTTTTGTAATAATTATTTGCTATTATATTTGAACTATCTATCTGTAATACGCGCTCTATAAGTTTTTGTGCCTTATCTTTTTCTTCTTGATAGATATAACATAATGCTAATAAGTTTAACGCATCGATAAAGTCTGGATTTATTTCCAGACTTTTTTTTAACTGTATCACTCCCATATCATCATTATTTTGATTTATGTAATTCAAACCTAAATTATAGAACTTAATTGAATCATTATACTTATCAAGAATTTTAGGATTTTGTTGTGCACTCATTAGGTAATCATTAGCAAGATTTATACCTTTAGTAAGAGTTTGACTAATGACCCAATGTTTTAATGCGTCGCCAATTCTTCCCATACGATAAAAAATAAGGCCCAAAAGATTTCGGGCGTTAGTATTATTTTTATACAGACAAAGACTTTTTTTAAGGTAAATAATAGCGAAAGAGAGTTCATTATTTTTAGTAAAAGTAAGGGCGTGATTATAGAAGGTATTTGATAAATCGATAATTTTTTTAGTTAAGATAATATCTTTTTTACAATAGGGACAAATTTTGCCATAAGGAATTTCATTATTACATGCAGGGCATTTCATTTTTTATTTCTACTCCTTATTGATATTGATACAAATATAGTTTAAAAAGTCCATGATATCACGTAATTCGTCAGATTCAACGGAATTTTCGACATCATCTATTCCATTAATAGGTTCATATTTTGACAATTCATATTCAAAATCAAGCAAATTAAGTCAAACTCCTTTCACATCTTCCACAATATTTATTAATTATACAAATAATACCGCGTAATAGCCTGTTTCATGTATAAGGACGTAAATTTTAGTAGAAAAAATGTAAATGTTTTTTGTTGTAAACAGTGATTTCATGAAGTATAATTCCATTTATTGGTAAGCTTCCAATTATTGACAACTCATTATTTTTGGAGGGATAAAAATTGAGTAAAATAAAAGTACTGCTTGCAGATGATAATAAAGAATTTTGCGACGTAATAGGAGGATATTTAGAAAAACAAGGCGATATTGATGTTATAGATTGTGCGTATGATGGAGTAACAGCGTATAAAAAAATACAGGAGTTAAAACCAGATGTTGCAATATTAGATGGGATAATGCCGAAATTAGATGGATTAGGAGTATTAGAGAAATTAGATAAGAAAAATCATCCAACAAGTTCACCAATGTGTATAATTTTATCCGCTATTACTCAGGAAAAAATAACGCAAAAAGCAATAGAGTTAGGAGCAGAGTATTATATAGCGAAACCATTTGACATAGATATTTTAGCGAAACGAGTTCACCAACTCAATAATAATATATTGCCGAATAAAAATATTTTATTCAAGAATAATGCGCTGCCATTTGAAAACTATAGTTTAAAGTCAAAAGTAACAGGTATCCTACATAACATAGGAGTACCTGCACATATTCGTGGCTATCATTATATGAGGGAAGCAATAATGATGGCGGTAGACGATATAGATATTTTAAACTATATAACAAAAGAATTATATCCGGCAATAGCAAAAAAATGTAATACGACATCGAGTAGAGTTGAGCGCGCAATAAGGCATGCAATAGAAGTTGCATGGAATAGAGGAAAAGTAGAGGAGATAGATAAATTTTTTGGCTATACAATAAATAATAATAAGGGAAAGCCAACGAATAGTGAATTTATTGCACTAATAGCAGATAGATTAAGATTAGAATTAAAAGCAAGTTAATTAACATAATGGAACAATTTTTCATATTTATAAAGAAAAAATGGAAGAGTGAGCGATATGAAAAATTGTTTGCAATATATTATAGAATATATGCCTGATAAGAGAGTAGAAGCAAATATAAAATCATTAGGCAGAGTAAAATATGATTTACCACTGATAAATAGTTTTGTACTAGAAATTGATAGGGATAAGTCAAATATTTTACGTAAGCTTTGCAACTTAGAATTAATTCATGAGAATGCAAATATTACGGCACAAATGAATACGGCACGAAAATCAGTTAATGCTGATATCGTAAATAGTAAAGGCTATACGGGGAAGACTGTTACTATTTCGATATTAGATACGGGAATTTGTCCGGTAAATGATTTTTGTATGCCGCATAATCGAATTATTGCCTTTAAAGATTTTACTACAAATAAACGTGAGCCATATGACGATAATGGTCATGGGACTCATGTTAGTGGGATTGCAGGTGGAAATGGATTTTTATCTGGTGGGAAATATATGGGGATTGCACCCGAATGTAATATCATAGCGCTAAAAATTTTAGACGCAACCGGTAAGGGAAATAGTGCAGATGTTTTAGCAGGCCTTCAATGGATTTTAGATAACAAAGATAAATTTAATATTCGCGTTATTAATTTATCAATAGGGACTAAAGATGAAGGACCGAATGACCCACTTATACGTGCGGTTGAAAAACTTTGGGATAGTGGTATCGTTGTAGTTATTGCCGCGGGTAATAATGGGCCAAATAAATCAAGTGTAACATCACCGGGAATTTGTAAGAAAGTAATAACAGTAGGTGCATCGGATGACCATAAGACAGTAAATATCTGGGGGGATTCATTAATAAATTTTTCAGGACGTGGACCTACATCCGAGTGCATTATTAAACCAGATGTAATAGCACCTGGTGCAAATATTATATCGTGTCTGAGTAAGGAAGTGAAGAACTTAAAGTCGGTAGATAATAATTATGCAATGATGAGTGGGACATCAATGTCAACACCGATAGTAACGGGAGCGATTGCATTATTACTAGATAGATTCCCACAATTATCACCGAATCAGGTTAAATTACGATTAAAACGAAGTACGATAAATTTAAATTACCCACAAAATCAACAAGGCTGGGGACTAATAGATATAAAAAAATTAGTAATGGGGGAATGAGATGTCACTTTATGAGGTAACGCAAATGCTGCAGGATAAAAGTAAGATAAGGAATGATATGGAGGAAGCTGCCAATTTAATAAAGAATATGTTTTATGAGAGGTATCTGCAAAAGATTGAGGAAGAGGTAGAGCATCAACGATTGCAGGTAAAAAATAATCGGCCGAAAGAAATTGAGCTATTATATGCATTAAAACCATTTATTCCGCATGAGAAATATATCATGGTAGATAAGCTAGCAGAATCAATAATGGTAATGAAGACGATAGCGGGCTTACAGGCAGAAATGGATAAGTCAATGCATACAGATGGCGTCTATGATATAGATACAAATTGTTTGGCTGATAAAAAAAATAATTTCGCTAATGCTGCATTATTATTTGCGTTATGTTGTAAAGTAAATTAATTATAAAATATTAACCATTAAAAAAATCCGACTTTCTTCGGATTTTATTTGTTTTTATATTTCGGGTACGTTATTTGCAAATGGTGGAGTTTGTTGTTGATTTTGATGTTGTTGTTGAAGTTGTTTAATTTGCTCTTTAAGGTTTTCAATTTCGTTAAATACCTGATTAAACATAATAAATTCCTTCTTAAAAAATATAATTTATTTTTTAAATACAATAATATTATAGCGAATAAAAATAAATAAGTTAAAAAAATATTTAATTAAAATTTATCTTAAGTTAATTTTATAAAAAATCCAACTCTATGTCGGATTTTTTTATTTTTCTTCTTGATGTTCGCGGTTGTTTCTTTCAAGTGGAGGGATTTCATCGTAATCGAGCCAAGGTTTCCATTTTATCATTTTTTCACAAACTTCTTTAACATAACTTTTATGTTTTGCAGATGAATTTCTTAAATTAGGAGAGTCAAGTATTTTTTTTATTCTGTCTTTTGATGTGCATTTTTTTTGCTTTTGTACAAAAAAATTATAAAGTTCCATAAAATTACAATCAATAATACCGTTAAAATCTTTAAGTAATTGAACAAAAGCAGATAGGCATTTAGATATATGAGGATCATTGAATGTTCCATGTCTCGAACACTTTAAAATGGCAGTTAAATTTTTAAACATTTCCTTAGCACTATATTCATCATCACCTATTATTTTATCTGGGTTAGAAATAGTCATGAGAGGGTTTTCTGCCATTGGTATTGTGTCAGGTAGTTGTAATTGAGCCTTTATAACACTTAATACTTCTTCAATTATATTTATTTGCCTACTAAAATCATTGATATTAGTTATATCTATTTCACAAATAGATTTTTGTGGTGTTGACATTGATTTTTGGAATCTTGATAAGCTTCTTGTCATTATACTTTTATATCCATCAGCGGATTTTTTTATAAGTTTTTGACGATACATTAGTGCCTGGTTCATTAAGGTATACGCAAAAGTTTTTGGTAAAATTGAAGTTTCAGACATAATATTCCTCCTAAAATATATATTTAACTTTTTTCATATATTAATATTTTATTAAATAAAAAAATAAAAGTCAAGCAAAATATTTAATAAAAATATATTTTAATTTTATATTTAATGGATTTTTTAATAATAAATAAGGAATAAATTTTGTTATATTTTATTTTCTTCATTTGCATAATTTTTTCCTTGTAAGATATTAATTTGTTCAATTATTATTTTTTTATTTCTTAAATAAAATGGAACTCGCTTCAAAGCCTGTTCTTTATTTAAAGTTGACGATTGATTTAATAAATTTAAAGTTTCTGATATTTTAATTTCATAAAAAATACGAATAAACACAGATAATATTATTGCTATTCCTAAAATTGCAAGCGGAGAAATTATTGCAATGGCTATTGCGATAGGGACGGCCAGAGCTCCAATTCCGATTGTTATTCCAAGTGATATTGCTAAAATTATAAACATTAAACCAGCAAATATTCCGTACTTATTTTCTTTTTTGTTGAAATTTTTATTAATTTTATTTGATTTGCAGTCTGGATCTGATTCAGTTTCATTTTGATTATTTGTGTCTTCATTTTGACTGTTTGCACTTGGATTTAAATTTTTTTCAGTTTTATTTTGA
>CAOVHW010000003.1:13684-101979 GCA_948543815.1 uncultured Eubacteriales bacterium | reverse complement strand
GTCTTCATTTTGAGTATTTGCGTCTTCATTTTGACTGTTTGTGTCTTCATTTTGACTGTTTGTGTCTTCATCTTGAGTATTTGTGCTTGGATTTGTTCTTGTTTTTGTTTTTTTTGGCATGCTTTTTTTATTTCGTCGGTTAGTATCTCGATTTTGTCGTTTTCTATTTTCTTCAATTTTTTTCTTTCGCTTAAGCTCATTTTTCTCAATCATGTTTTTCATAAATTCTGTTTCTAAAATTTCGTTGCTAAATCTTTGTATTGTATTTTTGGAAATTAAATCAATTAGATTTAATTCTGTAATATAAATTCCATGAACAAATAAATTTCGCAAAATTTCCAAATCAAGAAATCCATCCGGGAAATTAGAAATTGTAATTGATTTCTTTTTATCTTTTGAGAATAATCCTTTAAATAATATTTCTTCTGATAAATTTTCTTCATTTATATCATTTTTTCGAGGTAATTTATTTAATAGGCATTGAAAATTATCTTTAGTAAGATCACTTTTTTTACAAGTTTTCAATAATAAATAAAATAAATCAACATCAAATTTATTCTCTTCTAAAAAATTATTAATAAAATCTGAAAGAACATTAAATGGAATATCCGAAGAAATTGCAAGAATATTTTTTGTTAAATTATAATCTAGTCTTTTAGATTTATCGAGCTTTTCTAAAAAAACATTTAAGTCATTACCAGAAAAGAAGTTATTGGAAGAACAAAAAGAACACAAATTTTCTGCAAAATCTAAATCAAACGGACCTGAACAAAAATACAAACACATGTTTTTAAAATTTGCTTGATAACTTATAGGACTAAATCCTACAGTATAAGAAAGATTCTCAAAACGAAAACAACGAAAAAATTCCTTTAATAATTCTGGCGTTGGTAATTTTTTTGGCAAATTAAATTTTTCGGATTCATTTTTAGTAATATAATTACTATTAGTAAAATCAAAATCTGGAAATTTTTGTAAAAAGTTAAATACATATTGATCAATGGCATTGCCACATAAAATATTATCTTTTGTTATTTTTAATAAAATCAATAAATTTTCATTTGACAAAGGTACATTAAATTTATTAATAATATCAAATAAATCATTAAAATTTGTTATTTGGAATAAGGATAAATATCTTTCGAGCAGTGATTTTAAATCTTCATTCGATTTATATTTAAATTCTAAAAAAATATTTTTTGCATTTTCGTCTAATTTTGGCAATATTTCGTTTTCAAATTTAATAAAATCATTAAAATTTAAATCATGTGTAAGTAGTGATTCAAGGTCATCTTTTAACTTCTTTTTAGGATCAAATTCAATAGGATCAAATTTAAATTGAAATGTTTCCACTTGAGAAAAATTTTTAGTATTAAAATTTGGGTTTGGTATTTTTTTATTTTGGTTAAGTAGTGATTTAGTTAAGCTGCTTAAATCTTTTTGGGGATTAGATTTAATTTGACTTGATTTCGATTGAAAAGAATTTTCAACATTATCATTTACTTTTGTATCTATGTTTTGAGTTTCTGTTAGAATTTCAGTTTCTATTGATTCAAGCATTGGTTGAATAAGTGGTTTTAAATTTATGTTTGGTTTATAATTAATTTTTTTTAATAAAAAAAGATTTGTTCTAACATTATCGTCTGTTTTTGAAAATATTTTAGCTATAGTTCCGCTTCCTTTAATAAAATTATTTACAAGTAAAAAATCTACTGACTCTTGATCTAATTTATCTTCCAATTTATCTATAATTTTATTTATTAATTCATCATTTATTTGTAATTTATTTTTTATTTCTTCTTTGAACTTAAGAATTAATTTTTCTAAATTGTTTTTTTTAGCCTTTAAATTTTTCGAAAATTCATATTGTTCTTCCATTGTCAATTTTAGTTCTATAAATTTGTTTGATTTTTTAACTAATTCAATTTGATCTGGATAACTTTTTTCAAATATTGTTCTAAAAACAGGGCTAAGCCAGTCGGTTGTTAAATGTGAATCTACTTCTGCATAATAAATTAAATTTTGAACAACATAAGAATCATAATTAATAAATTCTTCCTTATAGACCGAGATTTGATTTTCAAGTTCATAAATATTATTTTGAAGTTCAGAGATTTGATCTTGCTCATCTTTTATTTGTTTGGCTAAATTATTAATATTTTCTTGTTCATATTGAATATAACTAGCACTTGATTTAATTTGGTTAACAAGATTATCAATTGAGTCATTTCCGACTTTTTTAAAAGCGTAATAAGCAGCAAAAAAATCTTTTATATCGTTTAACGTAAGTTGCTCTTTATTATCTATAATAATGTCAAAAATTTTATCAAGGTTGATATTATTTTTTCTAATTTGTTCTCTAAAAGTATTTAAATTTTTTTCATTTGCTGTATGAGAAAAATTATTTAGATTTATTTCGATATTTTTTTTGAATTGCCAAAAATCACTTTTCGTGAAGCTATAATTATCATCTGTGACTAAATCATTTATTTCAGAGTTATGATTAAAAGAAGATTTTTGCCATTTCAAATGAAATAAAGTTATAATATCCGGCCATATATTGTGAAATATACAAATTAATTTTTTTAGAGATTCTTTATCTATTGTAAAAGTTTCTTGATTTTTGTCTTTAATATATTCTTCTAAAACATCAATTAATATGTAAAATATTGTTGGCGTTGTAAAATTATAATTACGAATATATTCGTCAAAACTTTCATTATCTTTTAATAGCTGATTATAATTACTTACACATTTTAATATTAATTTTTCCATTGATAATACCTCCATTTGAATAATTTTTCAGTTGAATTAATTAATTTTAACATATTTTTTGATATAAATACAATAAAATTTAGAAAATAATTATAAAAAAATAATTGACAAAAATGATTATCAATTATTTTTTTTGCCATCAAATTAATGATAACGAATAAAAACTTAATTTAAATAAATTTGCATTAAAAGGATTTTTTAAATTTGATCTTTATATATATTTTCATCATTTATTAAAGGTGGTGTATTTTCACTATTGTTTGCATTTGTAAGTTCATTTATTTTTGAATTAAAATTCGGATCATAAACATTTTTTCTGCTAATGGTAGGAACTTCTAATAACTTCTTTGCATGGTTTAATCTATGCATAAAAAAACTAAATATAGATGTAACAGCAAAACTGACAATTGAAGTCACGGATATTGCTGCAATTGTAGCAGTAGAAATAGCCAAAGAACCTAAACCGAATGTAGCTATACTAATTCCTATTGCACCAACTAAAACTAACAAACCAATTCCTATTCCAATACCGTATCCAATTTTAATATTCAATTTATTGTATGTATTATATAAATTGGTAAATTCTTTTTTTGCAGATTCGTTTTCTAATTTACTACATATTTTTTTACGTTCATTGGATATAAATAGATCCGAAACAAAAATTCGGAAATTATCTTTTTGACAATTTTTTATGTCAAAGAGAAAACCTTTATTTAAAAGTTTAATTAAAATATCTTTATTTATGCACTCATCTTTGAATTTATCATAAAATGATTTTGATGTTTCATAATTGAACTGAAATTTTTTACTAAATTTATTTAAAATTTCATCTAAAATCTCTTTAGTCAAACAATTATCATTTATCATTTGCAAAATATTTAACAAATTATTTTCTATAATTTCATCCGAAAAATATTTTAATAATTTAACGAGTTGATCAAGAGTAATTGTTTTGGATTTCACTAAAATTAAATTTAAAAATTCTTCGTTTGAACTTTTATTTTGGAATTGGTTTAAATTATTTAAAAGATCATCAATATTACTAATGCAACGAACTAATTCATTAACTACTTCATTTGAAATTTCATTTCCTTTTAAAAAAAATAAAATTTGATTGAAATTTTCTGTAGATAAATTATCTTTTGGATATTTTTTTAAAATATTTGACAAATTTTGCTTTATGACTTCATTATCGAATTTTTTAAGTAATAAATTTAACAAATCCCATGACATATTACTTTTTTCTAAAACTAAATTCAAAAAAGTTCCATTCACACTTTTATTTTCTAATTTTTCTAAAATTTTCAATGAATTTTCCGCTACAACTTTGTCAGGGAATTTATTAAACAAAAACATTACTAATTCTTCTGAATTTTCCCCATCAGAAAGCTTATTTAAAAGTTTAGTTAAATTACTAGTATCTAAATTTTTTTCAGGACATTTTTTTAAAATATTTATCAAGTTATTTTTTAAAATTTGGGTAGGAAAGTATGTTAAAAGATTACTTAATAAATCAGCTGAAATTTCTTCAGTTTTAAATTTATCTAAAATTGGATTTAAAATTTCTTCACTTAATTCTGCACAAATACTCAAAAATTTTCCGCTTTCATCGTTGATATCTTTGGGATCAATACACCTAATTAATTTAATTGCAACATCAAAAGGAATTTTATTCATTTGATCAAAACAACTTAATATTTTTGAATAATTTGCTTTTTCCAAAGAATCATGCTGCAATTTTAATAAAATATCATTTAATTTATTCTTTATAGTTTCATTATCAAAAATATTAATTAAATAATTCACAAAATCATTAGAAATTTTTTCATGTTTAAATTTAGTTAAAATTTTTTCTAAAATTTGTTCTTTATTCAAACAAATTTCTACAGCTCTAGCCAAAAGAGATTTAAAATTATTTCCTTGCATACAATCATTATTACAAACGCTAATTAACAGTTCAATATTTTTACTAAAATCAAATTTATATTTATGCAAAAAAGTATTTAAACATTCGCTATTAAAAGAATTTTCTTCACAATATTTAAAAAAAATCAATGGATTTTTATAATCAATTCCTGAATTTTTGCAATTTAAAATTGTCATTATAATTTCACAATCAAAAGTGTTTTTTTTACAACAGTTGAAAAATTGATCAGGTTTTTTTAATCCATAACATCTAATTAGGTTTTTTATGGAATCTTTTTTTTCTAGCTTTCGATTTTTAAAAAAATTAGTAAGAATTTCATCATTAAAAGAATTTTCCTTAGAGGCTCGAAGTAATTCTTCGAATAGATAAATATAATTATGATTCGTTTTAAAAGATGTTAGACAATATTTTGATATCGTTTCTAAAATTTCTGAGTCAAGGATATTATCTTTGCAGCATTTTATTAAATCAATCCAGTCATCTAAAATTAATTTTTTCAATAAATTATTTTCTAAATTCTTACGTAATAATTCCCAAATATCAAAAACTTTATTACCGCAAAATGAAGTAAATTCTTTTATTACTTCATAATTGAAATAAATAGATTCACATTTTTCTAAAAATAAATTTAAAGAGTTTTGGTCAGTTAAAGATTTGGACTTGCAAAGATTTGAAAATATTAAAATGAATTGAAGATAAGCGGGAATATTTTTTTCATTTTTCTCTTCTTCTTCTTCTTCTTCATTTTTAATTTCATTATAAACATCTATTACTGAAATATCCCAAAGTTCTTCTGAGATAGGTTTCTCTGTTTCAAAATTAAAATTCATTTTTTCTATAACGTGAGGTAAAACTTCTTCATCAAAAACTTTATATTCATCATTTACACTTATTTTGGCATTATTATTAAGAGAATCTGTAAAATGTTTATATAAATTCTCTTTATTGCTACAAATTATTTCAATATTACCCCAAAACAAACTAAAAAATTCACTCATCTCGTCTTGATTAAATGATTCTGTATGATTGTCCAAAAGTTCACAAAATTTCTCTGAATCTGTAATCTCAGTTGCACCATTTCCATTTACTTTTATGCACTTTCCCAATTCTTCAAAAAATTTTTCTGTATTATCTTCCATAAATCTCACGCCCTTTTTCATTTCTAAACTAAGTAATTAAATTTTAACATATTTTTTGATACAAATACAAAAAAATTTAGAAAGTAATTATAAAAAAAATAGCTGACAAAAAATAATTTGCCAACTATTTTTTTATAAAAATTTTTTTTAGGAATTACGATGAAAATTTTGACTACAAGCATTATTTAATTTACTATAATATATCAGGTGATTTAGAATGGCATGTAATTTTTCACGTACTAAAAAAATTATTATCAGTGCAATGTTTTTAGCTTTAGCAATTATAATTGGGCGCTTTCGAATAGTTATCCCGGGATTATTTCGTATTATTTTTAATGGGCCATTTTATAAATTTATCGCAATAATTTTCGGCCCGATATATGGCACAATTATTTCATTTCTTACTGAAACTATTGGAGTCATACTAAATCCCGTCGGTAATTATATTTGGTTATTCTCAATCGTTACAGCATTACGTGGATTTTTTATCGGATATCTATGGCAAATAACATGTAAAAAAAAATTTGCATTAATTATTTCAATAGCTATTCCAGATTTTATCGCTAGTTTCTTAAACACTTTGATTATGAAATATTATTTACTATGGCCGCAAGAAACTTTTTTCATTATGCTTGGAATAAGACTCTTTAAAGAAACTATCTTAATTGCTATAAATATTTTTATTTTGTCCGTAATGCTTGATACCTATAAAAAAATTATTGATAAAGGTGAGAAAGAATATGAATTTTAAAAATGAATTAATAAAAATTTTGGCCGATATTACTCAATTAGATAAGAACGAAATTTTATTGGAAATTCCTCCTGAAAATGTCGGCGCCGATTTTGCTTGCCCTTGCTTTAAATTCGCTAAATTCCTTAAAAAATCTCCAACTTTAATCGCTAATGAAATCGTTGAAAAATTTCCCAATACCAATTTCATTTCACAAATAAAAATTGATGGCGCATATATTAATTTTTTCTTGGATAAGGAAATTTTTGCGCGCGAAGTAATCTCACAATTATTAACTAAAAAAGAAAATTTTTTGAAATCTGATATTGGTCATGGAAAAAATATCGTTTTAGATTATTCTTCACCAAATATTGCGAAACCATTTCATGTTGGACATTTACGTTCAACTATCATTGGCAATGCATTGTACAATATTTTTTCATGCCTTGGCTATAATTGCATCGGAATAAATCATTTGGGTGACTGGGGCACTCAATTCGGTAAATTAATTACCGCCTATAAAAATTGGGGAAATGAAACCGATATAAAAAATAATGGCATAAATGAATTAATGCGACTCTACGTGAAATTTCATGATGAAGCTGAAAAAAATCCATCACTTAATGATTCCGCACGTAATTGGTTCGTAAAAATGCAAAACGGCGATGCTGAAGCATTAAATTTATGGAAATGGTTCAACGATATTAGTATGCAAGAATTCGAAAATGTGTATAATCGTTTGGGCATTAAGTTCGATTACTATACCGGCGAAAGTTTTTATAATGATAAAATGCAAGCTGTCGTTGACGAACTTAAAGAAAAAAATTTATTAACTGAAAGTGATGGCGCAATGATTGTCGATTTACAAAATTATAAAATGCCACCATGTTTAATTTTACGGCGCGATGGCGGAACTTTATATCCAACACGCGATATCGCTGCAGCTATCTATCGCAAAAATACGTTTGACTTTAACAAATGTATTTACGTTACCGCGCTCGACCAAAAACTTCACTTTGAACAATGGTTTAAAGTTATTGAACTTATGGGATATGAATGGGCAAAAGATTTGATTCATGTTACATTCGGACTTGTAAGTTTAGATTCAGGAAAATTATCTACACGAAGTGGACATGTCGTTTTGATGGAAGATTTATTGAATGAAGCTGTCGCCAAAACCAAAAAAATTATTGAAAATAAAAATCCAAATTTGGAAAATAAAGATGAAATTGCCGACATAGTTGGAATTGGCGCCGTAATTTTTAATGATTTATATAACAGTCGTATAAAAGATGTGACATTCTCATGGGAAAGAATGTTGAACTTTGACGGCGAAACCGGACCTTATGTTCAATATACTTACGTTCGCACGTGTGGCATTTTAAAAAAAGCTGGAAACTTCGATAATAAAATTGACTATAAAATTTTATCTGATGATTTGTCGATGAACATAATTCGATTAATAAATTTGTTCCCTGAAAAAATTTTGGAAGCTGCAGAAAAATTTGAACCATATATAATTTCGCGACACATAATGGCAATAGCGCAAGCTTTCAATAAATTTTATCATGATAACTCAATTTTAAATGCTCCAGTACAAATAAAAAATGCCAGATTAAATCTGACATTGTGCGTAAATTTAATTTTAAAATTTGGTTTGAAAATTTTAGGGCTGAAAGTTTCTGAAGTTATGTAATAGTAATCAAAAAAATTCGTACTATTTCATTAAGATTTGAAATAAAAAATAAAAAAGCTGAATTCATATGAATTCAGCTTTTATTTTTTGTTAAAAAAAATTACAATGTGAAACAAATTTGTTTATTGCTTATGAAAATCCAAAGTAACTGGATTAAATTTTTATAGCTCATTTTGTTGTTCAAAATTTTGCAGTTGAGGAGCCGGTTCTTCATGAGTTTCAGAATTCTGGTTGTGAGTTGATTCTTTTTCAGAATATGTTTTTTCAAATAATTTACTTGCGTCCATTATTACTTCTGTCGATATTATAGCTTCCATTTCTAATGCTATTTGTTCTTTTATTTCAGTTGTTATTTTTGCTATTTCTGTTTTTAATTTGTCTACTTCTTTTTTTGAATTTATTATTGTATGCATTATTTTGTATCCTTTTATTTTTTCACTTGATCCAATAGACATTTCGTCAGGTTTTGGTTCTGGTATTGTTGAATTTATTATTTTCTTTATGTGATTTATTTTTTTTGTTTCTATTTCTCGTATTTTTGCCGTTTCTATTTTTTCTATTTTTTCTTTTGCAAAGTTATTTGTTTCTTCAAATATTGCTTCTGTGTTTAATTTCGCCATTCTCTCTACATTTATTATTACTTCTTCTAATGGCATTGTTCCTGCCTCTCGTAACATTGCTTCTGTTTCTTGTATTGTTTTTGTTAATGCTTTTAATTGTAATGGTTCATTTAATGTCCATATTACTCTTTTTACTTCAGCACTTAAGCCATAAACAGTACTCCGATGTTCATTCATAATAATCACTCCAAAAAAAATATTTTTTTTAAAATTTGCTACGAAATTATTATACAACAAAAAAATACAAAAATCAAATTTAAAAGATTTAATAACAATAAAAAACAAAAAAACTGAACACATATGAATTCGACTTTGTAAAAAATTGATTCGTTACTATAAAAAATCAGATATTATATCGGCTGTTTTTAACGCTCGTGTTTAGGTGCACTATTTTCAAGTGGTGGTTGTGGACTATTCAAATTGTTAAGTAATGCCTCAAGTATATTATTAAGATTAACACCAAATTTATCGTAATAAGATTTTGCTGATTTAATTAAAGAATAAACCAAAGATTTGTCGATACCATGTGCTGAATTGTCAATTAAAGAACAAACCTGATCTATTTCTTTGACATTAAGTTCATCAATGATTGCTCCAAAATAAATATCAATGGTAAAAAGGTCAGTATTAGATTTAAAGGAATTGAATAATTTATTACGAAAGTGGCCAATTTCTTCGCACTTTAAAAGTAAATTTAATAAATCTGATTTTATTTCTGCTAGTTTTTTAGGAGAAATTAATTCGGAGATAGGCAAATCAAAATTTTTGTGGTTATCACCAATAAGTTGGTTAAGAAACGTATATGCTATAGAATTTGCTGTTTCAATTAACGTTGTACCGTTAAATAATTTTATATTGTTAGTAGTATCATATTCCTGACTTAAGTCACGTATAGACTTATTTAAACAAGAGTTAAGAAATATTTCATATTTGTTAACACTGTTTTCAGCCATAATAATCACCTCTAAAAATATATTTTTAAAATCAACGTAATGTAATTATAACGCAATAAAAAATAAAAATCAAATTTCAAAAATTATTTCGACAAAATTTATTTCACAAAAATAAAAAAGCTGAACTCATATGAATTCAGTTTTTTTTTATGTGAAAAAAATTTTATTAGGTAATAGCTAGCCAAATCAGATAATTTATATCTAAAAGTTTTAACTGTGCGATATAATTTATTTTCTTATTTATATCAGAATTAGCTATTTCATTTGATAGCCGTAATAAATTTTGTAAATTTGAATTCTCCTCATATATTGCATAATTTATTGCGGCTTTAAAATTTCCCGGTAAATTTATTTTTATTTCTTTAACTTCAAATAAATCTGATGAGTAAGTCGAATAAATTTCACGTAAAATATTTTGCCGATACCGACAATTATTTTTTATGTTGTCTAAAATTTTATCCATTGAGTTAGTTCCTAATTTCGTATAAAATACCTCAGCATTATATTCATCTTGGATAAGATTTTTAATTTTATTCGTATCAAATGGTATAGGATTTTCTAGCATATTTTTATTAAATGGCTCAAATCGTACGCCATCTGATGAATTAAATTGATTTGGAGGAATTTGCGGCATAAATAAATTTTGCAAGTTACTCACCTCAATTTAATTTATTCACTCTGAAAAAAATAGTTCAATAAAGTTAAATTGCGTTTTATCTATCTATTTCTATATTTATTTCTAAAATCACTACAAATTTTTTAGTATTTACTTGAAAAATTATTTGGCATGATAATTTTTTTTAACTATAATAATTTAGCACTCATCAGTTAAGAGTGATAACAATTTTCAAAAAGGGGGATTTTATTTTGATTAATTTAGAACCTTTATTTGATCGTGTAGTATTAAAACTTCTAAAACCTGAGGAAAAAACTAAGTCCGGTATTCTTTTACCGAATCAGGCTAAGGAAAAACCGCAAGAAGCTGAAGTTATTGCCGTTGGTCCGGGCGGTATAATTGATGGAAAAGAAATTACGATGCAGGTAAAACCGGGCGATTTAGTTATCTATTCAAAATATTCCGGTACCGAAGTTAAATATAATGAAGAAGAATATGTTATTGTAAAGCAAGATGATATATTGGCTGTTGTTAAAAAATAATTTTAGGAGGTTTTATAATGCCGAAACAAATTAAGTATGGAATTGAAGCAAGAAATTCGCTTGAAGCTGGTGTTAATCAATTAGCTGATACTGTTAAAATAACTTTAGGTCCTAAGGGTCGTAATGTTGTTTTGGATAAAAAATATGGTACTCCACTTATTACTAATGATGGCGTAACTATTGCAAAAGAAATTGAGTTAGATGATCCATTTGAAAATATGGGTGCTCAATTAGTTAAAGAAGTTTCTACAAAAACTAATGATGTAGCAGGTGACGGAACAACTACTGCTACAGTTTTAGCTCAAGCAATGATAAATGAAGGATTGAAAAATGTAGCTGCGGGCGCAAACCCAATGGTTTTACGTAAGGGTATGTTTAAAGCTTGTGAGGCAGCAGTTGTTTCAATTCGTGAATTAAGTCAAGTTGTTGACGGTAAAAATCATATTGCAAAAGTTGCATCAATTTCTGCAAGTGATGAAGAAGTTGGAAATATGATTGCCGATGCAATGGAAAAAGTTTCAAACGATGGTGTTATTACAGTTGAAGAATCAAAAACTATGGACACTGAGTTGGAATTAGTAGAAGGAATGCAGTTTGATCGCGGTTATTTGTCGCCATATATGGCAACGGATATGGATAAGATGATTGCACAGCTTGACAATCCATACATTTTAATTACTGACAAAAAGATTTCAAGCATCCAAGACATTTTACCGTTACTTGAGCAAATTGTTCAGACTGGTGCAAAATTATTAATCATTGCCGAAGATATTGAAGGTGAAGCACTCGCAACTTTAGTTGTAAATAAATTGCGTGGAACATTTAATTGCGTTGCAGTAAAAGCTCCGGGTTTTGGCGATCGTCGTAAGGCTATGCTCGAAGATATTGCTATTTTAACTGGCGGACAATTAATTTCTGAAGAAATCGGTTTAGACTTGAAAGACGCAAAATTAGAAATGCTTGGTCGCGCAAAGGCTGTTAAAGTTGACAAAGAAAATACAATAATTGTTGACGGTAGCGGCAATAAAAATGATATAAGTGCGCGCGTGAGTCAAATTAAATTACAAATTGATGAAACTTCTTCCGATTTTGATCGTGAAAAATTACAAGAACGTTTGGCAAAATTATCTGGCGGAGTTGCCGTAATTAAAGTTGGTGCTGCTACTGAAACTGAATTGAAAGAGAAAAAATTACGTATGGAAGACGCACTTGCTGCTACTCGTGCTGCTGTTGAAGAAGGTATAATTTGTGGTGGCGGTTCAGCTTATATCTATGCGATGGGAAATGTTACAAAGCTTATAGAAACTTTAGATGGCGACGAAAAAACTGGCGCCACAATCGTTTTGAAAGCATTAGAAGCACCGCTTCGCCAAATTGTTGACAATGCCGGCTTGGAAGGCGCAGTTATTGTAAATAAAGTCAAAGAGCTTGGAAAAGGAATGGGCTTTGACGCAGCGAAAGAAGAATTTGTAGATATGATTGAAGCTGGAATAATTGACCCGACTAAAGTTACGCGTAGTGCGTTACAAAATGCGACGAGCGTTGCAGCTACATTGCTTACGACGGAGTCAATTGTAACTGACATTAAAGAAGAGAATGCAACGGCAATGCCACCGGCAGCAGCTGGCGGAATGGGTATGATGTAAAAAAAATAATCCCTTGCGTTAGACAATAACGTTGAGGGATTTTTTTTAGCTTTCATAATCTTGCATAATAGTAATTAATTTATCTTCATCGGAAATTTTAATACCATTTTCGAGACGATTTTTATCTTCTGAACTTAATGATTCAATTGGAGTATTTGTCAATTCTTTCAGACTTTTTTTTCTGCCGTCATGGAAAAAAACGGCGACATATCCATCTTTTATTCCAATTATATAATATTGCTGGCGTTTAGCGGCAATATTTTTTTGCATAACAATTTTTTTACGTGAAAAATCTTTGACATTCCAATCACTAAATACATTTTTAAAATCGTGTTCATTCATTCCGATTAAGAAATTCGGGGCAAGTTTACTTTCCGTATAATTATTATAGTTGTAAATAATTTTTGTAGAGGGCGTAATAATTTGTGGCGGAAATTTTTGAGTTAATCGCCATATCAGATAAATTATAGCGGTAAAAATTATTGCGATGAGATATTTTTTTTTCATTTTTGCCTCACTGCATTTTTTATTTTAGTTTTGACCATTTATTTTTTTGATATACAATTATTTGCGGAAAAAATTTTTTGAACGAAATGAGGAATAAAAATGAAATTAATTGCCGGATTAGGGAATCCGGGTCTTTCGTATTTTAACTCGCGTCATAATATTGGTTTTGAAGTTATCGATAAACTTTGTCAAATTTATAATATTGAATTGCTGCCGAAACATAAAGCATTGATGGGAACAGGTTTAATTGACGGCACAAAAATTATTTTAGCAAAGCCACAAACTTATATGAATTTGAGTGGTGAGTCGATTCGTCAAATCGCTGACTACTACAAAATTTCTAATTCCAATATCACAATTATTCATGATGATTTAGATGTACCGATTGGGAAAATAAAAATTAAACACAATGGAAGTAGTGGCGGCCATAATGGTGTTAAAAATATAATTTTGCATCTTGGCGGCGAAAATTTTAACCGAATTCGTATCGGTATCGGCAAAAAGCCGCAAGGTTGGTTGTTAGATGATTATGTTTTGGGAAAATTTCCGCCCGATGAGAAAAAAGATATTGATATCGCTGTCGACAAAGCTTGTGATAGTGTAAAAATTATTGTCAAAGATGTTTTTGCCGCCATGAATAAATTTAATGTAAGAGAAGGTAACAAAAATGAATAAAATTTTGGACATCATTATCAATTCAGAAATTATGCAAAAAATTACGCGCGCGATTCATGCCAAGAATTTTCCGATAAATATTACCGGAGTGATTGAATCTCAAAAATGTCATTTATTTTCGGCGATAAAAGAAAAATTGAATTGTCAAATGATTTTTATAAGTTATTCAGAATTGCAGGCTAAACGAAATTATGACGATTTGAAAGTTTTTCGCGATGATGTTTATTATTATCCGTCAAAAGATTTTGTATCGTATTTAGCTGATGTCAAAAGTTCTGACGTTTATAAGCAAAGATTTGACGTTTTAAATTCATTAATGGAGCAAAAAAATTGTTCAATAGTTTTGTCAATCGAAGCATTGTTTGACCGGCTTAGCCCGCTAGATTATTTTAAGCAATCAATTTTAAAATTAAATGTTGGTATGAATTTTTTGCTTGATGATTTGTCACGACATTTGATTTTTTTAGGCTATGAACGTGCTGAAATTGTTGAAGCACCCGGACAATTTTCAGTGCGTGGTGGAATCTTTGACATTTGTACGAGCAATTATGCTGTGCGCTTGGAATTTTTTGATAACGAAATTGATTCGATAAGATTATTTGATATGATTTCACAGCGTTCGTTAAGTTCGGTTGACAAAATAAAAATTACGCCAATGCGCGAATTAATTTATAGTGATGAAAAATTTGCAGCCGCATTGGATAAAATAAAAGCGGAGAGTGATGATGTTGAAAAGATAACTTTACTCGAGCAAAATGTTTTTAATACGGATATGTATGCGAATTTTTTTTGTGATGGCGATGTTTGTCTTTTGGATTATTTGGCGCAAAATTGTTTAATTTTTTTAGATGAATCGTCAAAAATTTTGGATAATGCTAAAAATTTTTATGATGATTGCCAAACGCAAATCCAAAAACAAATTGAAATCGGTTACATGCTTCCAAGCCAGAAAAATATAATTTTAAGTTATGAACAAGTATTCGAGAAATTGCAGGATAAATCGTGCGTAACTTTTGAAAATTTCCCGCAAACTTCCGAATTTACGGCCAAAAATTTTATTGAATGTAAAACAAAAACACCCGAAACTTTTAAAATTTATTCCGATTTTTTTTTGGATAATTTGAAAAAATATCTTGCCGCAAAAAAAATTGTCATAATCTTTGCCGGCGCCAAGTTCAATAATCTTGCGCGATATCTCGTAAATAAAAATATTCCCGTAGAATTTTTGGATGATGCAAATAAAATTTTGCCTAATCGAATTTATGTTACGTCTGGCGCTCTTCATGCAAATTTTGAATACGAAAATATTATTATAATTTCATGTGGACGCCGTGAAAAATCCCATGGGCCTAAAAATAAAAATCCTATCCAAAATTTCTTGGACTTGAAATTAAATGATTTAATTGTCCACGAAAAACATGGTATCGCTATCTACAAAGGTATCGAAAAAATTACTGTCGATGGCGTCACTAAAGATTATTTGAAATTAGAATATGCAGATGGCGGCGTTTTGTTCGTTAATACCGCACAAATGGATTTGGTTCAAAAATATATCGGCGCTGAAAATGTGAAGTTAAATAAACTTGGCGGCTCTGATTGGCAAAAAAATAAATTACGTGTGCGTGAGGAAGTCCAAAAAATTGCTGCCGATTTAATTAATCTCTATGCAAAACGTAAAAATACCAAAGGTTTTAAATTTTCTCCTGATAATGTCTGGCAAAATGAATTTGAAAGTTCATTCCCGTACGAAGAAACTGCCGATCAATTGTCAGCTGTAAATGATATAAAAAAAGATATGCAATCTGATATCGTAATGGATAGATTAATTTGTGGCGATGTCGGCTACGGGAAAACTGAAGTCGCAATGCGGGCTGCATTTAAAGCCGTACAAGATAGCAAACAAGTTGCATATCTCGTTCCGACAACTATTCTTGCTCAGCAACATTTCAATACATTTTTAAATCGATTTGCAGATTTCCCAATTAATATTGAAATGCTTTCACGATTTCGTACGCTAACTCAGCAAAAAAAAATAATTGAGCAAATAAAATCCGGGCGCTTGGATATTATTATTGGAACGCATAAATTATTGTCTAATGAGATAAGTTTTAAAAATCTCGGCTTAGTAATTATTGATGAAGAACAAAGATTTGGTGTCGCGCATAAAGAAAAATTAAAAAAGTTGTGTGAGAATATTGACGTTTTGACTCTAACTGCTACGCCAATACCGCGAACTTTGAATATGAGTTTGTCAGGTATACGCGATATGAGTTTATTAACGGAGCCACCACTTGAACGTCAGCCCGTTCAAACTTATGTAATTGAACACAATATGCCGTTAATAAAGGAAGCAATTGAAAATGAATTAAAGCGCAATGGTCAAGTTTATTACTTATTTAATCAAGTGAAAAATATTGCGGCAATTGCATACCAAATAAAAAAACTTGTGCCGACAGCAAATGTTCGATATGCACACGGACAATTATCTGAACCCGAACTCGAAAAAATAATGGAAGAATTTATTCGTGGCCAAATAGATATTTTAGTTTGTACGACAATTATTGAAACCGGAATGGATATCCCAAATGTAAATACGATTATCATTCAAAATGCAGATAAGATGGGTTTGGCACAGCTATATCAATTACGTGGACGTGTTGGCCGCTCAAATAAATTAGCATACGCTTATTTGACATATGAGAAAAATAAAAATTTAAATGAGAATGCCGTAAAACGTTTACAAACTATACGTGAGTTTACAGAGTTTGGTGCGGGTTTTAAAATTGCGATGAAAGATTTAGAAATACGTGGTGCGGGAAATTTATTAGGCGCCCAGCAACATGGTAATATTGAGACTGTCGGCTATGATTTATATTGTAAATTATTGAATGAGGAAATAAAAAAATTGAATGGCGCTGAGATTCAAAATGAAATTGAAACCAATGTCGATATAAATATCAGCGCATATATTCCGCAAAATTATATAAGTGATGAGAAGCAAAAGTTAGATATGTATAAAAAAATTTCGTTTGTTAGCAATCAACAAGATTATTTACAAATGCAAGAAGAATTAATTGATAGATATGGTGATGTGCCGGATGCAGTTCAAAATTTGATTGATATTGCGTTGCTAAAATCTTTGGCGCAAAACTTACGAATCACATCGATATCGCAAAAGTTTGACAATTTAATTATGATGATTGATAAGGATGCGGAGTTTCCAATTGAAAAACTTTTGACATTGATAAAAGATGAGAAGCAATTATTTTTTACAACGAATCCGGCACCATATATTACGTATAAAAATTTTGACGCACGTAAGCACATTAAAAAACTTTGGCAAATTTTATTGAAATTAATATAAATGAGGTGAGAAAATGATAGACATAGCGGTTATCGGTTCGGGACCGGCCGGATTATCAGCGGCAATAAATGCACGAGCGCGCAATAAAAATGTCGTGATTTTTGGAAATAAAATTGATACGAGCGCACTATTTAAAGCAAAGAAAGTTGACAATCATTTAGGTTTTTTTGATGTAAACGGTAAAGAAATGTTTGACATTTTTTTGCGCCATATTCAAAAATTTGAGATACCAATAAAAACGGGACGTGTCACGCAAATTTTACCGCTCAAAGATTTTTTTGCCATAAATTTTGAAAATGAAATTTTTAACGCAAAAACTATTGTGCTTGCTGTTGGAAGTAAAAAATCAAAAAAGTTGGATGGCGAAGAAAAATTTATCGGTAGTGGCGTTAGTTATTGTGCTACGTGCGACGGAATGTTTTACAAAAATAAATCTGTTGTTGTAATTGCAGATAATTTGGAAGCTGAGAGTGATGTCAAATTTTTGAGCGAAATTTGCAAAGATGTTAAGTACATTCCAAGTTATCAAGTCCACTCAAATTTTTCGCAAAACGTTGAAATTTTAAATTTCAAACCAAAAAAAATTTTGGGCGATAAAAATGTTGAAGCTGTTGAAACAAGTGAAAAGGAAATTCCGTGCAATGGCGTTTTTATTTTGCAGGAATTTATTTTGCCGAGCAATATCATTTTTGGTTTGGAAATGCAAAATAATTTCGTAAAAATCGATCGCACGTGCAAAACAAATTTGTTGGGAATTTTTGCTGCCGGCGATTGTACCGGTTGGCCGCTACAACTTAGTAAAGCTATTGGAGAAGGACAAATTGCAGCACAATCTGCTGCAAGATTTATTGATAGCAAATAAATTTTAAGGGGGTGATTGCTATTACTATTTCAGAATTGAAAAATGTTGTTTGCAAATGTACGAAATGTGATTTGGCGCAAACACGAACAAATGTCGTTTTTGGCGTGGGTAATCCAAATGCTGATGTATTATTTGTCGGTGAAGGCCCCGGCCAAAATGAAGATATGACTGGAATTCCATTTGTCGGACGCGGTGGACAATTATTAGATAAAATGCTTGATGAAATTGGCCTATCGCGTAATAAAAATATTTACATAGCAAATATGGTTAAGTGCCGGCCGCCGAATAATCGTGACCCATTGCCTGAAGAAATTGATTGCTGTATAAATTATTTGCGCTGGCAGTTTAAATTGATAAAACCTAAAATAATTGTTTGCGTCGGGCGTATCGCTGCTATGAGAATTATAAAAAATGATTTTAAAGTTACGCGTGAGCATGGTGTTTGGTTTAATAAAAAAAATATTGAGGTAATGGGAACTTTTCATCCGGCTGCTCTTTTACGAAATCCAAATAATTTACCATATGCTAAAGAAGATTTGAAAAAATTACAGGCCAAAATAAATGAAATCGCTCCGCAAGTTTATAGTTAAAAATCTGTGTTCGCACACAGATTTTTTTTGTTGAATATTTTTGATTTTGCAATTTGCAAATTAAAATGTTATAATTTAATAAAGAAAATGTTTTTTTAGGAGGAGATTTTTATGCCAAGTGATAGTGATAGCAGTATTGAACTTTTAGATCAAAGTTATAGTTATAATGATGACGATCAAGAATTACAAAATTTGAAAAACAATTTAATTGAGCAAATTGAAAATTTTAAGTATGAGATTTTAGAGCTATATGAAAAACACGAATATTTACAAATGCTAGATATATTGAGAATAGAAGTGGAATCGGAATATGTTACACTTAAAAATTTGAAAGTATATTGTGATATTTTGTTTAAACTTGCAAAAAAATTTAATGAATCAAAAACTAAAAAATTAAATTTAAAAGTAGAAGAAGACCTTAAAAAATTGGAAGAAAAAGCTAAAACGATTGCAGGTGAGCATTGGGATGAGAAGAAATCTGCAATAGAATCTAATGATTTAAGGGATGGTTTGGCAATTTGTGCAGGTGTATTATTTGTAATTGTTGTTATTATATCATTTATGTTATTTCTTGCAGAAGCTAGTATAATGGTAATTTTTGGTATATTTTTTGGAGCGGCTGTAGGAATTTCATTATCTATTGGTGGAATTTGGTGTGGAATTCAGGCGCTTACAGATTGGTATAGAGGCAGGCGGATTCGTAAAATTATGCAAAAAACGCAAGAGATAGGAAAAAAAGTGTCAGAGATAGCAGAGATAGATAGTAGTAATTCAGTAATTATTACTACTGAACAATTTTTATTTTTATATTTAAAAAAGGATTTGTTACCGCAAGTTGAAAAATTATGCAATATAATTTCTAAAAAATCTGATGAATTTAGCGAAATAAATATTTTAAAAAATAATATTATGAATGAATCAAGTTCTTTAGAAAATTTGGAACAATATGAAAAAGAATTAAGTCATATTGCAAATGTTGTAAAAGAAAAAATTTTAAAAAAGAATTGGCTTTGGATTCTAATTACGGGCGAATATTCAATATTTGGTATAGTTGAAAATATAAAAAAAATCAGTAATAAAATCGAAAAAGTCAAAAAACGAAATTTATTAAAAACAGAAAAAAGTGAGCTCGAAAATAAAAATGATGCTATTGAAGAAATAAAAAATAAGAATAATGTACCACCACAGAAATTAGGAGGAGAAAATTCTTTCAATTTAGGTTGACTGTTGTATAAATTATTTGCGTTGGCAGTTTAAATTGATAAAACCAAAAATAATTGTTTGCGTCGAGCGTATCGCAGCTATGCGAATTATAAAAAATGATTTCAAAGTTACGCGTGAACATAGCGTTTGGTTTAATAAAAAAAATATTGAGGTAATGGGAACTTTTCATACAGCTGCTCTTTTACGAAATCCAAATAATTTATCATATGCTAGAGAGAATTTGAAAAAATTGTAGGTTAAAATAAATGAGATTACTCCGTAAGTTTATAATTAAAAGCCTGTGTTTTTACACAGGTTTTTTTGTTGAATGTTTTTGATTTTGCAAATTAAAATGTTATAATTTAAATAGGTAAGTTTTTTTAGGAGGAATTTTTATGGAAAGTAAATTGGACATTTTAGATTTAGATGATAACTCTGACGAACAAGAACTGCAAGAATTAAAAAATAATTTTATTGAGCAAATTGAAAATTTTAAAAATGAAATTTTGAAATTATACGAAAAACACAAATATTTGTTAATGTTAGACGTATTGATAATGGAAGTAAAATCGGAATATGTTACGCTTAAAAATTTGAAAATATATTGTAGTATTTTGCGTGATCTTGTAAGAGAATTTAGGTTAAATCCTTATATAGAATATAGAATTGGAAATTTGGAAGATAAAGTTGAAAAAATAGCAGGAGCTCAAATAAAAAGTATAGAAAAAAATGATGAATATATTATAATTGGACTTAATGTTTTTTACGCTATATTGTTTGTATTTCTTTTTATAGCTGTTTCGGTTGCATTATCGTTTTCAGGACTTATTGGCTTAGCAACTTTTGGAGTAGGTATTGGAATAATTTTGGCAATTAGGGGCGGTTATGAATTTATTTGCATGTTAAAAAAATGGTATAGGAATAGAAATCTTTATAAAATTGAACAAAAATCGCAAGAAATAAAGGAAAAAGTTCAAAAAAAATCAAAACAAGAAAATCAAATGCAAAGTAATGCAACACTTATTACTGTTGAACAATCATTATTTTTGTATATTAAAAATAAATTATTATTACTTGTAGAAAATTATAGTGCAATTTCCACAAAAATTAATGAAATTTGTTTAAAAAAATCAAATGATTTGAGGTTTGATGAATCAAAAGATGAAATAAATATAGAAAAAATAACAAAAGTAGAAAGAAAAGATGACTTAATAAAATTCAGTAAAGATATGCTTAATATAGTCGAAAGTAAAGTATCTGAATTAAAAAAATTTAAAAGAGAGAAATTTGTAAAGTATAACAATTTTGATATGACTTTCCCAGATTTCTCAAAAAATCTAAAGCAATTAGAAAAAATTTCTGAAACACTAAAAAAAATACATAATAAATTTGGGGATGTTACATGTAAAAATGCGCAAATTAATGTAAATAATGAACTTAAACCGCAATGGCAGGAAACAAGTATTGATTACTTACACGAGTAAAAAAGCGAATTGCTATAATAATAATTGTATTAAAATTGATTTTAATGTGTTGAGTTCTTTAGCACAGATTTCATTATTTTTATCTACTTAATTAATTTTTGCTTAATTTTTTATGTTATATTTATTTATTAATGAATGTAAATTGTAAAACAGTAAGAAAAGATTTTGCAGAACAAATTTTAAATACAAATGAAAATTTGACATAACTTTAACAAAAAATATCCGACAATTGTTCGGATATTTTTTTTGGCGTAAAATATTTTTTGAATTTGCTTATAATAATTTTGGTGATATATATGATTCAAGTTGTTCCGATGCAATTTAAATATCTTGATGATGTTGCAAAAATTGAGAGTGAGTCAAATATTATTGCGTGGTCGAAAAATAAATTGCTCAATGATTTTTACAAGCCTTATTCATTTTATTTTGTTGCGCTCAAAAATAATTTTGTTTGTGGCTATTCAAGTATGTATTGCCGGCGTAATGCTCATATTACAAATATTATTGTAGCTGAAAAATTTCGCCATATCGGTATTGGTTCACTATTATTGCAAAATTTAATTGATATCGCTATGCAAAAAAAATTTGACTGTTTGACTTTAGAAGTTAAAATAAGTAATATTATTGCACAACATCTTTATACTAAATTTGGTTTTAAGCCCATTAACTTCAAAAAAAATTTCTACTTAGATACCAATGAAGATGCAATTGTTATGCAAAAATATTTTTAGGAGGTTCCCTATAATGCCTAAAGAATTAACTTATAAGCAGCTTAAAAAAAATTGTGACCCTAAATCTTTTGACTTCAAAACGACAAAAGAATTAGATGGCTTCGATGATACGATTGGCCAAAAACGTGCACTAAAAGCTCTAGAATTTGGCTTGCGTGTTAAAACTAAAGGCTTCAACATTTTTGTTAGTGGTATCAGTGGAATTGGCAAAACTGGTTTTGTAAAAAAAGTTGCGCAAAAAATTGCTGATACTGAAAAAATTCCACCTGATTTGTGTTATGTTTACAACTTTGATGATCCAAAATTTCCGAAAAAATTAATTTTGCCCGCAGGTTTTGGCAAAATTTTTAAGGATGAAATGGCGGAATTAATAAATTATTTAACGGACGATTTGCCAAAAGTTTTTAACTCTAAAGATTATGAGGAGCGAAAGCTTCAGATTATCCAAAAATATCAGGACAAGAAAGATAAAATTATTCAGGATATTACTGTGCAGGCGCAAGAACAAAATTTTAGTGTTAAGTCAAAAAATAGCGGCATTTATTTTATGCCGATGATTGACGGGCAAGTTATATCTGAAGAGCAATTTGATAGTTTACCGCAGGAACAAAAAGATATTATCACAAAAAATTCTTTAGTTATGCAAAATCATGCGTCGGAAATTATGAGTGAGTTGAAAGATTACGAAAAAAGTATGAATAAAGAAATTGACGCGCTCGATTATAGTATCGGTTTGTTTGAGGTTGGACGTCAAATGAGTAATTTATTTGATAAATATTCTGAGCATGAAAATGTCGTAAATTATTTGCAAGATGTCAAGGAAAGTATTTTGAACAATATTAATGAATTTTTAAAAGATGATGATGCCGAAGAAGAGCCACAGCAATTGATGTTACCATTGAAAGTGAAAAAAGATTCTGACATTTTTCTCAAATATAAAGTTAATGTTTTGGTTGATAATTCAAATTTGATTTGTGCGCCAGTTATCGCTGATTTTAATCCAACTTATTCAAATTTGTGCGGCGAAATTGAATACGAAAATGAATTCGGAAACTTGACAACTGATTTTACTAAAATAAAATCGGGGCTTTTGCATAAAGCCAATGGTGGTTATTTGATTTTGCAGGCAACCGATATTTTTAAAAATAATTCGTCGTGGGAAGCAATTCAACGTGTTTTAAAAACCGATAAAATTTCTATTGAGCCGCCGCGCGAAGTTAATACCGGTTTTGCAATTTCCAGTTTAACGCCTGAATCTTTTGACGCCAATGTGAAAATTATTATTGTTGGAAATGAAAGCTATTATCGAACGCTGTATCAGTGTGATGAAGATTTCTCGCGTATGTTTAAAATTTTGGCCGATTTCGATTATGAAATGGATTTTTGTGAAAAATCTGTCGAAGATACTTTGCATTTCATCAAAAATTTTATTGTGCAAAATAAAATAAAAGATTTGGATGTCGACGCCGTTGCTGCAATAATTGAGCATTCTTCAAGGCTTGCTGAGTCACAAAAAAAATTATCTGCACGCTATAATTTGTTGGCTGAAATCATGACGGAAGCGGATGCGTGGGCAACTTTGGACAATGAAAAAATTATCACGCGCTTCTACATTGAAAAAGCTATTGACGAAGGTAAAAATCGTTTGAATATGTATGAAGAAAAGTTGACAGAAATGATTAACGATGATTACATTATGATTGATACGCAAGGCGAAGTTATTGGGCAAATTAATGGGCTTGCCGTTCTTGACACCGGCAATTATGTTTTCGCAAAGCCGTCAAGAATTACTGCTACAACTTATGTCGGAAAAGCTGGCATTATAAACATTGAAAAAGAGGCAGAGATGAGTGGTAGTATACACGAAAAAGGTATTCAAGTTTTAATTGGATATCTTGGACAAACTTATGCGCAAGATTTTCCACTCGCACTTTCATGTCGTGTTTGTTTTGAACAAAATTATAATGGTGTGGATGGCGACAGCGCTTCCAGTTCAGAATTATATGCTGTTCTTTCAAGTTTATCTGACTTGCCAATAAGACAAGACATTGCTGTTACGGGAAGCATTAATCAACGCGGCGAGATACAAGTTATTGGTGGCGTTACGCATAAAATTGAGGGCTTCTTTGAATTGTGTGAGAAGCGTGGTTTGACGGGGACGCAAGGCGTTATAATTCCCGAGCATAATGTAAGTGATTTGACATTGAATAATAAAGTTGTTGAAGCGGTTAAGCATGGTCAATTTCATATTTATCCGATAAAACATATTGACGAAGGTATTGAAATATTGACAGGCGTGCAGGCCGGACAGAGAGATTTTAAAGGGAATTATCCGATGGATTCTGTGCACGGGTTGGCAATGGAAAAGCTTAAAAGATTTTACAAACAATCGATTGATAGTGAATAAAATTTTGATTGGTGATGAATTTGTATTTAATTGATTTTATGATTAAAAATAATTTAAGTTTGTCTTGTGCCGAATCATGCACTGGTGGATTATTGTCAGCTAAATTTGTCGACTTCGCTGGAATATCCAAAATTTTTTTCGAAGGAATTGTAGCTTACAGTAATACTGCAAAAGTAAAAAGATTAGGCGTTAGCGAAGAAACGTTAAGAAAATTTGGCGCCGTAAGCGAGCAAACAGCTTTGGAAATGTTAAATGGTTTGGAAACTGAAGTTCGTATTTCCACGACAGGAATTGCTGGACCTACTTCAGACAATTCACAAAAACCTGTCGGACTTGTTTATATTGGTTTGAAAATAAATGACAGATTTTATGTACAAAAATATAATTTTTCTGGCAACCGTGAAAGTATTCGCAACCAAACTGTTAATGCCGCTTTAGATTTTTTATGTGAAAAATTGCTGGTGAATATCGATGAAAAAAATTGTGAGAACGAAAAAGGTTATTAAAGGTGTAATAAATTTACCTGCTGACAAATCTATTTCACATCGCGCATTGATTTTTGGCGCAATTGCGAATGGCAAAACTCAAATAAAAAATTTTTTGCTCAATAATTCATGTCGAGCAACTTTAAATTGTTTGAAAGATTTGGGTGCAGACATAAAAGTTTTGTCCAACAAAGTTGTTATAAATGGCCAAGATTTTTTACAGCCAAAGAAAATTTTAAACGCACAAACCAGTGGTACAACTCTTCGATTAATGCTGGGGCTTTTAGCAGGGCAAAAATTTCCGTCACAAATAAAATGCACTGGTTCGTTGAAAAAGCGGCCGATGAATAAGTTATTAGAAGCGCTCAGAAAAATTGGCGCAAAAATAACTTTGTGTGACGGAACATTTTTTATTGAGCCAAATCAACTTTCACCGATTGAATATAAAATGTCTGTGCCAAGCGCACAAATTAAATCGGCTGTAATTTTGTCAAGTTTATTTTGCAATGGAACGACAAAGATTATTGAACCTATAAAATCTCGTAATCATACGGAAACAATGATAAATTATTTTGACGGTAAGATTTTTTGCCATGACAATAAAATTTTATGTTTTGGTCAGCAAAGTTTGATAGGCAAGAAAATAAATTTGCCGGCAGATACGTCTTCTGCCGCATTTTTTATTGTTCTCGCTTCAATTTTTCCCGGTGCACATATTATTTTACGAAACGTGCTTGTAAATCCAAGGCGAACCGGTTTGATACGAGTTTTGCAAAAAATGGGTGCGAAAATTTTTATCAATAATCAGCACGAAATTTATCCCGGTGAAGATGCTGCCGACATCGAAGTTTGTTCGTCACAATTAAAATCAATTAAAATTTGTGGCGATATCGTTGTCGATATGATTGATGAATTTCCGGCATTTATTGTCGCAGCATTGTTTTCCAAAGGTACGAGTATTGTAAAAAATGCTGAACAATTAAAGTTCAAAGAATCTGACAGAATTATGACCGTTGCCGAAGAGTTTAACCGTTTAGGTGCAAAAATTAAGCCCACGTCCGATGGAATGATTATCGAAGGTGGGTTTGATTTAAATAAAAATTATGAAGTTTTTTCGCACGGTGATCATCGAATTGCAATGAGTTTAGCAATTTTTGCAATTGCTGCCAATAAAGAATTGGTAATAAATGATGCGCAATGTGTTGATGATTCATTTCCGGGTTTCTTTGATTATTTAGACATATTTTTTTGATATTTATTTGTCAAATTTTTTACGCGCATCAAACATTCTTGCTTTTTGCTTTCATAGTTGACAGTTATTTCTTTGATTATGCGTGCAATTTCTCGCATATCGTCTGTGTCCATTCCGCGGGTTGTAACGGCTGGAGTCCCAAGTCTTATACCGCTCGTTATCGATGGTTTTTGAGTTTCAAATGGAACTGTATTTTTATTGCAAGTAATTCCGATTTCGTCCAAACGCTTTTCTGCTTCTTTACCTGTTATTCCCATATTCCGTAAGTCAACCAACAGTAAATGATTGTCCGTGCCGCCTGACACCAATTTAAAATCTAATGTCAAAAGTTCAGTTGCAAGTGCCTGTGCATTTGCAATTATTTTTTTACAGTAAATCTTAAATGAATCATCGAGTGCTTCCTTAAACGCAACAGCTTTTGCTGCAATCACATGCATTAATGGTCCGCCTTGTATGCCGGGAAACACAGCTTTATCAATTTTTTCTGCATATTCTTTTTTACATAAAATTATTCCGCCACGTGGCCCACGCAAAGTTTTATGCGTAGTTGATGTAACAAAATCGGCATATGGTACAGGATTTTGATGCAAACCTGTTGCAATTAAGCCTGCAATATGCGCCATATCAACCATTAAATATGCGCCAACTTCTTTTGAAATTTCAGCAAATTTTTTAAAATCGATTGCACGTGGATAAGCGCTTGCACCAGCAATTATAAGTTTTGGTTTATTTTTTTTTGCAATCTCGCGCACCTGGTTGTAATCAATCATTTCAGTTGATTGGTCGACGCCGTACGAAACAATTTTAAAATATCGCCCGGAAAAGTTTACATGACTACCATGAGTTAAATGTCCACCGTGCGACAAATCCATACCCATGATTGTGTCGCCGGGATTCAAAACTGCAAAAAAAACTGCCATGTTTGCTTGTGCGCCGGAATGTGGCTGAACGTTTGCGTGTTCAGCGCCAAACAATTTTTTAAGTCTTTCGCGTGCGAGATTTTCAACTATATCAACATTTTCGCAGCCGCCGTAATATCTTTTTGACGGATAACCTTCTGCGTATTTATTTGTAAGCGGCGAACCCATTGCTGCCATAACAGCTTTGGAGACAAAATTTTCTGACGCAATTAATTCAATTTTATCATTTTGCCTGTCAATTTCTTTTGTAATTGCGGCCGCAATTTCTGGGTCAACTTTTTCGATTTCATTAAAATCGTACATTGAATTCACTCCATTTAAAATCTTTTGTAAAAATCAAAACTTGTTCTCAATAAATTTTTCTAATTTAACTTTTAAATCCAAACCGTTGCCACCACGAATGACGTGTAATTTTATTTCATCGTTGATTTTACATTTGCTAATTAAATTTGACAATTCTTCCATGGTATAAACAGTTTTATCGTTAAATTTTGTTATCACATCGAACTCTCGAACGCCGTATTTCTCAGCGTTAGAGTTAGTCACGACAGAATTTACAAATACGCCGATTGTTGGTAAGCCGTATTCGTCAGCAATTTTTTGTGTGATATTGATTCCCATGATTCCCAGGTAAGGTTTATTTGGCGAGTTCATAATTTCTTCGACAATTGTTTTGACATTATTTGCAGGGATACAAAACGCGATTCCTTCGACTGTAAATTTTGCATATTTTGCCGTCGTTATACCGATTACTTCGCCTGAAGAATTTATCACGGCGCCACCACTATTTCCATTATTAATCGATGCGTCAATTTGCATTACATTAAGTTCTTTGCCATCGACACTAATTTTTTTATCTTTAGCGCTTATTATTCCAGAAGTTACTGAATTTCCTTCGCCTAACGCATTTCCAATTGCAATAATTTTTTCACCAACGAGTGCTTCATCAGAATTTCCAAAGCTTGCCACTTTTATATTAGTAATATTTTGGCTTGCCAAATCTTTTTTATTGACACTTATAACTGCTAAATCTGATTGTGCATTTTTTCCGACAGGTTGCGCTGGAATTGCCTGAGAATTTTCTATCGTTATACTTACAGTATCTGCGCCATTTACTACGTGGCAATTCGTAACGATATAAACTTTTTCATCATCTTCGTAAAAAATTATTCCAGAACCTGAACCATCTTGTTGAATTGGGAAGCCGAAAAACATATCACTTTTTGTTGTCGAAACCGTATTTATTACGACAACTGATTTCGTTACATTATTTATTATTGAAACTGAGTCTTGATTGTCAATAGATGTTGTTGGCTCATTAGTTTTTTGTGGCTCATTAGTTGTAAATGAAAAATTATTATCTTCATTATTTGAATATCTATTTAAGAAATTATTAACGAGACCGGTACCGAAACCGAATCCAAATCCAATTGCACTACCACCTAAAATACTTGCGAGACAAACTAAAGCAATGATACCGGTAATTTTTTCACGTTTACGACGTTTATTAACAATTTTTGCGTAATCAATTTCATCATGATTATTTTGCTCCGAATTTTTTTGCTCATTATCTTCCATAATTAATTCCTCCCTAAAAATAATTTTTTATGTTAAAATACAAAATTAAAACGTGAGGTAAGTATAATGATTCTGAAAATTATAACGCAAATTTTCCTAAAATGCAAAAATGATAATATTAATACGGTTTCGAATCAATTAACCTATAAAATTTTACTCTCACTATTCCCATTTGTAATATTTTTAATGACATTAATCGCATATTTCAATCTCGATATAAATATTTTACTCATGAAAGTTAGTAATATGATACCGATACAGGCAATGGGAATAGTAAATTTATTTATCGCGGAAGTTGTTACTAAAAAAAATATCCAATTACTCTCATCAAGTTTACTTATAAGTATATTTAGTGCGTCGTCAGGTTTCTCCTCAATTATTAAATGTATAAATAAAATTTACTGCCAACACGACTCACGGAATTTTTTAGTTATTCGTATAATAAGTATTTTTTGCGTAATATTTTTCGCACTCTCATTAATTTTATGCATTATCTTAATCGTATTTGGTAATAAAATTTTCTCGTCACTCTCTATTTATTCCCCAATTAGTATAATTTTTCGCTACTTTACCTCAATTTTTCTTTTAACATTTTTCTCCGCATTAATTTATAAAATTTCTATTAGCCGTAAAATAAATTTCTTATCATTACTTCCCGGTGCAATGTTTTGTGCATGCGGTTGGATAGTTTTAAGCTACGCATTTAATTTTTACGTAAATAATTTCTCTCGCTACTCAACTTTTTACGGTAGTGTCGGTAGTATTTTTATTTTAATGCTTTGGATTAATTTACTTATTAATGTTTTACTTATTGGAATTGAAATAAATTATTGGCTTGATAGAAATGGAGATGAAACTTATGAGCACGAAAGTTATTCAAATCGGTAATATAAAAATTGGTGAGAAAAATAAAATTGCAATTCAATCAATGACTAATAAAAAAAATGTCAACGATATTATTGCACAAATTAATTCGCTTGAAAGTGAAGGCTGTGAAATTATTCGGTGCGCTGTCCCAAATTTTGAAATGGCTCGAGCTTTTAAAATTATAAAAAGCCGCATAAAAATTCCACTCGTTGCCGACATACATTTTGATTATAGATTGGCTATCGAAGCAATAAAAAATGGTGCCGATAAAATTCGTATCAATCCCGGAAATATTGGTTCACGTGAAAAAATTAAAGCCGTTTTAGATTATGCCAAACAATATAAAATTCCGGTTCGTATTGGCGTAAATTCCGGTTCGCTCGAAAAATCTATCATCGAAAAATATAATGGTGTAACGGCACAAGGTTTGGCTCAAAGCGCATTGAATCATGTAAAATTGTTTAATGATTACGATTTTGACGATATAGTTTTGTCGGTAAAATCTTCAAGCGTTCCACTGTCAATCGAAGCTTACAAAATTTTGTCGCGCCAAACAAATTATCCTTTACACATCGGAATTACTGAAGCCGGAATTGACCCAATTAAATCTGCTGTCGGCATCGGTGCAATTTTATCAATGGGAATTGGCGATACGATTCGTGTTTCACTTACTGATGAACCTGTCAAAGAAATTGAATGTGCAAAAAAAATTTTGAGTGCATTAAAATTACGAAATTTTGGTATCGAATTCGTATCGTGTCCAACTTGTGCGCGTACTCAAATCAATTTGATTAAAATTGCAAATCAAGTCAAAGATAAATGCAAAAATATTGATAAAAAAATTAAAGTTGCCATCATGGGATGCGCGGTTAATGGACCTGGTGAGGCAAAAGATGCTGACATTGGAATTGCTGGCGGAATTAAAACTGGACTTTTATTTAAAAAAGGCGTTATAATTAAAAAAGTTCGTGAGGATGAACTCGTTGACGAACTTGTTAGGCAAATTAATTTATTATGATTCAGGAGGAATTTTTTATGGACCCTAGAGCTTTTATTTTAGGTTGTTCTGCAATTGGTGCAGGTATCGCTATGATAGCGGGTATCGGTCCCGGAATTGGTCAAGGTTATGCAGCAGGTAAAGGTGCAGAAGCTGTTGGACGTCAGCCGGAAGCTCGTTCAACTATTATGAGTACAATGCTTGTTGGTGCGGCAGTTGCTGAGACTACTGGTATTTATGGATTAATTGTCGCAATGATATTAATGTTTGCGAATCCTCTAATTGATAAATATATTTCACTTTTAGGGATGTAGGAGGAAAAATTTTGGACAGGATAATTGGCTTTGACAATCAATTAATCATACAAATTTTCTTTCAATTTTTTAATACATTAGTTTGTGTAATGATTCTTTATCATTTTTTATATAAGCCTGTAAAGAAATTCATGCAAAATCGTACTAATCGTATTGCGAAAGAAATAAAAGATACGGAAAAAAATTCTGCTCAAGTACAAAAATTAAAGAGTGATTACGAGCAAAAATTGGTACAAATTGAGAACGAAAAGAATGAGATATTAGAGGCGGCGCACAAACAAGCCATTATTAATAAAGATTTAATTATTACGGAGGCAAAACGTGAGGCCGCAAAAATAATAGAGCGTGCTAATCTCGAAATTAAATATGAAAAACGGCAAATTCATGCCGATATGAAAAATCAAGTTGTTAATATTTCTTGGATTGTTATAAGCGATTTTTTGCAAAATAATTTAGACAGTGAGATGCAAAATAAACTGGCAGATTTAGCTTTAAAAAAAATGGGTGAAACAAAATGGTAATCTCAAAAATTTACGCGCAAGTTCTATTTGAATTAGCAAATGAAGATAATTGCCTCGATTCAATTTCTGCTGATTTAAAATTTGCGCGTCAAAATGTTTTTAATAACCAACAATTTCTATCACTATTCCTCAATCCAAATATAAAATTTGCGGATAAATCTGCTATTATTAAAAAAATTTTCACAGATAATAAATTACTTGTGAATTTTTTTTTAGTAATGCTACAAAAAAACAGGTTCGCACATGTGAATTCTGTTATTGAAATCTTTTTCAATTTGTATAATAAATCCCAAAATATTTTGAATGCGTCAATTCGTTCCGCCGTACCGCTATCTCAAAATGTTTTGACAACCGTGCAAAATATCCTTGAAAAAAAATTCCATGCAACTATCGTTTTGGAAAATATTATTGATAAAAATGTTTTGGGTGGTTTTATCGTGAAAATTGATGAAACTCTCATCGATTTGAGTATTAGTTCGTATCTCGCTAATTTCAAAAAATATCTTTTTAATTTGAATTTGCAAGAATGGAGTGGAAATTCACTATGAGTTTGAACCTTGAAGAAGTTGCCAATATCATTAAGCATGAAATTAAAAATTATGACTCAATCTCCGATGTCTCTCAAGTCGGAACTGTTGTACAAGTTAATGACGGTATCGCTCATGTCTACGGCTTAACAAATGTTATGAGCGGTGAGCTCGTTGAGTTCGACAACAATATTTTCGGTATGGCAATGAATCTCGAAGTCGACAGTGTTGGCGTAATTATTTTCGGTAATGCTGATGAAATTTCCGAAGGCAGTCAAGTTAAATTGACCAATAAAGTCGTAGAAGTTCCTGTCGGTGATTCATTGCTCGGCAGAGTTGTTAATGCACTCGGTGAACCAATTGATGAAAAAGGCCCGATTGCTTCAAAAATTAAAAAACCGATTGAAAGAGTTGCACCGGGTGTTATCACGCGTAAAGAAGTAAATGTTCCATTACAAACGGGAATTAAAGCAATTGATGCAATGGTTCCGATTGGTCGCGGCCAGCGTGAATTAGTTATTGGCGACCGCCAAACTGGAAAGACAGCAATTTGTATCGATGCTATAATAAATCAGAAAAACAAAAATGTTTATTGCGTTTACGTTGCAATTGGACAAAAAATGTCAACGGTTACGCGCATTGTTAAAACGCTAACAGATTACGGTGCTTTGGATTACACAACAATTGTTGTTGCTAGTGCTGCCGATAGTGCGTCAATGCAATATATTGCGCCGTACGCAGGCTGCACTATGGCGGAAGAGTGGATGGAGCATGGTAAAGATGTTTTGATTGTGTACGATGATTTGTCAAAACATGCTGTCGCTTACCGAACTATGTCATTGCTTTTACGGCGACCGCCGGGTCGTGAAGCATATCCCGGCGATGTTTTTTATCTTCATTCGAGATTGTTGGAAAGGTCGGCGCGTTTGTCAAAAGAATATGGCGGTGGTTCGATTACGGCGTTACCAATAATTGAAACTCAAGCAGGTGATGTTTCCGCGTATATTCCGACAAACGTTATTTCCATTACTGATGGACAAATTTATTTGGAAACAGAATTATTTAATTCAGGAATAAGGCCGGCGATAAATCCTGGACTGTCGGTTTCAAGAGTTGGTGGCAGTGCGCAGATTAAAGCGATGAAAAAAGTTGCGGGGCCAATTCGAATTGAACTTGCGCAATATCGTGAGCTCGAAGCTTTTTCACAATTTGGTTCCGAACTTGATGCGGATACATTGAAAAGGCTGGAGAAAGGTAAAAGACTTTTGGAAATTTTAAAGCAAAAACAATATGAAACGATGGCGGTTGAGGATGAAGTTATTATTTTGTACGCCGTAACGCAAAATTATTTGGACGATGTACCGCTTGAAAAAGTTTTGGAGTTTGAAAATGAATTTTTGATTTATGTTAATAAATTTCACAAGGATATTATTGACGAAATCGCCGGTAAAAAAGATATTTCTGATGCGTTGGAAATAAAAATTAAAAAAGCTATTGACAAATTTAAAGCTGAAAATCTCCAGTTTTTATAAAAATTTTGAGGTGCCGCAATGTCTATAAAAGATATGAAACATCGGATAAATAGCGTAAAAAATATCTGTCAAATCACAAAAGCGGTTGGTCTAGTTTCTTCGACTCGTTTGCAACGGCTGCGGACAAAATTTGAAAATTCACGTCAATTTTTTTCCCAAATCGAAAATTTAAATGTTTCTAGCAAATTTTTTTGTCAGTCTAAAAGCAAACGTTGTGTGATTTTGGTTGCAAGCGACAAAGGTTTATGTGGCAGTTATAATTTAAATATCGGGCGTTTCGCTGTTGATTTGTATCGCGAAAAAAAAAATTCAGCGCTAATGATAATAGGAAGCAGCGGTGCGGAAATTGTTCGTCGTAATAATATTGCGCCTGATAGAATTTTTACTGGTGTAGATGAAAATTCTGTTTCAGAAATTGCGGATACAGCTATTTCCTTTTATCATAATGATTATGAAATTTATTTGGCGTACACAAAATTTTATTCGGCAGTGAAAACTGTTCCGACTTATAAAAAAATTTTACCGATGAAAAAATCTAACGTCATCTTTGAACCTGATGAAAAAACTGTTGTCGATTTTTTTGTACCAAATTATGTTCGCGCCGCTATTTCTTCCGCTATTTTAGAAGCTAGTGTTTGCGAGCAAAGTACGCGCATGATGAATATGAATGCCGCGACGGAAAATGCGAATGAAATGATTAATAACTTGGTCTTGAAATATAATCGCCTCCGCCAAAATCAAATTACTCAGGAATTAACTGAAATTATTGGCGGCGCTGATGCTTTAAATGATTAGGAGTGTGAAAAAATTTGGATAACTACGGTAAAATCGTTCAAATTATTGGCGCCGTTATCGATATCGAATTCGATTATGCACCTAAATTAAATAATGCTATCGAAATCCAAAATGGTGATAAAAAAATTATCGCTGAGGTCGTTCAACATCTTGGCTCAAATATCGTACGCTGTATCGCGATGTCCTCAACTGATGGCTTACGTCGTAATACCAAAGCTTTCGATACCCAAAATCCTATTATGGTTCCCGTCGGTGATAAAACTTTAGGGCGAATGTTCAATGTTATTGGTGAACCAATTGACAATATTTCTCAACCTGATTCTGTTGAGAAATGGCCGATACATCGAAAAAGTCCGGATTACTTTGAATTATCTACTACGACTGAAATTTTAGAAACCGGCATAAAAGCTATCGATTTATTATGTCCGTATTTAAAAGGTGGAAAAATTGGTTTGTTTGGCGGCGCTGGCGTTGGTAAAACCGTTTTGATTATGGAATTGATTCGCAATATTGCTAGTGAACACGGTGGATATTCAGTTTTTTCTGGCGTTGGTGAACGTACGCGCGAAGGAAATGATTTGTACAATGAAATGAAAGATTCCGGCGTAATAGATAAAACTGCGTTGGTGTTTGGACAAATGAATGAGCCGCCGGGCGCAAGAATGAGAATTGCGCTCACAGGTTTGACTATTGCAGAATATTTTCGTGATGTTTCGCATCAAGATGTTTTGCTTTTTATTGACAATATTTTTCGATTTGTACAGGCAGGTTCAGAAGTTTCAGCGCTTCTTGGACGAATGCCAAGTGCTGTTGGATACCAACCTACTTTGGCAAATGAACTTGGCGCGCTCCAAGAGCGGATTACTTCAACTAAAAATGGTTCGATTACGTCGGTACAGGCGATTTATGTTCCGGCGGATGATTTGACTGACCCGGCACCCGCAACAACTTTTACGCATCTTGATGCAACGACAGTTTTGTCGCGTTCAATTGTCGAACTTGGAATTTATCCGGCAATTGATCCGTTGGAATCGAGCTCACGAATTCTTGATCCACTTATTGTTGGTGAAGAGCATTATAAAGTTGCGCGAGGCGTACAGGAAATTTTACAGCATTACAAAGAATTGCAAGATATAATTGTCATTTTGGGAATGGATGAACTTTCGGAGAGCGATCGATTAATTGTAAATCGTGCGCGGAAAATTCAAAGATTTTTATCACAGCCATTTTTTGTTGCTGAAAAATTTACAAATTATCCGGGCAAATATGTTCCAATTTCTGAAACTATTCGTGGTTTCAAAGAAATTTTGGATGGAAAACACGACAATATTCCTGAAGGATTCTTTTTAAATGTTGGAACTATTGAAGAAGTTTTGGCAAAGGTGAATGCTGATGGCCAAGCTTAATGTAAAAATAAATTCTGTCGATAAAAATCTTTATGACGGTTTGGCTGACATTGTTGTTATGAAAACGGTGGACGGTGAACTTGCTGTTATGGCTAATCATATTCCGATGGCGACGATTTTGAATGCACCTGTTAAGATAAAAAATGATGAGCGGGAAATTTTTTTTGATATAAAAAATGCGATTGCTAAAGTTTCGGATAACACGCTCTCGATAATAAATTTTAATTAGGAAGGTTCGTATGGCTGATAAAATTACAATAGCAGTTGACGTGATGGGTGGCGATAACGCGCCACACGAAATCATTAAAGGCTGTATTGATGCTGCAAATAAAAACGTGAAAATAATTTTGGTTGGTAAAAAAAATTTGATAGAATCTCAAAAATTTAATTTTACGAACATAGAAATTTTGAATGCAACCGAAGTAATTAATACCGAAGATTCGCCAATATGGGCGCTGAAAAATAAAAAAGATTCATCAATTGTAAAAGGTTTAAATTTGGTTAAAGAAAAAATTGCGGACGGATTCGTTTCGGCCGGTAATACTGGTGCAATTTTGTCTTGCGCTACAATTTTGCTCAAACGTATCCCAAAAATAAATCGTCCAGCATTAGCGACACCTTTGCCAAATATTAACGGCATTTCACTTTTACTTGACAGTGGCGCAAATGTTGAATGTAAGCCAATTTATTTGGAACAGTTTGCAAAAATGGGTTCAGTTTATATGGAAAATGTTATGGGCATAAAAAATCCGCGCGTTGGATTAGTTAACGTTGGTGTTGAAGATACGAAAGGTAACACATTGACAAAGGAAGCTTACGAAATTTTGAAAGGCTCAAATTTAAATTTTATTGGCAATGTTGAAGCGCGTGATATTCCTGCTGGCATTGCAGATGTAATAGTTTGTGATGGATTTACTGGAAACGTGATTTTAAAGAATACCGAAGGCGTTGCGCAAAATATTTTCAAGATGTTGAAAACTGAACTAAAGAAAAATTTTTCAAGAAAACTTGGGGCTATTTTAGCTAAGCCAGCTTTTATGAATATGAAAAAGAAATTTGATTACGCAGAAATTGGTGGCGCTCCATTTTTAGGTTTAACTTCAATTGTGGTTAAAGCACATGGGTCATCAAATGCAAAAGCTATAAAAAATGCAATTTCACAATGTGTAAATTTTATTAAGGCTGATGTTACAAAAAAAATAAATGATTAGCTCTAAAAAAAACAAAACCGTTCTGTTTTTGTAAAAAAAGAACCCAAAAAACTTTATAAAAAAATCTTTGTGCGTTTGCACAAAGATTTTTTTGTTAAAGTTCTTTCATGAAGCGGCTTTGAAGAAGCCCATTATGTTTACTTTTCTTTCAAGAAAAGTAAAGGTTTTATTTTTATTTCTATTTTTTAGAGATTAATTTATTCCAAGTCGCAAGTTCAGAGAAAGCAAATTTTTTTATCGAATCATTTTCTGTTTCGCAAACGTTTATATTTTTTCCGTCGATAGATGATAATTTAAACAAAGTATCTTGACATTGAATTGTTTCAAAAAGCCGCATCTTTTGAAATGCATCGGTAAAAAATTTACCATTATAAACGTCATAGAAATATGGGATCGTCGAAAATAATTTAAAATCAATTCGGTTGTCAATCGAACTTAAAAGCACAGGTATTGTACCAATGCAACCTGATTCGATAATCATAATTTTTTCTTGCTTAATACCGCTTTTATATCTTCCAAAAATTTCAGTAATATCTTCGCTTCGTGAATAATTTTTTGTGGCGCATTAAGTGGATAATTTGTTTCATAAAAATTTAGACGTGAGTTAAAAAATTTTATACTGTAAGAAATAAATCCCATAACTTTCACCTGATTTTATAAAAAAATCCGCATAAGCGGATTTTAAATAAGGAGTTTCATGAATAAAAAATGCGGAAAAGAAGGGATTTGAACCCTTGCATCGATTAACTCGACCTACTCCCTTTCCAAGGGAGCCCATTCAGCCACTTGGGTACTTTTCCATAAAAAAGGAGCGGAGAGAGTGGGATTCGAACCCACGGCTCCTTACGGAGACACCAGTTTTCAAGACTGGCTCCTTAAACCACTCGGACATCTCTCCACGATTTAACAATTTTAATTTTATAATGCAGAGAGGAAAAAGTCAAGCTTATAATTTTTTAAAAGTAATAGCGAGAGTGAGACTCAAAATATAGTTAGCGCCGGCAGTTTTTAGCATTTGAGAGCACTCATTAATTGTAGTTCCAGTCGTAAAAATATCGTCGAGCAAAATAATATTTTTACCACTAACATTTTTACAACTAAAAGCGCCAATCAAATTACGTTTACGTTCGTGGAAATCTAAAAGCCATTGCGGCTTCGTATTCCGTATTCTTTTGAGTAAATCCGTACGTAATGGTATTTGAAATTTTTGTGCAAGATTTTTTGCCAAAATTTCCGATTGATTAAAGCCACGATCACGCTTACGAGCTTTATGTATCGGCACAGGAATTATATAATCAATTTGTGGAAGATCAAGATTTATTTCATTGGCCATAATTTTTGACAAACCTTTGCCAATTGCGGGATGATTTTTAAATTTAAAACGATGAATCAAATCTGAAATCACATCGTCATAGATAAAAATTGAAAAATTTTTGTCAAAGAAAAGATTTTCATGAGTTCGCGCGCAAATGCCACATAAATTTCCAAAATCAACTGGCCGACTACATTTCTCACAACGTTTTGAATTTATTGGCGTAATTAAATTTTTACATTCATCGCACAAAAATTTTTGTGTTCCAAATTCAAAAATATTGTTGCAAACAATACATCGCGGCGGATAAATTAAATCCAAAATGAAATCAAACATCGTTAATCTTATCCAATGATTTGATGCGATAATCCAGCGCAGAATATCGCTCAAACTTCTTTTTATTTTTTATCATCGAGTAAACTGTTTGCGGCAGGCCAACCATTATGACTAAATTTTTTGCACGCGTCACGACTGTGTATAATAAATTTCGATTCATAAGCATTGGTGGGCCGCCGAAAATTGGAACAACAATTGATTTATATTCACTACCTTGAGATTTATGAATAGTAATTGCGTAGGCCAAATCAATTTCATCAAGCTGAGTGAAATCATAATCGACGAATTTATTGTCGTCAAATTTAATTGTCATTTTTTTGCGATACTCATCAATTTTTTCGATGAAGCCAGTATCGCCATTAAAAACACCTAAGCCGTTAGCGACACAAATATTATTTTCAAAGCATTGCCACTCGAGCGAATAATTATTTTTTACTTGCATAACTTTGTCGCCCTCACGGTAAATATAATTGCCAAATTCTTTTTCATTTTTTAACATACTTGACGGATTTAATTTTTCTTGTAAAATTTTATTTAAATTAATCGTACCGAGTTCACCGCGTTTCATTGGCGCGAGAACTTGAATTTCAGATATATCGTTAGAATTTAATTTACGTGGAATTCGATTCGCAACCATCTCAATTATCGTATTGATAATCGAATTTGAATCGGGCTTATAAATGAAAAAAAAGTCGTCACTTTTAGAATTTAAATCAAATTGCTCACCATTATTTATTTTATGCGCATTAATAATAATTGAACTTTGTGATGCTTGACGAAAAATTTTGTCAAGCCGTACAACTTTAGTCTTACCGCTTTCAATTAAATCATGCAAAATATTTCCCGGGCCAACTGATGGAAGCTGATCAACATCGCCTACTAAAATTAGTTTCGTATCGATAGCGGTTGCCTTGAGCAAACTATACATAAGTGTAATATCAATCATCGATGCTTCATCCACAATTATATAATCCGCTTTGACGGGATTATTCTCATCACAATCAAATTTTTGTGCGTCATCAAAATTTATTCCGAGCAATCGATGTATAGTTTTCGCTTCAAAATTTGTTGCCTCTGACATTTTTTTCGCTGCACGACCCGTTGGTGCACAAAGTTCAATATAATTCCCAAATGATTTTAAAATCCCAACGATTGCTTTGAGCGTAGTTGTTTTTCCAGTACCGGGACCGCCTGTGATAATTGTTACGCCGTTTTGTATGGATTGCTTGACAGCTTCAAGTTGATTATCAGCTAAATTCATTTTATTTTGCGCCATGAAATTTTTTATGGCGTCATCATTTTGCATATCAAAACTATTTGTATTGAGCAGTAAAATTTTTTTTGCAATAAATTGTTCCATATAATAATAAATATTTAGGTAAACAACTACTTCGTCTTGCAAATTCTCACGCTTTATCAAATTATTTATTTGCATTTGCTTTAAATTTTCTTTTATCAAATCTACGTCAATATTTATAAGCTCGATTACATTCTCTAGTAAAATTTTTTCCGGTAGATAAACATGGCCGGAAATTTCAGCAGCTTGTTTAAGACAAAATTTTATTGCCGATTGAATACGAAATGGTGAATCTTTTTCAATCCCAACCTTTTTCGCTATCACATCGGCTTTTTTAAATCCTATTCCCCATACTTCATCCGTTAATCTATACGGATTTATTTTTATCATGTTTATCGTATCATCACCATATTTTTTTTGAATCTTCGCAATATATGCCGGCGTGATATCTAAACTTTGTAGGTAAATCATAATATTTCGTGAGCGATTTATTTCCATAAATGTTTCATTTATTAACTTCGCAAATTTTTTAGTGATACCTCTAACTTTTGACAATCGCTCATAATTATTTTCAATGATATCAAAAGTTTTACTTCCAAATGTTTTTACGATACGTTCGGCAATTTTTGGGCCAATACCTTTAATAATTCCTGATGATAGATATTTTTCAATATTCTCATTTGTAACCGGAATTTTTTTCTCAATACTAATAACTTTAAATTGCTCACCGTAAACAGGATGAATAACAAAATTCCCCGTAATATTTATCGATTCACTTTCATTAATTTGTGCAAAATATCCCGTACAGATAATTATTTTTTCGTCATTAATTTTTAATTTAAAAACGGTATAACCATTTTGTTCGCTACGAAATACAATATTTTTTACTGTACCCATAATCTCAGTTTTTTCTTTCATACGTAAAAACTCCAATATAAATCATTTAAAATTTACGGCGTCCCTCTAATGCTTTTGCTAAAGTTATTTCGTCAGCATATTGAATATCTGCTCCAATTGGAATCCCATATGCTATTCGTGTTATTTCGATATCAAACATACTTAGCAAATTTTTTAAATAGATTGCAGTAGCTTCACCCTCAACTGTTGAGTTTGTCGCTAAAATTATTTCAGTTGGCTTATCATTTTTTATTCGCTCAAGTAATTGTTTTATTTTTAAATCATTTGGCCCAATATTATTTATCGGTGAAATTAATCCATGTAAAACGTGATAGACTCCATTAAAATTCTTTGTTTTTTCATATGCCGCCATATCGCGTGGGTCCTCAACTACCATTATTAATTTATTATTACGTTTTGATGAAGCACATATCTCACAAATTTCCTTATCTGAAAAATTACAGCATACTTGACAATATTTTATTTTGTCTTTCGCTTCTATTATTGTATTTGTAAATTCTAAAACTTTTTCCGGCTCTAAGTTAATTATATAAAAAGCAAGTCTTTGTGCAGACTTGCTTCCGATACCGGGAAGTTTTGAAAATTGCTCTATTAATTTATTTACTGGGTCTCCATAATAATTCATATCTTCACCTAAAACATTCCACCTGTTAAATTATTTAACGATGCAGCAGCAGCTTCATCTACTTGCCTTATCGCCTCATTTACTGCACTAATAATTAAATCTTGAAGCATTTCTAAATCATCAACTACTTCTTTTGATATCTCAATTGATTGAACTGTTTTCTTCCCATCAATAATTAATTTAATAGCGCCACCTCCTGATGTAATTTCAAATGTTTTTTTAGCTAGTTCATCTTGCGTTTTTTTCATATCTTCCTGCATTTTTTTCGCTTGCTTCATTAAACTATTTATATCCATTGAGCCGGGAAATCCCGAATTCTTACCAAATGCCATAATAAATCTCCTCCATCTCTATTTTTCATTTCTATTATAAATAGTTTCAATCATTTAGTCAATGAAATTTTCCTTGAGTGGTACTTGACTTTGATATAAATATTATCATAAAATTGTAAGCGTTTTAATTATTAAGCTAATGTTTGTATCAAATAAATTTGTCAAAATTTTATTATGTAACAAAAAAGTGGAGGATATTTTATGCCGAACAAAATTATTTTGGTTGATGGCAACAGTATTATTAATCGTGCGTTTTACGGTTTGCCATTATTGACAAATAAACTTGGTGAATTTACAAATGCAGTGTATGGTTTTTTAAACATGGTTTTGAAATTATATTACGAGGAAAAACCGACACATTTAGCGGTCGCATTTGATTTACCAAAGCCAACGTTTCGTCATGAACTTTTTTCAGAATATAAAGCTAAGAGAAAAGCAATGCCGAATGAATTGCGTGCGCAATTTGTTACGTTGAAAAATTTGCTGCAAAAAATGGGAATAAATTATTATGAAAAATGTGGGTTCGAAGCCGATGATATTTTAGGTACGCTCGCAAAAAAATTTGAAAATGAAAATTTCGAAACAATAATTTTTTCCGGTGATAGAGATCTTTTACAAATGGCAAGTGAAAAAATTAAAATTTTTATCCCTAAATCTAAAAAAAATAGCAAATCTATAGAAAAATATGATGAAAAAATTGTTTTTGAGAAAATCGGTGTTACTCCAAAAGAATTTATCGATGTCAAAGCTTTGATGGGCGATAAATCTGATAATATTCCCGGTGTGCCCGGTGTTGGCGAAAAAAGTGCTTTGAAAATTATTGCTGAACATAAAAGTATTGAAAATGCTATTGAAAATTTGAACCGTAAAAAAAATCTTACAAGCTTTGAAAAAAAATTGTGTGAGCACAGTCAAAATGCTTTGTTTTGTAAAAAACTTGTGACTATTAATACCCATGTACCTATTGAAATAAATTTTGATGATGCAAAAATTACGGATTTATTTAATATTGATGCTTTACAGGAATTAAAACGTTTGGATTTAAATGGGTTGATTAATCGTTTTGGAACACTTTGTTAAAATTTTAACAAGGCGTTTTTTGTATTTGCTTGATTAATTTTCATGAATAGTTTATTATTTTTTTTTATATGAAAATTTTTTGGAGGTAATTTTATTGATAGAGCTGGAAGATTTAAAACAACACGCTTTTGAGTTAATTAACAATGCAAAAAGTTTAAAGGAACTTGATGAAATTAAAATTAAGTTACTCGGCAAAAAAAGTGAAATAAATTCTTTGATGAAATCGTTGAAAGACCTTGCACCAAGTGAACGTCCAATATTTGGTGAAAAAATTAATGCGTTGCGAAATCAAATTGAAAATAAATTGAATGATGTAAAGAATAATTTATTTGAAGCTGAGCAAAATCTTTGCTTTCAAGCTGAAAAAATCGATATAACTTTACCGGGTGTGACAAATAAAATTGGCAATCTCCATCCGCTAACTATTGTCTTAAATGATATACAAAATATTTTTATTTCGATGGGGTACGAAGTTATTGACGCACATGATGTCGAAACTACTTATTATAATTTCGACGCGTTGAATATTCCGAAAAACCATCCAGCGCGTGATGAACAGGATACTTTTTATATAAATGACGAACAAGTTTTGGTTACGGCAACTTCGCCGATGCAAATTCGTGTTATGGAAACACGAAAGCCGCCAATAAAGATTGTTTCACCGGGTCGCGTTTATCGTACAGATGAAATTGATGCGACTCATACGCCGGTGTTTCATCAAATGGAAGGTTTAGTTGTCGATAAAAATATTACAATGTGTGATTTAAAGGGAACATTAGACGTTTTTGCAAAAAAATTGATTGGTGAAAATGTCAAGACTCGTTTTCGTCCACATTATTTTCCATTTACGGAACCTAGTGCGGAAATGGACGTTACTTGTTTTGTATGTAGCGGTGAAGGCTGTAAAACTTGCAAAAATACGGGCTTTATAGAATTATTGGGATGCGGAATGGTTCATCCAAAAGTGTTAGAAAATGTTGGCATCGACCCTTCAGAATTTTCTGGATTCGCTTTCGGTATGGGCATCGAAAGAATTGCTATGCAACATTTTGGAATTACTGATATCAGATTATTTTATGAGAACGATGTAAGATTTTTAAGACAATTTTAAATTGAGGCGATTATAATGTATGTTCCTTTTTCATGGTTAAAAAAATTTGTCAATTTGGATTGCTCGGTTAATGAATTCATCGATAAAATGACCATGACCGGCTCAAAAGTTGAATCGGTAAAATTTTTGGGCGAAAAAATTTCCGGTATTGTAGTCGGAAAAATTTTGGAGATAAAAAAACATCCTAATGCCGATAAACTTGTTATCACAAAAGTTGATATCGGCAAAGAAATTTTACAAATTATAACTGGCGCGACAAATATTTTTGAAAATGCAATTGTTCCTGTCGCCGTCCATAATTCTTTTTTGTGCGATGGCACTAAAATTAAAAAAAATAAACTTCGCGGCGAATGGTCGCAGGGTATGCTTTGCTCTATTGAAGAACTTGGCTATACCAAAAATCAATTTCCCGAAGCGCCTGACAACGGTATTTATATTTTTAAAGATGACGTAGAACTTGGTGCTGATGTTCGCGAAATACTTGAGCTTACCGAAGATGTTATTGATTTTGAAATTACGACAAATCGTCCAGATTGTTTGTCAATTTTCGGAATAGCGCGCGAGGCTGCAGCTACATTTGATAAAAAATTAAATTATCCATTGTGTGAAGATTTGTCAATAAAAAATGACTTGGATATTGAGGTAAGAAATTCGGATTTGTGTAAACGTTATATGGCACAAATTATTGAAAATGTAAAAATTGAGCCGTCGCCGCAATGGTTGCGTCATCGATTAATTTCTTGCGGGATAAATCCTATAAATAATATCGTGGATATTACAAATTATGTTATGTTGGAAACTGGGCAGCCGCTCCATGCATTCGACGCTACGTATATTTCTCATGACAAAATTATTGTACGAACGGCTGAAAATGAAATGCTAAAAACTCTTGACGGTGTACAACGTAATTTGACAAATGATATGTTGGTTATAGCTGACCCCGAAAAAATTTTGGCAGTTGCCGGCGTAATGGGTGGCGAAAGTTCAAAAATAAATGAAGCAACAAAAAAAATTATGATTGAGTCTGCAAATTTTGATGGTTATAGTGTGCGTCAAACGTCAAAAAAATTGAACTTGCGCACGGATGCGTCTATGCGTTATGAGAAAAATCTTGACCCAAATCTTACGGAATTTGCAATGAAACGTGTAATTTATTTGATAAAAAAATTGAATTGTGGAGAAATTTTGTCGCCAACTTTTGATTTTTATCCTATAAAAAATAATTCGCGTCAAATAAAATTGAATCCCGATAAGATTAACGGTTTGCTTGGTACAAACATTTCTGCGCAAGAAATGATTGACATTTTAGAAAAAATTGAATTGCGCGTGGAAAATGGTTTTATCATTGTTCCAACTTTTAGAAATGATTTGGAAAATGATGCTGACATTGCCGAAGAAATTTTACGATTTTATGGCTATGATAAAATTCCTTTTACATTGCCTGCGTCTAAAAATATTGGCGGCAAAAGTAAAAAGCAAATGTTGTACGACAAAATTAAAAATATTTTGGTTGCGCATGCAGCATTTGAAATGAAAAATTTTTCTTTTGAAAGTCCAAAAGCCGCCGAAAAATGTATGCTTGAAAATACAAATGCGGTTAAAATTTTGAATCCGCTTGGCGAAGAATTTTCAATTATGCGGACAAATACAATTGATGCTGCACTGCGCTGCATGAGCTTTAATCTCAATCAAAAAAATAACGATTTAATTTTATTTGAAATTAGTAAAATTTTTGAAAATCGTAAAAATGATTTGCCGCTTGAAAAAGAATTTTTGACAATTATTACTTCTGGTGAAAATGATTTCTTTGCACTCAAAGGTATCATTGTAAGTTTGTTTGAACAGTTAAAGATAAATAATTTTGATTTCAAAAATGGTGACAAAAATTTTTTACATCCGTTCCGTCAGGCAAATATTTTTATAAACCAAGAAACTGTTGGATATTTAGGTGAAGTTCATCCACAGGTGTCTAAAAATTACGACATAAAACATCGAATATATTTGGCAACAATCGATTTGGAATATATTTGCAAAAGTGCTTGCGATTCCGTTAAATTTAAGCCCCTTCCTAAATTTCCTGCTATATCTCGTGACATCGCTTTGCTTGTCAATAAAAATATTAGCTCGAAAAGTTTATGCGACACTATCTTAAAATTTTCCGATAATAATTTAGAAGATGTTAAATTATTTGATGTGTACGAGGGCAAGCAAATTGCAAACGATATGAAATCATTGGCTTACAAATTAATTTTCCGTGCGTGTGACCGAACTTTGACCGAAGATGAAATAAATTCTGTTATGCAAAAAATAATTGATGCCTTAAAATCTGAACATGATGCAATTTTACGTTAAAATTTTTTTGACTTAATAAAATTTCTAGAAAATTTTACTTGCAATTATATATTTATTTGTTATATAATAAAAACGTAACTATTTTGAATATATTTTAAAGAGGAGTTTTTTATCTCTGAAGCAATTGAAAAGCAACAAATAAAATTATTTATTGATCTTTTACTTGAATTAAAAGTTGACGAAATAAATAATTTGGTGAATGATGATAATTATATAGAATCTTTGATGAGGCGTTTGTCTCTTAATAAAAATCAAGTTATAAGATTTATAATTTTATTTTCAGATAATTTAAATTCATATCTTTCAGAAATAAAATTGGATACTAGCAAGTCCTTATTTGAACTTTTTGGATTTACTAAGAGTGATGATGTATTATCTATAGATGCTAGGGATGATAGCTTAGATCAATTAGTAAATTTATTTGTTGATTTATGGAATGGTAAATCTCAAAATAATCCTTTTAAGCAAAATCAATCTTCGCCAAACAGCCAGTTTCCAGTTCGATCTTTTCAAAATTATTTTTTACGATTAATGAAAAATCAGCTATTACCAATTGGTGAAAGTGACAGAAATGTTCAGTACAGTAATGAATGAGTCAAAAAAAGTAATTGCCGAAGAATATAGTTTTTATGATGAAATTAAACTTAAACCTTTGCAAGATAATCATTTGAATGAATTAATAAAAATAATTGATGAATCAGTACATGAACAAAAGAAATTACTTGAAAAAGCAATGGAAGTGCTTAAGCAAAGTCAATTTAAAAATATAAATGCTCCAGTACCATCACTTGTAGAATGTCAAGAATGTCCAAGATAAAAAAAATCCGGAGGGAATCCGGATTTTTTTATGTTAATCATTATTGATATTTTTTTGATAAAATAAGTGCTTGATCAAGTATTTGTTTTGCAACATCTTCTTTTAAAAGTTCAGGAAGTTGCAAAATTTTATCTTCAGTGATTATAGTTACAATATTTGTATCTGAGCCGAAGCCTGTTGTATTTATATTATTTGCGCAAATCATATCAACTTTTTTATTTTTTAATTTTTTTTGGCTGTTTTCCAGCATATTTTCAGTTTCCATAGAAAATCCACAAATTATTTGTCCATTTTGACGATGTTCGCCTAAGTATTGCAAAATGTCATGATTACGTTGCAAAGCAATAATTGGTGCATCGTCAATTTTTTTTAACTTGTTTTTGCTATAATTTTTAGGTTTATAATCTGCAACAGCGGCAGTTTTAAAAATAAAATCTGCTTGTGAAAAATTTTGCTTTACCGCTTCAAACATATCTTGCGCACTAACAACAGAAATTGTTTTCACAAATTGTGGTGGTTGAATAGAAACAGGCCCGGAAATCAAAGTAACATTTGCTCCACGCAGCATAGCAATCTTGGCTAATGCATAGCCCATTTTCCCGCTGGAGTGATTTGTGATATATCGGATTGGATCTAGCGATTCTTGTGTCGGTCCCGCAGTTATTAAAACATTTTTTCCGCTCATATCATGTGGCAAAGCAATTTGACGCAAAATATGTGAAATTAAAATTTCTGTTGCGGGCATTTTTCCGATTCCAATTGCGTTGCAAGCTAAATGACCACTGGCAGGCGTTATAACTTCCCAATTATATTTTCGTAAAATGTCTAAATTGTTTTGCGTTACCGGATTTTTATACATATTGCTGTTCATCGCTGGAGAAATAAGTTTTGGACAACAACATGCTAATGCTGTTGTTGTCAGCATATCGTCAGCCAAACCATGAGCAAGTTTAGCGCATATGTTTGCAGTTGCTGGAGCAATTAATAAAATATCAGCACGTTTTGCCAGTGAAATATGTTCAACTTTGTGCGCAAAATTTCGGTCAAATGTGTCCACAATTATACGGTTACCTGTGAGTTGTTCAAATGTCAATGGTGAAATGAATTTTGTCGCGTTTTCTGTCATAATAACTTCTACTGAGGCATGCAATTTTGTTAATGCTGATGCTAATGCCGCAGCTTTATGGGCCGCAATACTACCAGATACGCCTAATAATACAGTTTTTCCATGAAGCATGTGAATTCCTCCTAAAAATTATTTGATATAACTTATTTTGATTATAGTTTTTTTTAATAATTATTTAAAGATGAGTGATATTATTTTGTTTAATTTATGATATAATTTAATTTTGATTTGTAAATTTTCAACCAACTTAAAAACTTTTATGGTGATTAAAATGAGTAAACAAAAATATAATACGCGTTGGCTAGCAGGTGTTTCAATTTTTTCAGTGATTATAATTACTTTAGCAAATACTCCAATTGGAATGATTCCATTACCACTAATAAAAGCTACTACAACGCACATCCCAGTAATTTTAGGAGCAATTTTTTTAGGACCATTAGCAGGTGCAGTTTTAGGTGGAGTTTTTGGTTTATGCTCAATGATTATTAGTACGATAACACCGACATTACTTTCATTTGCGTTCTCACCTTTTTATAGTTTTAATATAATTGGCGCGATAAAAGCTATTTGGATCGCTGTTATTTGTCGTATTATGATAGGGATAGTTGCAGGTTGGTTATGGATTTTATTAAAAAATTTGAATCTTAATTATTTAATTGCGTTACCTATAGTTGGTTTTATTGGGTCAATGACAAATACAATTTTAGTGATGGGAAGCATTTACTTTTTATTAGGAATGGAATGTGCAAAAGTTATGGATTCAAATATAGAATCTGTTTTTAAAATGGTTATCGGTATAATTGGAACATCAGGCGTACTTGAAGCAATTGTAACTTTAGTATTAGTTACTATGATTGGGAAAGTTTTGTTTGCAGTTTATAAACAATAAGGAGAGTGAAAATGCTTTTAGCAATTGATATTGGAAATAGTAATATTGTTTTTGGCGGCGTTCGTAATGACAAAATTATTTTTCAGTTCAGAATTGCTACTGATTATATTAAGACGCAAGATCAGTATGAATTAGAAATTAAAAATTTGTTACATATGTATGATATTAAAAGCAATGAAATTTTTGACTGCATTATTTCGTCGGTAGTACCGCCAGTTTTTAATTCGATACATAATGCAGTAAAAAATATTATTAAAAAAAATCCGATGATAGTAAAATCGGATATGCAAACCAAAATAAATATTTGTACGGATAATCCTACTGCAGTGGGAAGTGATTTAATCGTAACAGCGGCTGCAGCAATTACTGAATATGAACCACCGTTAATTATTATTGACATGGGTACGGCGACAACTATTACAGTTGTAGATGAAGACAATTTATTTTTAGGCGGCGCAATTATCCCTGGCATTCAAATATCAATGGAAGCATTGATTAATCGTGCGGCTCAATTGCCAGCAATTCAGTTGAAGAAACCGCTAAAAATTATTGGTAAGAATACAATTGATAGCATGTGCAGTGGTATTATGTATGGCACAGCGTCAATGTTGGATGGTATAATTGAACGTATGGAAAAAGAATTAGGCAAGGAAATGACTGCGATTGCAACAGGTGGAATGGCAGAATATATCGTTCCAATTTGTAATCATGAAATGTATTTGGAAAAAGATTTATTATTGAAAGGGTTAAATATTATTTACAAATCAAATAAAAAAAGCTGAACTCATTGAATTCAGCTTTTTAATTTTTATTTTAAAGTAACTTTTGCACCAACTTCTTCGAGTTTAGCTTTTGCGGCTTCTGCTTCTTCTTTTGCAGCGCCTTCTTTCAAAATTTTAGGTGCATTGTCAACTATGTCCTTAGCTTCTTTGAGACCGAGTCCAGTAATTTCACGTACGGCTTTGATAACTTTAATTTTTTCAGCGCCAACTTCAGTTAACTCGATGTTAAATTCAGTTTTTTCTTCAGCGGCAGCAGATACACCGGCACCAGCGCCAGCAACTATCATACCAGCGGCAGCGGATACACCGAATTCTTCCTCAGCTTTTTTTACTAAATCATTTAATTCTAAAACGGATAACTCTTTAATAGCAGCGATAATTTCATCAATAGTCATAAAAATACCTCCTTAAATTAAGCAACATTTTTTTCAGCAATAGCTTTAATCACGCGAGCAAATGAAGCCATTGGTGATTTAAACGAACCGAGAAGTTTTGCCAATAATTCTTCACGTGGCGGAATATTTGCAATTGCGTTCACACCATTTGTATCATAAAAGACACCGTCAATAACTGCCGCTTTGAATTGAAAATTTTCCTCATCGCGCATTTCTTTATTCATAATTCTAGCGGAAGCGGTTGCATCATCATAAGAAATTGCAACAGCTGTCGGGCCATTTAAGTATTCGATCAATGGTTCAAATTTTGAATCTTTAATTGCAAACTTTAGCATTGTATTTTTGTATACTTTGTAAAATATTCCTGACTCACGCAATTTTTTACGTAGCTCACTATCTTTTGCAACAGTTAAACCGCGCGCATTTACTAAAACAACGGATACTGCATTATTCAAATTTTCTTTTATTTCAGCAACGACTGCTTGCTTTTTTTCAATGTTCGGCATGTGCTCACCTCCTTCAAAAAAAATACTTCCTGCAGACAGGAAGTATTTTTAAATTCCTCGGCAGGATTTATTTTTGTACCTGCTGTCTACGGTTTTATTCAGCAATTTTTAATGGATTTAATTTTATACCTGGGCCCATTGTCGAAGCAATTGCAACACTGCGCAAATATTGACCTTTTGCAGCCGACGGCCGAGCTTTTATTATTGCATTGATAAGTGTGTTAAAATTTTCTTTCAATTTTTCAGTGCCAAAAGAAATTTTACCAATCACAACGTGAATAATGTTTGATTTATCCAAACGATATTCAATCTTTCCGGCTTTAATTTCTTTAACAGCTTTTTCAACATCCATTGTAACTGTTCCGGCTTTAGGATTTGGCATTAAACCTTTTGGGCCGAGAAGTTTACCCAATCGCCCAACGATTCCCATCATGTCCGGAGTTGCAATAACAACATCGTAGTCAAACCAATTTTCATTTTGAATTTTCGGAATGAACTCTTCAGCGCCAACAAAATCTGCGCCAGCTTGTTCAGCTTCCGTGGCTTTCGGACCTTTTGCAAACACAAGAATACGAATTTTTTTCCCTGTTCCATGTGGCAAAACAACTGCGCCACGAACTTGTTGTTCTGCATAGCGGCTATCAACGCCCAATTTTATATGTGCTTCAACACTTTCGTCAAACTTAGCGATCGTAGTTTTTTGAATCAACTCAAATGCTTCGTTTACATCATACAAAACTGAACGGTCAACCAATTTTGCTTTTTCAAGATATTTTTTCCCTCTTTTCATAAAAATCCTCCCAGTGGTAATAACGAAATAATTCTTCCACAATTTCATTAATTAATCTTCAACTTTGATACCCATACTTCGTGCGGTACCGCAAATCATACTCATTGCTGCTTCCAAGCTTGCTGCATTTAAGTCAGCCATTTTTGTTTGCGCAATCTCTTTCACTTTTTCTTTTGAAATTGTAGAGACAATTTCCTTGTTAGGAACTTTTGAGCCTGATTCAATATTGCAAGCCTTTTTTAAAAGATTAGCAACCGGCGGTGTTTTTGTTATAAAAGTAAAAGTTTTATCCTGGTAAACTGTTATAACTACCGGCACTATCATGCCTGCTTGAGATTGTGTTCGGCTATTAAATTCATCACAAAATCCTTTGATATTAATTCCTTGCTGACCGAGTGCAGGTCCAACTGGCGGAGCCGGTGTAGCTTTTCCGGCAGCTATTTGCAATTTTACATAGCCTGTTATTTTTTTAGCCATAAAAAAATTCCTCCTACATTTTTATTTATAAAAAAATCAAATTAAATTTTTTGTATTTGTGAAAAACTCAACTCGACAGGTGTTTCACGACCAAATACTGATAATTTTACGATAACAGAAGATTTAGCTTGATTAATTTCGGAGACGATACCGATTGAATTTTCGAACGGTCCAGAAATTATTTTTACGCTTTCACCTAATTCCAAATCAATATCTTGATGGATATTGATACAACTGATATTTAATTCGCTATCGGTTAATGGGCTAGGTTTAGAGCCGGGACCAACGAAACTGGTAACACCGCGAGTATTTCTAACGACGCTCCACATTTCATCATTCATAATCATTTTTACTAAGACATAACCGGGGAAAGTTTTACGCATAACAGTTTTTTTCTGGCCATTTTTAATTTCGGTAACTTCCTGCATTGGGACTTCAACTTGTGATATAAAATCATGGAGATTACGATGTTCGATAATTTTTTCTAGATTAGCCTTAACTTTATTTTCATAACCGGAATAAGTATGAATGACGTACCATTTAAGTTCATCAGACATTTAGAATCAACCTCTACTTACAAAAAAAATCAATTGCATAGTTCATGCTAAAACCATACATAATATCCATTAAGAAAACGATAAAGCCAAAGAAAAAGCAAGTTACAATAACGGTATAAGTTTGTTTACATAAATTTTTGAAATCGAGCCAGATAATTTTTTTATACTCACCTTTAAGATCGGAGAAGAAGGTTTTTAATTTTTTAGCCATTACGGAATCACGTCCTAATTTTTAGTTTCTTTATGGATAGTATGGGTAGCGCAGAACTTACAAAATTTTTTAATTTCCATTCGTTCGGGATGAGCCTTTTTATCTTTTGATGTAAAGTAATTTCTACGTTTACAGTTAGTACAAGCCAAACCGATAGGAGTCCTCATAATTTCACCTCATATATCATCAATAAAATAACCTAGCAATTGTAGCATAATTTCATTTTAAATGTCAATACAAAATTAAAAAGGTAAAAATATTGAGGCAATAGTAAAAAACGAAATGAGTGATATTACATCAACTATTGTCGTAATAAGTGGTGCAGCCATAAGTGCGGGGTCAAGCTTTAATGATTTCGCAAGGATTGGTAAAATTCCTCCGATAACATTTGCTAATATAACTGTCAATAAAATGCTGAGACAAACTGTTAATGAAACTAATGGGTCATATTTTAAAATAATTAATCGTGCGAAATTAAATATAGCGAGTACGATTCCCGCAATTAATCCGACAAATGATTCCTTAATCATAATGATAAAAAAATCTGAAACTTTAATTTCATTTAGTGCTAATCCACGAATTGCTAAAGTAGCAGACTGCGAGCCGGAATTTCCGCCCGTATCCATTAACATTGGAATAAAAGCAATTAAAACAGATTGAGCAGCAAGTTGATTCTCAAAATTATGGATAACAAAACCGGTAAAAGTTGCGGAGAGCATTAAGAATAGGAGCCATGGAACACGATTAAGTGCGAGCCGAAAAACATTTGTTTTAAGGTAAGGTTTTTCAGAAGGAGTTATTGCAGCCATTAATTCAAAGTCTTCCGTATTTTCATCTTGAATGATATCGACAACATCATCAACAGTAATAATACCGACTAAACGTTTTTCATTATCAACGACAGCAAGTGATGAACAATCATATTTCATAAACATATTTGAAACAATTTCTTTATCATCAGTTGTATGTGCAAAGATAATATTTTTATCCATAATATCTTCAATTTTTTGATTATCATTCGCGAGTAAGATATCACGGAATGAAACGGTACCTTCTAAGATACGATGACTATCAGTAACGTAACAGATATCGAAAGTTTCTTTCGCATCAACAGTTTTACGGATACGATCGATAGCATCTTTGATAGTGAGATTTTTTTTAAGGTCGACGTATTCGATAGTCATAACACTCCCGGCGGAATCTTCAGGATAATTAAGGAATTGGTTAATAATTTTACGAGTAGCACCGTCAGTATTTTTCAAGACTTTTTTTACGACATTAGCGGGTAATTCTTCTAAAAGGTCAACAGTATCATCGAGGTATAAGTCATTAACGATAGTAGCGAGTTCTTTATCGGTAATAGCTTCGATAATAATTTTCTGATTTTCAGGGGACATATAGGAGAAGACATCAGCAGCTTTATCTTTAGGGAGGAGGCGGAAGATTTTTAAGAGCTTATGGTTTTCAACATTTTCAAGGATTTCAGCGATATCAACGATATTAATAACGGTAAGTTTTTTTTTAATAGATTGAATGTCATCAAAATTATCGATTAAATTTTGCATAGTGATAACCTCCAGAGAAATTTCAATCAAATTTTATGACAATTTTTATAAAGGTGCAAGAAAAAAAATTAAAGCTGTGTTATTTTAAAACCGTTCTTTTTTTGTAAAAAAAGAACCCCAAAAAACTTTATCAAAAAACTTTATAAAAAAAATCTTTGTGAGTTTGCACAAAGATTTTTTATTAAAGTTCTGATGATTTACGTTGATATTTAATTTTCATTTAATTTTTCAGCTTGGTCATTAGTAACTAAAGCGTCAATAATTTCATCTAAGTCGCCATTTAAAATACTTTCCAAACGATATAGAGTCAAATTAATACGATGGTCAGTTACACGACTTTGAGGGAAATTATAAGTTCTGATACGTTCACTGCGGTCGCCAGTACCAACTTGATTTTTTCGTTCTTCAGATAATTGTTTTTGTTGCTTAGATTGTTCAAGTTCATAAAGTTTTGCCCGTAAAATTTTTAAACCACGGTCTTTATTTTTTAATTGAGATTTTTCATTTTGACTTGAAATTACAATTCCGGTTGGAATGTGAGTGATACGAACGGCGGAGTCAGTTGTATTTACACTTTGTCCACCATTACCTGATGAACGGAAGACATCAATGCGTAAATCATTCGGATTTATTTGGACGTCAATTTCTTTTGCCTCAGGTAAAATAGCGACGGTAACGGTTGAAGTATGGATACGGCCGTTAGATTCAGTTGAAGGGATACGTTGGACGCGATGGACGCCGCTTTCATATTTTAAACGTGAGAAGACACCTTTACCGGAAATCATGAAAGCGATTTCTTTAAAGCCACCGACATCATTTTCATTTAAGCTTAAGATTTCAGTTTTCCAATGTTTATTTTCAGCGTAATGTGAATACATGCGATAGAGGTCGTAGGCGAATAGAGCGGCTTCATCGCCACCGGCACCACCACGAATTTCGACGATAACATTTTTTTGATCATTAGGATCTTGAGGGAGGAGAAGGATTTTAATTTCGTGCAAAATTTTTTCGAGTTTCGCAGTATTTTCATGGAAATCATCTTTAGCGATAGTACGTAATTCATCGTCGAAAGATTTATCCTCAAGAATTAATTTAGCTTCATCGAGGATAGCGGAAGCGGATTTATATTCCTTAAATTTTTCAATGATAGGTGTTAAATTGCTATGTTCGCGCATCAATTTTTGCCATAGGTCGCGGTCATTTAAAGTTTCAGGATCATTAAGTTGTTTGGACAATTCATCATATTTTTTTTCGAGCTGTTCAAGTTTTTCAAGCATAAAAATCACTCCTTATCGGCGTAGATAACTCGGTCAAGATTAGCGAGGTCCTTGACGAGATTGATATTTATAAATTTATTTTGCAACAAAATTTTTGAAACGGCGTTAGCTTGGTCGTAACCGATTTCAAAAAAGATTTTACATTTGTGATTAATATTTTGGGCGATAAATTTGTAAAAAGTTAAGCCGTCAGGTCCACCGTCAAGCGCTGATTTTGGCTCAAAACATTTTACATTTTCATCGAGATTATCAATTTGATTTGAAGAAATGTAAGGTGGATTTGAAATTATTACATCAAATTCATTGAAAATATTATAGCTTTGAAAAATATCGCGATACAAAAAATTTATGGAAACATTGTTATCGGCGGAATTTTTTTTAGCAATGTCAATAGCATTTGAACTAATGTCAAGTGCACTGATAGAAATTTGCGGGCAAAATTTTTTCAAAGCGATGGCGATACATCCCGAGCCGGTGCATAAATCAATGACGTTTAATTTTTTGTGACCGATATAATTTATTGCAGTTTCAACTAAAATTTCAGTATCACGACGCGGAATTAAAACATTTTTGTCAACGAAAAAATTCAAGCCCATAAATTCAGCGCGATTGATAATATATTGAATTGGCATATTTTTTTGACGAAGACGAAGCATATAGCAAAATTTGTCAAATAAATCGTCACGCAAAAAATTTTCTGAGATTAAAATTTTTTCTTTCGGCAAATTTGTAACGATTTCGAGCAAAATTAATGAATCTAAGAAAGGCGTAGACGAATTTTGTAAAATTTTTTTGCCGTACGTCAAAGCATCTTTAATTTGCATAAGAATCTCTCTCTTCGCGACAAATAAAATAATACGGGCAATATGCACATGAACGCTGTACAGTTGCTTTGATATTTCCATTAATAATTTCGTGACAAATATCCAATGATTTTGAATAAGCGACGTCAATCATTTCTGACAAATTTTCAGATTTTATACCGTTCATTTTAAATTTTTCATTTATTTTTTTAGCCAAGTCGGTATCATTTATTTCGTCATTTATATCAACAAAAGGATTTGACAAATGGAAGTAAAAAGCGCCGGCAGGTTTTACATTTTCACCGGATAAAATTTTCAGATACATTAATAATTGAAGTTGGAGGCCGTTGGCGACGTCATTAGCGGAAAAATTTTTTTCGCCAGATTTATAGTCAATGACGCGCAAATATTTTTGACCATTTGCCTCAAATAAATCGATACGGTCAATTTTACCGTTCAAAAAAATATTTTCGGCGAGCTTAACATTTTTGAATTCATGTTCAAATTCAGTTGGCAAATATTTTTCGCGGTCTAAATCATTTAACATTGCCGTGATGGAATTTAGTAAAACATTTTTGGCGTGGTAGAGCAAAAATTCATAGTAAGCGGAATCGAAAAAAATATTTTTATCGAAATCACATTTTTGGATAGCTAAATCGATATATTTTTCCGGATTATCTTTACATAAATCAAATGCGTGGTGATTTTTCATAAAGCTAAAGAATTCTTTTAGAACGGCATGTAAAAATGAACCGATGTCAACAGATTTAAGCTGATAAATTTTTCGCGGCCGTAATTTTAAATTATATTTCAAAAAGTGTGCAAATGGGCAGCGCGCAAAATTTTCGAGCTCCGTTACACTTACTTTAACTTTATCATATTTAACATTTAAAGTATGTGAAAAATTATTCGTGAAAGCATTCTCAAATTTTTTTATTTTGGGCGCGTAAAATGAATTTTCCCGAAACCAATTATAAATTTGGAGTTTAGAGTTATCACGATTGCTATCGTAAATTATTTTTATGGTATCGTTTAACATTGCTTGCGGGACGGAAAAATCAAGGTCGCATTCATTATTTATGTAAGGGAATAGCGACGAAATTTTATTAAAGATTTCGTCAGGGTAAATTGACTTTTCATTGTTACTTTTCAAGCTGCAAGTTATGTTAAGTTGATATGACGGTTTAGAGATGAAGCCATAGAGCAAGAAATTATTTTTAAACAATTTAATGAGGCGGTTTTCAGAAATTTTTAGGTTGATAGAATGTAAAAAGTTTTTTTCTTCATCATTGATGATAGCGTTTTCATTTTGGAATGCGGATAAATTTCCTTCGTTAGCGCCGACGACGAACAAAACTTTTACGTTATGGATACGGGAACGTTCGATACCGCCGACAATAATTTGGTCGATGAATTCAGGGATTACGCCGAGGTCAATTTTTTTTAAGCCTTCATCTAAGATTTGTGCGAATTCACGTAAAGAAACTTTTTCATCTCCGAATATGTCAACAATTTTGTCAAAGACAACGCAAATTTTCTGCCAAACTTTTAAATTTTCATCGGCATTTTCGATTAATAATTTATTTTGGACGTTAAAGGAATTTAACATTTCAAAAATGAATTTACAAAGCTGAATGACTTTATATTTACGATTTAGAGATAAATTTTCAGCGAGGAAATTAAATTTTTCACACACAAAATTTTTTATGCGATTAATTTCGAATTGGTCATATTTTTTAGACATAAAAGTCCAATCTTTTTTCCACATATCGCCTTTTATTCCAAATTCCAAAACATAATTTTCAAGTAAATCAATATCGTCGAGTTCGATGTCGAGTAAATTTGTCTTCAAAAAACAAAATACACTTTCGTACGAAAAATTAAAAATGATAACGTCTAAGGCGGCGCGGATAAATGCGACTAATTGATTTGTCATGACGCTAACTTTTTTGTCAATAAAAAATGGAATTGCAAAGAGATTAAAAATTCTTTCTATCGGCGCGCTATATTCATCAAGATTCCCAGTGATAATTGCAATATCTTTGAAGCGTAAGCCATTTTTTACGTAATGAATAATTTTTTTTGCGACAAATTCAATTTCTTCATATAAATCATTTGCACGATGTAAAAAAATATTTTCAGCAGGCTGCGTATATTCAGTGGCGTAAACATAAAAATAATTATTGACTAAAAACTCGAGCTCATTATTATCTTTGTAAATTTTTTTGAATGAAATTGGTTCCGCAATTTCATAATTATTTTGCCGTGACATATCACTTAAATAATTTATTGTGCTTTTAATTTGATAATATGGGTCCGTTAAACTTATATTTTTGTACTCAATACCATGACCTTGATTTATATGTATGCCAGCGGTAAAAAAAATTGTGTCGGCTTTCTTCATTAATTCCTCAATTACTTTATATTCCTGCAGATTAAAACTATCGAAGCCATCAAAAAAAATTTTTATACCGTCAAGATATTTTGATTGCGGAATTTTCTCCGCCAATATATCAAGTATTTCATCCAATGATAAATATTTTTCACGAATGTATTCAGTATATTTTTTATAAATCAAATATAAATCGGCAAGTTTATTTTTAAAATTACCAGAAGCTGATGAAATCGCATTATTTAATTTTTGCGGTGAAATTTGAGATTTATAAAAATCACTGATGATACTGCCAAGATTATCAATGAAGCCGGATTTTTTAGTGATATTTGTAAAAAAATTTAATGGTGTATCGGCTAAGATTTTTCGTAGCAGCATATTTTTACCGATATCTTCGAGTAATATTTTTTTTTCGCAACCAAGTTCTGAGAATATGTAAAAAGATAGACGCTGGAAACTTAGCGCCTGAGTTTTTATGATTGATGATTTACGATTTATTAATTCTTTTTCAGCTTGGAGGGAAGATTGTTCAGGGACGATTAATAAGATGTTAGAGGGAGAAGATTTTTCGAGATTTATTATTTTATCGAGGCAGAATTTTGATTTACCAGTTGATGGAGCACCCATTATATATTTTAGGAGCATAGTAATCACCTTTTTTACTCATAAATATTTTAGAATTTTAATAAGCTATATAAAAATAAGTAGGAGGAATAAAGATGGGGAATACGAAAATAATTGTATTGCAAATGAAGCAAATAATTAAGTCAGGTATCTTAATATTAATTGGGTTAGTATTAATTGGCGTACTAATTTATGTATTTAGTCCGCATGGCGATAGTACGTCGTCATTATATATTCCGGGATGTTATTCATCTGAAATTATATTACATAATAATCCGATAGAGGTAATGGTAGAAGTAGATGAGAGTAAAATTTTAGCGATAAAAATAAAAGACATAAATAAAGCGCAAGAGGTTTTTTATCCATTATTTAAACCAACAATGGAAATGCTCTCACGCGAAATTATTCAATATCAATCATTAAATATTCCAACAATAAATGATTACTCAGTTACTGGGAAAATTTTATTGAGCGCCGTCGATAATGCTCTCCAAAAAGCTCGTGTGTTTTAAATTTCTGGTATTTCATTTTGTTCGAGAGGAGGAATTTTATGGAGCGGTAAAGTTTTAAAGTTTTTAGATTTAGAATTTTCTTCATTTTGTTTTTCCATTTTTTCAATTCTATCGATAATAGATTTTTTTGTGTCTGAATTTTCATTTTTAAATTGTTCCATAGCATTTGTTTTTTCTTCTTCTGTCATTTTTGATTTACTTATGAATTCGTAAAATTTATATTTTTGATTTTCTTGTTCAATTTTAATATAAGAATTTAAAGTTGAAAATTTATCTTCAACAGAAAATTTTTCAAATGTATCAAGATATGGAGTTTTTTTATTTGGCGAATTAATTCCATGATCTGAAAGGTAATTATTATACAAATAGAGTAAATTTTTATTTATAAAAGTTAATTTTTCTTCAAATAGCATTTCTTTATGATTTATTATACTAAGAAAGTCATTTTTATCTGATTCGTTAAGTGAACTTTCGTTTATAAGATTACTAATTGTTTCGTACCAATTTTGTATTTTTATTTGTTCGTCTTTATGCATCATTAAAATATTAGCCTTAGTCGAAAAATTTGATCCTTCAAAATTTGACACATAAAAATCTATTGAATCTTCAGAAGTACCGTGAATAAAAAGACAATCTTTATATAGTGAATCTAATTCTTTATTTATTTGTGATAAATTTTCGTCGTTATTTTCAATCATATTTATTAAATAATTTTTTTTCTGTTCGATGAAAATACATTCACCTAAATTTAATTTGATTTCATCAAGAGAATTATTATCATCATCATCTTTATCTTCAACGGGTAAATTTGATGAGTTTGTATTGTCATCATCTTTACTATTATTATCGGAATCGAAATTTATAGTTGTATTTTTATTTTCGCTATCGTTGTCAGTTGGCGTAAGAGTTGTTTCTTGAGATAAAGGTTGCGATTTAATTTTAGGTACGTCTGGTTTTGGATTTCCATTATTGCCGCTATTTGAATCATCATGAAAATCGTGATCGTTATCATTATCAAGATTTTTATCCTTATTAGAGAAATTAGCTGAAAACATATCTATCATTTTTTCTGTGGAATGATCTAAAGTTATTGATTCGTCAATAAATTCTTTTTCCTTTTCATCAACTATATCGATTTTTCTAAAGTTTTCGTTAGGTAGAATACGTTGGTTTTCATCACGAAAAATATAATAATTTGGAGTTAACAAAACGTTGTTATCTTCATTTCGTTTTGAATAAATAAATTTCAATTTAGAAATTTTAGCAGTATTCGCAGGATAAATATTTTGGCTATTCTGTGTTTGGTTATATCCACCACTCATAAATGTATCATAATTTCGCAAATGTGGTGAAAGTTTTAAATGATTGTCATTATAAGGAGTATGTCCAAAATGTTGAGTAAATTCTGGAAACATTATACTTCGTATTTTACCGTCAACTTCAACTTCTTCTATGTTATTTATATGTGCACTTTCACTTCCTCCTAGTGGCCTTTCACCAAAAAATAATCCCAAATCAGATGATATAGCGTCTAAAAGTTTAGGTAAATTATTATAATAAGCATGCAACATAAATGTAGCTTTTCCTAAAATATTTTTTAAATAAAGAAATTCTTCATCTAAAAATCCCATGCTTTTTAATTGATTATACAATTCAAAACATCTGGAATAAACAAGTCCACCATCTTCTTTTGTTCTTAATTCAAGATTTTTTAATTGATCTTTTAATTTATTGATTTTGTTTCTTAAATTAACATAATCTTTTGGTAATGATTTTTCATCTGCATTCATAAATTTGTCAATAAAATATTTTCTGGCCTCATTAAATACATTCACGATTTCGTCTAAAAAAAATTGCCCATCTTTGTTGACATAATCTTTAATATTTGCATTTTCATCTAAAAATACTTTAAGCAAATTAAACATTTCAGGTAAATTTAGTATGGTAAAAAGAGTATGAGAATAGGAATTGAAAGTTCCATTTTCATTTTTAACCACATCACAAACTTCAAAAATATCTTCGTCATAGAGCATTCTTTTTATTACATTTTCGTAATATGGATTTGAAGGCATAATTTTATTTCGATCGGCTCCACCACAAACTCCGGGAACATCATGATTTCCAAGGAAAAATTTCATATTAATAGGATTTTCTGTTTGTTTATTTAATTGAGACAAATATTCAATATATCCGAGAATGAATTGACTTTCAGCACCTCGATCTAAATAATCACCTAAAAAGTTTATACGACCTTTAAAATTTGGATTTATTTCAGTATAAGGTAAATAAACTATTCTGTTATTTATATCATCTTGATCGCCTTCGTTATAGTGAGTAAGCTTACCATTTTCAATTTGCCTATGAAGTCCTGTAATTTCATCTAGCGTTGAATAAATTTTTCCTGTATCTAAATCAACTGCAACTAATCTATTTTTATCAATTGTAATTGCTCCGGCAAACAATAATTGTGACAAAAATGCTGTTAAATCACCGTGATAATCTGAAGCATTTGAAACATATCCTTCAGGTAAAGCAATTTGTTCTTGTTTTATATCTGGATATTTATCTAATATAGGTTTACGAAAATCATTAACTACATTACACGTTACGTTTACTATATTCATAACATGCTCAATTTGTGATATTCCCGATTTGACTAATTTTTTTGCTGAAAGATCTTCAAAAATAGGGAAATTTAAATTTGCATCTTTTAATTCTTGAGGAGAAACACCTTTTCCATCATTGTTATCAATATTAGTATCAATATCATCAACTTTTGGTTCAGGTAAAATACTTTTAGAAGCATTAATATCATTTTCAATAGAGTTGTTTTCATAAAAATTATCTAAAATTTTTTGTTTATTAAATTCATATTCTTTTTCAGAATCAGCATATAAAATTGTATAGAATGGTTTAGTTGGAGGTTGTGATTCAAATTTTACACCGTTTTTATTAGTAGTTAATTCATAAAAACCATCATTATTTTGCGTACCGCGATAAGCTTTATAGGTGAAATATTCAGTATTGCCACTTTCATCAAAAAGAGTAACTCCTATAAGTGAAGAATATTTTGCATTATCATTAAGTTTAGCATCAATAGAATTAAATGTATAATTTGCTGCAATATCTACTTTTGTGAGTTTATTATTATTATCAATTTCAACACTACGTGTATTGCTAGGAGTATGCCCATAATTTTGATTAATATCTTTGAAAAAATGCCCTTTATTACGTTCTGCTAAAAGATATCCGCAATTTCCATCATATTTACCAATAAACATACTTGCTATAATATAATTGTCATTATTATTGTTATAATTAGAAAAAATATCATCTTCATCTTGATTTTCATCAAAATTAGCAAAATTCCTATAATTAAAATTTTTATGCAAATCAGAAACAACAGTAGAATATATTAAAATATTTTTTAGCCTAAAAAAGTCTATATCACTAAATTGGTAATTTTCAGTTAAAATTTTATATAATTTTTCAAAATCAGAATTAGCTAATATGCAGTTTTTCCAAACTTCATAATTATTAAATTCTCCAAAAAAAATATTTTGTAAATTTGTATTTTTTTTAAAAGCTTCATTAATTAAATTAATATCATTGTCATTCCAAGAAAGTGGGTTTTCATCAGATAAGCTTAAATTTAATGTTGATATATTTTCTTCCATAAAATTGAGGAAATTAGGTTCGTTGTACATACTTGCAAGTGATTTAATCAATTGAGCATAATTTTTTTCGTATAGATTATTGAAAATAAAATCTACTGAATCGAGATTATTTATTAATTGAGATAATTTATTTTTCAAATCTTCATTTTCATTTAAATTTAATTTATCTGCAAATAAATTTTGAGCAGTTTTAAAAGCTTGATTATAATCTTGATCATCAAATAGCATATTATTATTCAATAAATTTTTAATAGAATTAAACATAACTGGTAAATTTTCTTGAGTCAAAAATGCATGTTCCCAAACAGTATTTCCATTTATATATAAAGGTTTAAGAATATCTTTTTTTAGCATATTTATAATTGTGCGTTTATTTGAAAGATCTTTTGTTCTGCGACCACCTGCACCAATAACTTCGTGATTACCAAGTATAAAATTAACATTAATACCTAATTTTTTTGCATAATATATAATCGCTAGATTTTGCAAATCTTCATTGCCTCTGTCGATATAATCTCCTAAAATATTTATTTCACCTTTAAAATTTGGATTTTTTTCGATGCGCGGCAAGTAAATTAATCTGTTATTTTGGCAAACAGGTGTACGGCTTGTTACAGTTCCATCATCATCAAATTCTACATCATAGTAAGCGAAATGTTTTAATTCACCATTATTTGATTTTTGTATTGCTTCGGTCATTTTTTCTTCAGTATCATAAATTTCGCCGGTATCTATATCAACTAATACAAAATTTGTTGGATCAACAGTACATGCTCCAGGTAAAGTCAAATTTCCTAAAAGTGCCATAAAATCTCCATGAACGTCTGAAGCTGCAGCGACGCAATTTTCTTTTAAAGTAAAATTATTTTCTGAACCAAAAAAATCTTGCTGAATTTCAACTAAAGTTTGAGCCATATTTTGCATATGAGGAAGTTGATGTATTTTTAAAGAGGGGTTATTTTTATCTTCCATAAGCTCATCAAATTTCGCATCACTTTTCAAAAACTCATAGCTAACACCATGATTCGAAAATTCTTCATTAGGAATTACTGGTTCCATACAAATCACCTCTGAATAAATTATTTCAAAATCGTTACAAGATTATTATAAAACATTTCAAACGAAAAACCAAATGGGAAATTTTAATTCAAATGAAAAATAAAAATACAAATGAAAAATATATATGTAAATAAAAAATAAAGATACAAATGAAAAATAAAGATATAAATACAAAAAAAGAGCGAGTTTCCTAAATAAAAATACTCGCTTCTTTTTTTAACTTATTTTATAAAGGTAAATCAAATTTCTCAAATGATTTACTATTTCCTTCTTTAATTATCTGACCATCTTCCATTTCATATATTCGATTTGAAATCTTAACTGCATCACTTATATTTTTTTGAAGTAGTAAAAAAGTTATACCTAACTTATTTGCTTTATAAATTAAATCTGCTATCTTCTCAACAAATAATGGATAAAATCCTAACATTGGCTCATCTATTACGATTAATTTTGGGAACGAAATAATTGCACGTGCAATAGCAGTTAGCATTCTCTCTCCATTACATAATTTCTTTATATTTTTATTATAAGATTTTTGAAGGTGCGGGATAAGTTCAATAGTTTTCTCAAAATTTTCTTTCAATATATTTTTATCCTTTATCCGCCATCCACCTAATTCAATATTTTCACGTACCGTTAATCCGTAAAATAATCCCTTATAACGAGCCTGGCAAAATAATTCACCATTTAATTTTCGTTTCGTAGTTATATCATTATCCATAAAAATTATTTTCCCAGAGGTAGGTAATTGTAATCCCGCAATTATTTTAAATAGTGTCGACTTACCACTATGCTTATGGCCAATTATAGAAACTATTTCATTTGTATCTATTTTAATTGATAAATCATGAATAACTTTTAAATTTGGATAGTTAAAATTCAAATGGGATATTTCTAACACGATATATCCTCCTATTCACCTAGACAAATTGATGTTAGTACTTGATTATTTTTAATTTCAATTGGATTATCCGTCGCAATAATTGTACCGTATTCCATTACCGAAATTTCACTACAGATATTTAGTAATAAATTTAAATCGTTCTCAATAATAACAATAGCAGTTTTAAATCGTCTATTAACCATTTCTATCGTACTCATAAATTCTTCCGCTTGATTAATACTTAATCCACCAGTTGGCCTATCAAGTAAAAGTAATTTAGGAGAAGTAGCGACTGCTCGTGCAATATCTAAACGACATTGTGCGTCATAAGGTATATCATTAGGAAACATATCAGCATAATCTGACAAATTAAATATAGAAATTAATTCATTCGTACGTTCATCAATTTCTTTCTCATTACTAAAAAATTTTTGTGTCCGTAAAATTACATCAAATAAATTATATTTTAAAGAATTATGGAAGCCTAATCGAATATTATCCGTTACGGAGAAATTTGAGAAGAAATTTGCATTTTGAAAAGTTCGTGCGACTCCAAGCGTTGTTAATTTCTCAATCGTTAATGGAGTGATATCAATTCCTGCTAAAGTTATTTTACCTTCATCAGGAATATAGACACCAGAGATTAAGTCGAAAAGAGAAGACTTACCGGATTCAGTTGCACCAATTAATCCAACAATTTCATTTTGTGGTACGGAAAAATTTAAATTACGAATAATACGTGAGCCGTCGAGCGTTAAACTAACATTATCAATTTTAAGTAAGATCATGATTTTTCACCTCGACTGAATTTTTTCAAAAATCTTTGTTTGATAGCGGCCAGTATCGCTTTATAGTCACTAAATAATCCAGTTGGCATATAAAAAATAACTAAAATCATTGCGAGTAAGTAGATAATTATTTTGATGTCTAAAATAAATTCAATAGTGTACGGTAAGATAGTAAAAATAACGGCAGAAATAATTGAGCCGGAAATACTTCCAAGTCCTCCGATAATTACCATTGCTAATAATTCTAATGAGTAAGTGTAATCAAACATATTTGGCTCAATAACTAATAATTCGTGTGCGAATAATCCACCGGCAATTCCGGCAAAAAATGCAGCTAATGAAAAAGTTGCAATTTTATAAGAAAAAGTATCGACGCCACAAGATTTTGTCAGCATTTCATTTTGTGATATACAAATTGTTGCGCGTCCATATTTTGAATGAATTAGTAAATAAATAAAACCGACAATTAATACGGTAATAATATAGACGGCAGAGAAATTTGAGTAATGAGCGATACCGCGGCAACCTGTTGAGCCACCAGCAATATTAAAATTGATAATAAAATTACGAACGATTTCATTTACGGCGAGCGTTATGATTAATAGATAATTTCCAGGAATTTTCATAGCAGGATAACTGATAAAGACGGCAAAAAACATTGCGACTAAACCGCCACAAATTACAGCGAAAGGAAATTCGAGCCAACCAGATGCAGTAAAAAATTTTGTAATCATAACAGAAGTATAAGCGCCTATTGCCATAAATGCTGAATGAGCAAGACTTAATTGTCCTAAAATTCCCGTAGCTAAATTCAAACTAACGACTAAGATAATGTTAATCAATGCGATTTTTAAAATTCCTTCCCAATATGAATTAATGAATCCGAAATTTATTGCTACTATTGAGATTACATATATCAAACAGATTAGGAGAAAAATTTTTGGAGAGAAAAAATTTTTTTTCAAGCGTAGTCACCTCTCTATTTATATTTTTTGCAGTTAACAGTTAAATACACTGCTAAGATTAAGAAGATAGCGATATCTGACATTTGAGTTGAAACGTAAGTACGTGTCAAAGTTTCAATTAATCCAACAATAAATCCACCAGCAATAGCTCCAATAACTGATTCAGGGACAGAACCTGAAATTATTCCGAGCCCACCAATAATTGCTGCAGCGAGTGAGCGTAATCCAATCATTGTACCAACATATGGGTCAGTAACACTAATTGACATATAAAATAAACTTGCGGCTGCCGTTAATAATATTGAGCAGATACCGAACACAATCAAAATAATTTTGTCATTATTAATTCCCATTAGTGCAGTAGAGTCAGAATTTTCTGAGACCGCACGTATCATTTTTCCGAGTTTGGTATATTTTAAAAGTGAGTAAACTGCAAACATTAAAGCGAGAGTAACAATAAAACAAATAAATAATGAATATTCGATTTCAATCGAACCAAACATTAATGTTCCAATAACTGCATCAGATAAATTTTGCGGGTTAGAACCAAAAATAAATACAAAAACATTTTGAATGAGAAAAGCTAAACCGATAGAGACTATTAAACTATGAAATTTATTTCGTTTTAATATTGGGCGATAAAAGTAAAATTCTAATGCGATATTAGATATTGCACAAATTATCATTGTAATAATAACAGAAAAAATGAAAGGGATGTGTAAATTAACACAAAGATTGATAATATAGATACAAATAACAAATAATTCGCCATTAACGAAATTAATTAAGCCGCAGATATTTACGCCTAAAGTAAAAGCTAAAGCGATTAGGGCATAGATACCGCCGGCTAATAGACTATCAATAATAGAATTAATGAGATTCAATCATAACGCCTCCTTATTTATGAATTAAATACTTTAATGAAATTATTTTTACCGCCAGAAATTTTTACAATTGTTACGGCTTTAATTGGATTATGATTACTATCGAAATTTATTTGGCCAGTTATTCCGGAATAATTTGTTTTCGCTAAAGAATTTAATATTTCATCCATTTGAGTAGATTTTGCGTCAATAATTGCATCAAGTAAAATATTTGCAGAATCAAAACCTAATGCAGCAAATGAACTTGGCGTTGATTTATAATTTGTTTCGTAATCATTTACAAAATTTTGTATCTCAGCATTTGGATTATCAACAGAATAATGCGCACAGAAATAAATTCCTTCGAGATCATTTGGATTTGAAGTTTGAGTTATAGCTTCCTCCCAAGTATCTGAACCTAAAATTACAGATTGAATTCCAATATCACGTGCTTGCTTCGCAATTAAAACTGCATTATACGCATAATCGGGAACGAATAAAACATCTGGATTAAATGGTTTTATTTTATTTAATTCAATTCGGAAATCACTGTCTAATGTCGCATGCTTTTGTAGAATTAAAACATTGCCACCATTTTGATTAAATGTATCAGCAAAAGATTTTGCAAGTTCAACAGAATAATTATTTTCGGAATCATAAAGTACGGCAGCAGTTTTTAAATTTAAATCAGTAAGAGCAAATTTTGCCATACAAGTTCCTTGTATTTCATCAGTAAAACCAACGCGATAAATATTATTACCATATTCAGTAATAGAATTAAGTGAGGCACTAGGAACAATAATTGGCAGAGGATTTTTTTGTGAGTTGGCAGCAATATCTTCTGACAAAATACTATTTCCACCGCCAATAATTGAACAAATTTTTTTATTTGCAGCAAATTTATTATAGGCATCAATATTTCTAATGTGATCACTATCGTCATCAAGGACTTCAAATTTGATATCTTTATCTAAAATTTTAGGGCGTTTAGAGATAGCGAGTTCGACGCCATTTTTTATTTCCTTACCACAATAGTAATAATCGCCACTCATTGGTAATATTCCACCGATATAAATTTTATCGGTAGAATTAGTACAGCCACTAACTAAAAAAGAAGTTAGTAGTAGTGGTAGAAATTTTTTTAGTTTCATAATATTTTCCTCCATATCAGTTTTTATTTACATTTGCGATTATAGTTCAAATAAAAATGCAATGCAAGATTATATAAAATGTTGCACGTAAAAAAAAAATATGGTAAAATTTTTTGCTGAAATGCTGAAGTAGCTCAGTTGGTAGAGCAGTTGATTCGTAATCAACAGGTCGTGGGTTCAAGTCCCATCTTCAGCTTTTATATAAAGAAGGTGCGTAATGTTTAAAACTATATATGGAGAATATGAGAGTGAGATAGTAGAAAAAAAATCAAAATTTATAGGAAAAGTAAAAGCGATAGGGACAGAGTTAGAGGCAAAAGAATATATAAGTGCGCAGCGGAAAATTTATTATGATGCACGACATATAGTTTATGGATATATATTAGGTAAGGAAGAGAAAAGATATAGTGATGATGGAGAGCCATCATTAACAGCCGGTGTACCAATTTTAAAAATTTTGGAGCACGGCAATTTTTTTTATACGATAGTTATAGTAGTGAGATATTTTGGTGGGATATTATTAGGGACTGGTGGACTTTCACGAGCATATTCATTAGCGGCACAAAAAGTTTTAGAGCAAGCAATTATATTAGAGAATGAAGAATATGAGAGAGTAGCGATTAATTTTAGGTATGAATTTTTTAGCAAAATAAATAATGAGTTGAGGAAAAATAATTGTTACGTAGAGGAAATAATTTACGATACGGAAGTAAGGGTAATTTTTTTAGTGAGGGAAAATTTTTACGATAATATTTTAGAGAAAATAGGTGAGATTTTAGGTAAAAAAATATTTACGGAAAAAGTAAAAGTTATCGGAACGATTTATGATAAAAAATTTATTAGCTATGGTGATAGAAATGGATAAATTTAAAATGCTGAACGATATATTTGCGAAGAAGTTAAAGAAAATAAAGATAGCGGACCGAAAATTTTTTCACATATATATGCCGGAGATTTATAATAAATGGCTTTATTCGACAATACGTAAAGATGTTATGATAACGCCGGCAAATATTTTTATGGCGATGGATAAAAATATTTTCCCAGTGGTAAAAAATTTTAGTGAGAAAAATATTGACGTAGAACCTTTACATTATTCACTTGATAATCATCCAATAGTAAATGATTTAAGGATTATAGTAGAAAATTTTGTACCGATTTATGATTTAATTACGGGATTTGATATTAATGATGGGAACGTAAAAAGAATTTTGCATATGTTAAGTATGTACGACGTAAATTATTTTGAATATCTAAAAATAATGTGTGCGAAGTTAGGCTTATTTAAAATAATGCCATCAATAAATTGTCAAAAGTTATGGATTGAGGATGACGCACATAAATTTTTTGAGAATGACGCATCAGATATATTTGATGCAATTTTTGATGCGAACGTAGAGATTTTTTTTGATAGTTTATGTGCATTTTTTAGTGCGGAGAATAATTTTGACGGTTATGATTTTGTGATAGATTTATTTTACATGTATAACAATCCAATGAGTAGGATGATGAATGAGATTTTACATTTTTTTAATGTTGAGGAGAAATCATTTTTAGCGGACCAATTCAAAGATTTTTTATATTTTTTAAATATCACATTGAATCGATTTTTTTTTGTGCCATTCGGGAATTATTTGAAGTTGATAGTACCCGTGAATACAAATTCATTTGACATTGAAACACTATATAATTTACTTAAAAGTTGTATTGAAAAGGAAAAAGATGTTTACAGAGTTTTTGATTTTTCTAATACGTATTTTAATTTGACAAAGCTTGGTGAAAAATATTTCAAGTCGGAAACAACTGATTTATTCGGAAAAATATCGGATAATGAAATCGATTACTTGATAAATGATTTTGACATTTTGGACGAAAAAAAGTATCCCCATCGGGATACTTTAATAAGTTTTAAATTTCGTATTGAAATTGATGAAAGCCCACAGTATTGGAAAGTTTTTGAGTGCTGCGGACAAATGAACTTGTACGAATTTTTTTTAATAATTGCGCGCGAATTTAATTTAGATATAAAAGCAAATTATAGTTTCGTTAAAGATGAAAATTATATCAAAGACGATAAAATTACACTAAATAATTTAAATTTGAACGATAATGACGCTTTTTATTTGATTTTGCATAACCAAATAAATTATTACGCGCTAAATAACTCAAAATTGATAGAAAATCATATTAAATTGAAAATTAATGTATATAAATCTGAAGCTTCATTGAAAAATATTTTTTTTAATTATAAATTATATCAACAATCGCCACGCTTTGCAAAATTAAATTTCGCTGGTAAGAATAATTCTTAAAGCAAAATCATTATGTTTTCAAAATTAATTTTTTTTACGCGCTCAGAAATTGTAAAGAAATCGTAAAGCCACAAAATTCCGCATAATCCGCCCGTAAAAAGTTTTAAAATTCCCATACCGATATCGCCAATCATAAATCTATCGATGCCAAGTTCGCCTAAAAATATTGACACAAGCATAATTATTTGTGGAGATTTCAAGTCAACGGTTGAAACTAATTCAAATTTATTTTCATCCATTTCGAACATTTTATTTTTCATATAAATAAGTTTTTCAGACGGAAAATATTGACGATTCGATAAAATATACATTTCAACTTTTTGTGGGTCAACCTTTTTTACCTCAATTTTTTTTGGTTCCAAAATTTTATTTTCTTCCATTTTTATCGACTCCTTTCAAATAAAAATATTATACCATAATTTTTATGGAATAGAATTTGTATGCAAGCGAATGAGATAAACGATGACAAATAAAATTGATGTCATAATTAAATATCCATTGATAAATTTTTTTTGGCGTGGGAATTTCTCAGCATTAACTCCAAAAAATATCGCTGGTATTATTAAAATTAATAATGGATGATAAAAAAATGATTCCCTAAATCGAAAATGTATTAACGATTTTAATGCGCGCGTTAATCCACATGATGGACATCCTATCCCAAAATATTTTTTTATCGGACACGTATATTCTCCACTAAAAATTATTACCAAAATTATAATCAATAATTTTATTTCCCATCGCCACCATTTCATTTTTTGCATATCTTATTATATCTGTTATAATTATTTCAAATACCTTCGGAGGTTTTTTTATGCGTAAATTATTTGGTACTGATGGCGTACGTGGCCTCGCTAATAGTGAATTAACTCCTCAACTCGCTTTTAATCTCGGTCGTAGTGGCGCTTTCGTACTTTCAAAATTTTGTAAGCATTCCCCTCAAATTATTGTCGGTAAAGATACTCGTATTTCTGGCTATATGCTTGAATCTGCTTTAGTCGCTGGAATGTGTTCTGTCGGCGCAAAAGTTATTTTGGCTGGCGTTATCCCAACTCCAGGAATTGCTTACTGCGTCAGAAAATATAATTGTGATGCGGGAGTTGTAATCTCAGCCTCACATAATCCGTTTTATGATAACGGTATAAAATTTTTTAACAATGCCGGCTATAAACTTTCAGACGCATTGGAAGAAGAAATTGAAAATGTTATTTTTGACAAAGATATAGTTTTGCCGGAGCCAACGGCTGAAAAAGTTGGGTCCGTTACTTATAAATATAATGATGATTACATAAGATTTTTAGAGGGCACACTTGGTGATTTAAATTTTTCAGGTTTAAGTATTGCATTGGATTGTGCGAATGGCGCAACTTTTAAAGTAGCACCGACTGTTTTTAAAAATCTCGGTGCAAATTTATTTGTTATCAATGACAAACCTGATGGCAAAAATATTAATTTGAATTGCGGATCAACGCATTTAGATTCATTAATTGAGTTCGTTGTGAAAAACAAATGTGATGTTGGTTTCGCATTTGATGGCGATGGCGATAGATGTTTAGTTGTGGATTCCGACGGCAATATAATTCATGGCGATGAAATTATGTCGATTTGTGCTTTCTACATGAAGCAGAAAAAAATTCTCAAACAAAATACAATCGTTGCTACTATTATGAGTAATCTTGGATTATTTATGATGGGAAAAAAGTACGGGATAAATATTGAACGTACGGGTGTCGGCGATCGATATGTGTTGGAGAAAATGTTGGAGTGCGGTTATAATTTGGGCGGCGAACAGTCGGGACATATTATTTTTTTGGATCATAATACGACTGGCGATGGAATTTTGACGGCACTTTATGTGTCAAAAATAATGGCAGAGTCCGGTAAAAAAATTTCACAGCTTAATAATTTAATGAGTGTTATGCCGCAAGTTTTAGTTAATGCAAAAGTTAGTAACACAAAAAAAAATCAATACATGTCAAATATTCAGATACAATCTGAAATAAAAATGCTTGAAGAAAAATTTGCTGATAATGGACGCGTTGTTGTCCGTGCATCGGGAACTGAGCCACTTATTCGCGTTATGCTCGAGGGCTCAAATAAATTTTTATTGAACCATGAAGCAAAACGTTTGGCTGGTATCATGGAAAAATATTTGAATTAATTTGGAAGTGAGAAATGTGTGTGGAATAGTTGGTTATGTTGGATTAAATGAAGCTGAGCCAATTTTATTGGATGGGCTCGCAAAATTGGAGTATAGAGGTTATGACTCAGCTGGTATCGCTGTGCATAACGGGCAAAAAATTAATATTGTGAAGTCGAAGGGAAAGTTAGCAGAACTTCAAAAAAAACTTTCACAAAATGAATTGAATGGAACTTTGGGGATTGGGCATACGCGTTGGGCAACGCATGGTGCTCCATCGGATATAAATTCGCATCCGCATGCAAGTAATAATTGCAAAATTGCGGTCGTACATAATGGGATAATAGAAAATTATTTGAGTATAAAAGAAGAGCTTACGGAAAGTTCGTTTGCATCGGACACGGATACGGAAGTTATTGCACATTTGATAAATAAATTTTACACAAAAGCGACGATAAAAAATTTACTTGACGCGGTATATGCGGCGATAGATAAAATGTGTGGGACATACGCATTAGCGATAATATGTTCTGATTTTCCAGACAAATTAATAGCGGTGAAAAAAGACAATCCGCTGGTAATTGGTATAGGGAAGAATGAAAATTTTATTGCGTCTGATATAACTGCAATTATAAATTATACGCGTGATGCGTATTTGTTGAACGATGGCGAAGTTGCGCTGATAGACGCAGAAAATATAAAAATTTTTGACAAAGATAAAACGTTGGTCACAAAAAAAATTTTTAAAATCGATTGGGATATAGAAAGTGCAGAAAAAGGCGGCTATGATTTCTTTATGCTGAAAGAAATTTTTGAGCAGCCAAAAGTTATCAACGATTTTCTGTCAATAAATCTTTATGACGAAAATTTTTTACACAAGATAAATTTGGAAACGCTTGAAAATTTTGATCGTATTTATATTGTTGGTTGTGGGACGGCATATCACGCAAGTTTGATTGGTGCACATCTTTTATCAAAGTTACCGAACATTTTTGTTTCGGCAGAAATGGCAAGTGAGTTTAGATATAATGAGCCGTTGATAGACGAAAAAACTTTACTTATAGTTATTTCGCAATCTGGTGAGACGGCAGACACTTTGGCGGCATTACGTATGGCAAAGAAAAATAATGCTCGTGTGTTGTCGATTGTAAATGTTGTTGGCAGCAGTATTGCTAGAGAATCCGACAATGTTATTTATATAACGGCGGGGCCGGAGATTTCAGTTGCAAGTACGAAAGCTTTTTCATTACAAATTATGGCGCTGTATGTTTTGGTTTGTAATTTGTATAAAGTTTGTAAAGTTATATCGACAGAGAAATTTTTGCAATTACAAAATGAATTACAGAGAATTCCATCATTAATTACTGAAATTTTGGATCGTGAAAATGAAATAAAAATTATGGCGGAAAAATATTTATCGTGTAAAAATGTTTTTTACATTGGTCGTGGTTTAGATTATTTTATTGCGCGTGAAGGTTCACTTAAGTTAAAAGAAATTGCTTATTTATATTCACAAGCGTATGCGGCTGGTGAATTGAAGCACGGTCCAATTGCATTAATTGATGATTCGATTCTTATTGTTGGCGTTATTACTCAAAAAAATATTGTTGAAAAAACGTTGAGTAATTTAAAGGAATGTAAATCGCGGCACGGAAAAATTTTTATTGTTACAACTGAAAATAATAGTGATATAAAAAATGTTGCTGATGATAGTTTTATAATTCCGCAAATTAATCAAATGTTTGCGCCAATTTTAGCAAATATTTCTTTACAACTTTTTGCTTATTACATAGCGAAAGGTTTAGGTTATGATATTGATAAGCCACGAAATCTTGCCAAATCTGTTACAGTTGAATAAAAAAAATCTCTTTCACATGAAGTGAAAGAGATTTTTTAGTTCGAAATAAAAATATTTTGCAATTAATTATTAACGAATTTTGCTTTGCAAGATAAATAATTGGAAAATAATTCTTTGATTGTCAAAAAGATTTTGCGTGAAATCTCATTTTTTTTGTTATAATTAATTTATAAAATAAATCTAAAAGGAGTGTTGCTCATGCAAAAAGCTATCGGCTCTAAAATTAATTTACTCGATTTTAATAATACTCTCGCTTTCGAATTTTTTTCTTGCGTCTCCGATTTAATTAATCATCCACTCTTTAAAAAACTTGATAACTTCTCCCAACATATTAAAACTAGCAGACTCCAACATTCTATTAATGTCGCTTACTATAGTTTCTTAGTCTGTAAATTTTTCGGATTAGATTATAAATCTGCAGCACGTGGTGGATTACTCCATGACTTCTATCTTTATGATTGGCGGACTCAAAAACAACCTGAGGGCTATCATGCTAAAGCTCATCCTATTATTGCATTACGTAATGCAAATAAAATTACTCACATAAATAAAATTGAAAAAAATTGTATATTACGACATATGTGGCCGCTAACTCCTATCCCTCCTCGTTACCTCGAATCTTTTATCGTTTCCTGTATCGATAAATATTGTGCAAGTTTTGAGGTTATAATAAATATGTTCGCAAAAGAATAAATATTTTTGTTGACTTTTATCACTCTTTTGTTTATAATATTTTTTGTGCAATTAGTTGGAGGGAGGGAAATTAATGTCTGAAGTACAAGTTCGTGAAAATGAAAGCTTGGATAATGCATTACGTCGCTTCAAAAGAAATTGTGCTAAATCCGGCATTTTAAAAGATATCCGTAAGCATGAACATTATGATAAACCAAGTGTAAGGCGTAAGAAAAAATCTGAGGCTAACAGTAAACGTAAAAAACGTAAAAATTAATTTTTTTTACCCCTTCCTCGGTTAAAAATATTTTCGCACATCTTTATGATGTGCTTTTTTTATGCAAAAATTTAATAAAAAATTTATTATTTGCCCTTATTCCTCTCCTTTGAAAGACTAGGAACAGGTGGATTTTGTAGCGTAGTTTCTTTATTTCGTTTGAAAAATCTGCTACTAAATGTTGGAACGTTAATGTATGTTTCGTTACTTTTCGAAAAAATATTTCCTTTATTCGCTTGTCGATCTTCATAATAAAAAATTATTCCGCCAATACACGTTGCTATAAAACCAGAAACGATAAATAAAATTGAAACAGGATTTGGCAAACCAAAACTTACAAGTTGAGCTGCTAAGCCAATAGAGAAAAAAATAGTTCCTATTATCGTGAAAACTCCAGCAAAAATTCTATGTTTTAAACTATTTTGTATGTTCTTTGACATACTTGATTTTAAAATTGAAATATCATCTGTTTTGGAAATTTCTTTAAGAGTATCATTATTTACAAAATCTTTTTCTGGTGTTGATTCTTCAATATCTGACATATTTGATTTTAAAATTGAAATATCATCTGTTTTAATTAATTCTGTTTCTTGTTCATTAGGCTTAGTAATTTCTTCAAAAGTATCATCATTTATAAAATTTCCTTCTTGTACAAAAAATTGCGTTGACTCTTCAACATCTATTTTTTTTACTTTTGGCTCAGTTTCATCATCGCTTAAAATTTCTAAAGTTCTTTCCTTTGACGTACTTGATTTTAAAATTGAAATATCATCTGTTTTAATTAATTCTGTTTCTTGTTCATTAGGCTTAGTGATTTTTTCAAAAGTATCATTATTTATAGAATTTCCTTCTTGTATAGAAAACTGTGGTGATTCTTCACCATTTATTTTTTTAGCTTCTGGTATAGTTTCACCATTGGTTTCAATTTCTAACTCTTTACAGCAAAAAAATTTATAAATATGTTTAAATGAAATACAAAGTACATTATCGTCTGTAATACTATATAAATTTATGTCTGAATTTTTTGGCAAATAAAATGCAGCAGCTAAACTAGTATCTGTCGAAGCTTCATAACCAACCATCATATCTATTTCTTCTTTTATATTTTTCTCATTATTTATTATGCAAGATATTTCTAAAGATTTATTTAATTCATTTATTATATAATTTGATATATTGTTTGTATCCATATTTTTAAGTTTTTCAGTACCATTATTTTTAATCTTTTTAAGTTCTTCATATATAATTTTACGTTTTCCCGTCGATTCATTAATACAATTTGCCATTAACACAAGAAATGTACTTTTAATTTTATAAAGTTTCTCATAAGATACAGAAAACTCATTATTTTCCATCTTAAATACTTCATAATCATTGTGAGTAATAAGTGGTTCAGGTTTTACTCCGAAATTATTACAAAATTGATTTGTAACAAATTCAAATTGGAAATGAACTCCCATATATGGAAAAAAATATGTATCACTTATAACATCCAAAATTTGTTGTGCTAACTCAAGATGAAAATTGTCTTCTGGCGTTATCTTACTTAATACTTCATCAACATATTTTTTATATTTTTTTTGTATTTTAATATCATAATTTAAAAATTGCCAATTAACTTGTATATCTTCTTCATGCATTAATCCAAGATTCAAAAATGAGGCAAAATACATAGGTTGTTGGCAATGAAAATGATGTAAAAAATAAAAATCACCGGATTTGCAATATGTATCGATAGGAAATAACAATTCTTTTTCACTTTCCATAATTATCACCTCTTTTTTATCATCTTAAAATTATTGCTATTACTATTATATTACAAATAATTCAATTACGCAAGATATAAAACAAAAATAATTTTTTAACAGTGTTAAACAAAAATTTTTCGGCAAACATAAAGTATATAATTGAAAATTGTTGGTACATATTAGTAATTAAAAAATCTTTTATCACTATAACAAAATAACAAAATTTTCAACTTGATGATTTTCACTGTAAAATTTCAAAAAAAATGCTTGAACTTTTTACATTTTTTCTATATGATATTTAAAATTTAAATATGGAGATGATTTGAAATGACAAAAAATGAAATTAAAACTAAAATAATTAATAACTTGAAAACAATTTCATGTAAAACAATAAATGATGCCTCCCCTCAAGAATTATATCAAGCTGTTGCTTTCTTAGTTCGTGATATAGTTGCTGATAAATGGATTGCAACACGTGAAACTTATAGTAAACAGAAACCTAAAATTTTATATTACCTCTCAATGGAATTCTTAATGGGCCGCTTCTTAGGTAATACCCTTATAAATTTATCTCTTGATGAAAATTTTAAAAATGCCCTCGAAGAATTAGGCATTAATTATAATTTAATCGAAGAAGCTGAACGTGATCCCGGTCTTGGTAACGGTGGTCTTGGTCGCTTAGCAGCTTGTTTTTTAGATTCACTTTCAACTTTAAATCTTCCAGCTTATGGCTGTGGAATCAGATATCATTATGGAATTTTTGAGCAAACAATTGAAAATGGCTATCAAGTTGAAAAATCAGATAACTGGCTCGAAGATAATGATAGTTGGGGCGTAAAACATTCTGAACTCGCTCAGGAAATTAAATTTGGTGGAAAAGTTGTTAGTTCAATAAAACCTGACGGAAATTACAAATTTTCATTGGAAAATTATCAAACAGTTGTTGCGATTCCATATGATTATCCCGTTGTCGGCTTTAATAATAATACTGTAAATACATTGCGACTTTGGGATGCCGAAGCTAAAAATAAATTTGACTTGAATTCATTTAATGCAGGAAATTATTCAAAAGCAGTTGAGGAACAAAATCTTGCGGCAACAATTTCGGAAGTTTTATATCCAGCCGACGAACATATTCATGGAAAAGAATTGCGACTAAAACAGCAATATTTTTTCATTTCGGCAACATTGCAACAAGTTTTGAAAGAGTTTTATGCGAATTGTAAAGATTTTAAAAAATTGCCAGATAAAGTTGCTTTTCAATTAAATGATACGCATCCGTCAATGGCAGTTGCTGAACTCATGCGACTTTTGGTTGACGAATATGATTTAGAATGGGAAGAAGCATGGGAAATTACGCAAAAAACTTGTGCGTATACAAATCATACAATAATGTCGGAAGCTTTAGAAAAATGGCCAGCTGATTTATTTAGCCGCCTATTGCCACGAATTTATATGATTATCGAAGAAATTAACAAAAGATTTTGCGCAGATTTGATAAAAAAGTTTGGCGACAATTCAGAAAAATTACGTAAGATGGCAATAATTGCTGACGGTCAAATAAAAATGGCACACCTTGCAATTGTTGGAAGTCATTCAGTAAACGGCGTAGCAAAACTTCACACTGATATTTTGAAAAATCAGGAGCTAAAAGATTTTTACGAAATATATCCTAAAAGATTTAATAATAAAACGAACGGTATAACTCAACGACGTTGGCTTGCACATTGTAATCCCGAACTTGCCGATTTAATTTCAAAAACTATTGGCAATGAATATTTGACAGACTTATCACAACTCAAACAACTTGAAAATTTTGCCGACGACAAATCATTTTGTGAGAAATTTATGAAAGTCAAGAAAAAAAATAAAATTGCTTTGTCAAATTTTATTAACAGAAACTATGGGATTTCAATTGACCCAGATTCAATCTTTGACATTCAAGTAAAAAGATTGCATGAATACAAACGACAATTATTGAACGTTTTACACATTTTGAGCTTGTACAATAAAATAAAATTAAATCCCGGCCTCGATATCCAACCACATACATTTATTTTTTCCGCTAAATCTGCTGCAAACTACCACCGCGCAAAACTTATCATTAAATTAATTAATAGCGTGGCAAATTTAGTCAACAATAACAAAATTATAAATGGTAAAATCAAAGTTTTATTCTTGCCAAATTATTGCGTATCATTGGCTGAAAAATTAATTCCGGCCGCCGATGTCAGTGAACAAATTTCAACAGCAAGTAAAGAAGCTTCCGGCACTGGAAATATGAAATTTATGCTTAACGGCGCATTGACAATTGGCACGCTTGATGGTGCTAACGTTGAAATTTTAGAAGAAGTCGGCGAAAAAAATATTTTTATATTTGGTCTGCACGCTTCCGAAGTTATCGATTTGTACAAGAAAAATGATTACAATCCGTGGGATATCTACAATAAAAATGTAGACGTTAGAAACGTAATGAATCAACTTGTAAACGGTGAACTAGATGAAAATCATGAATTGTTCCGTGAAATTTATGAATCATTATTAAATGGTTGGAACGGCCAACGAGCTGATGAATATTTCATTTTGAAAGACTTTGAAAGCTATGCAGCTGCACATAAAAAAATTGACAGTGCATATAAAAATAAAAATGCTTGGGCAAAATCCGCAATAATAAACGTTGCAAATAGTGGTAAATTTTCTAGCGACCGTACAATTAATGAATATGCAAAAGAAATTTGGGACCTCAAACCAATTGTTGTAAATTAAAATTTATTAACTTTTAAATAAAAAAAAAGTTCCTACATTAAACTAGTAGGAACTTTTTCATTTTTATTTACTTCAAGCGTTTTAGAACTTCTAGAATCATCTTCCATAAACGTTGTACAGAAGCAATGTGTAATTTTTCACGATAAGTATGAATTTCAGTCAAGGTTGGACCAATTGAAACACAATCAAGTCCAGGTAATTTACTTGCAAAAATTCCGCACTCTACACCTGCATGAATTGATTCAAACTTCGGTGCATAACCATATTGTTCTGTAAAAACTTCTGTCAATAAATCTCGTAGCGGCGAATTTTTTTGATACTCCCAACCTGAATAATCACCAAAAATTTTTACATTACCGCTTAACATTTCCGTCAAACAAGTCAAACGATCCACTAACATTTGTTTCTCAGAATCAAGACTGCTACGAACACCACTGCTTGCTATCACATTATCATCTGTAGTTTTCAAAATTCCAAGATTCAATGAGGTCTGTACGAGTCCGGGAATATCGGCACTCATTGTTTGAATTCCATTTGGCAAGCATGTAAGGAAAGAAATAATTTTATGCGTTGATTCTTCATTCATCGGCTCCGACATTTCACATTCATTAATTGAAATAAAAATATCTGGGTCAGTAATTCGATATTCATTTTTTATTTGACGTTCTAAATCCACGCAAATTTTTGAAAAATTTTCGGCGTCATCAGTAATAATTTTTGCGGTTGCCTCGCGCGGAATAGCATTATCTTTTAAACCACCGCTGACAGAAATTAAACGCAAATTTGTTTTTGCAGCGTACAATACTCGCCCTAACAATATGTTTGCATTTGCAAGACCTTTGTTGATTTCAATTCCTGCATGCCCACCGCGTAATCCACCAACTGTAATACTTAATGCTTTGCCTGCGAATGATTCTCTTTTTATTGGCAAAGTACATTGCGTAACATTTCCACCGGCAGAACTTACAGTAAAAACACCCTCAATTTCTGAATCCAAATTCAACATTCGACGGCCTTTTAAAACGCTAACATCTAAACCAGACGCACCAAGCATTCCAATTTCTTCATCAACAGTAAAAATAGCTTCCAATCGTGGCCGTAAAATAGTTTTGTCATCCAAAATTGCCAACATAATTGCAACAGCGATACCATCGTCGCTACCTAAAGTTGTATCTTTTGCGTAAATCGTATCACTGTCCACAGCTAAATCTAAACCTTCGCACTTCATATCTTTTTTGCAATCAGGCGCTTTCTCACAAACCATATCCATATGTCCCTGCAAAATTATTGGCTCCGCATTTTCATAACCGTCATAAGCTTTTGCAATTATAATAACGTTATTCAAATCATCTTGATATGCTTCAAGATTACGAAGACGTGCAAAATCCATCAGCCAATCACTAATTTGTTTAGTATTTCCAGAACCATGCGGAATAGCAGAAATTTCTTCAAAAAAATGAAAAACATTTTTAGGCTCCAAATTATCTAAAATTCCCATAACATCGCTTCCTTTTATTTTTTATAATAAATAAAACCATTATTGTACAAAATTCGCATGTACATTATTAAGCGTTCGTAAAGTGGCTCTGCATCTTCGCCAAATTTTTCCGACAATAAATTTGCAATCATTCCAACATTTCGTTGTCCATCTATATTTTGAAAAACAAAACTTCCCATTGCATCCAAATCAATATGAGTAACATGTGGGCGACGAAAAAATTTCTCAGCAATCCATGCATAAAATCCACGATGAATAACATGCACCGTTACAATATTATTCGCTTGCACGCTCCAAGTATTCCTCGCCGAAATTATTGGCACATAATCCAAATAATTTTTACTTTTCATTGCAAAATCATTTTTTGGATTTAAATGGACTAATCGCAAAAAAATAAATAACAGCCAATAAAAATGTAAAAGCAACAAGTCCACCGACATTTCCAAAATTTATAACGTTTGAAATATCCAAATTAATATTGAATACGGCGAAAACCGCCAACAAAATCCCGATAACTCCTTCGCCCGCAATCATACCGGAAGTAAATAAAACGCCTGACTGAATACAAGAATTTTTATCATCATCAGATTTATATTTGCGTTTCTCCAACATACCACGCACTAATCCACCAGTCATAACTCCCGCATTTAAATGAAATGGCAAATAAATTCCGATTGCAATTGGTAAAACTGGCAGCCCTAAAATTTCAATCACAATTGCAATAAATACACCGGCAAAAACTAGTGGCCATGGCAAATTTCCATCCATAACTCCTTCAACTACCATCTTCATCATCATTGCTTGCGGCGCACCTAATTCATCTGAACCAAACCCCCACGCCGCATTAAGCAAATATAAAATTGCGCCAATAGAAATTGCCGAAACGCAAACTCCAATTAATTCCGCATATTGTTGTTTTTTCGGCGTAGCACCAAGTAAAAAACCTGTTTTCAAATCTTGCGACGTATCACCCGCAATAGCGGCGATGATACAAATGACCGAGCCGATAGAAATAGCGCCAACCATTCCACTTGCACCAACATTTCCTGTAAATTTTAAAATTACAGTGGCGATGAGTAAAGTTGCAATTGCCATACCTGAAACAGGATTATTTGATGAACCGATTAATCCAACCATTCGCGATGAAACGGTTGCAAAAAAGAATCCAAAAATCAAAATAATAATTGCGCCGACGAAATTAACTGGTATCCCAGGAAACAGCCACATAAATATTGCGATAGCAATACAAATTAATAAAATAAATTTTACAGAAATATCTTGTTCCGTGCGTAATTTACTTGACGTTGCTTTGTCATAATTTTTAAATGCACCGACAAAAGTTTTTATAATCATTGGCAACGATTTTATTAAACTAATAATTCCGCCAGCCGCTAACGCTCCCGCGCCAATATAACGAATAAATGAACTCCATAAGCTCCACGTTCCACCACTGTTCCACAATTCTGCGACTGTATGAGTTGCCGGATAAATCACAATATCACCGCCAAAAAGTGCAATCAACGGCATGATTACAAACCATGCAAGTGTACTTCCGGCAAACATATATGAAGAAATGCGAGTGCCACAAATATAACCGACACCAGCAAGTGCCGGTAAAACATCAAGGCCAACGCTCGCACCTTTGTACCACGAAATAGCATAATCAACTTCGCTGTAAAATAATTTTAATCCGTCAGCAACAAATTTATAAACACCAGCAATACCTAATCCCCAAAAAACTGTTGAAGATTTTGAACCACCCTCTTCACCCGCCATTAAAACTTCCGCACAAGCTTTACCTTCAGGATAACCTAAAATTTCATGTTCTTTAACAATTAATGCGCTGCGTAAAGGTACCATCATCAAAACTCCGAGTACTCCACCGCATAATGAAATCAGACTAATGTTTATAATAGAAGGCATTTCACATAAACCATTTGCTGCCCACATGAATAAAGCCGGTATTGTAAAAATTGCACCCGCCGCTAAAGATTCACCTGCTGAACCAATAGTTTGAACTAAATTATTTTCCAAAATTGAATCACGCTTGAAAATGAATCGAATAACGCCCATTGAAATAACGGCTGCAGGAATAGAAGCAGAAACAGTTAAACCAACACGTAATCCCAAATATGCATTAGCACCGCTAAATAAAATAGCCAAAAGCATTCCTAAAATTACTGAAAACAAAGTGAATTCTGGAACAACTTTATCGGCTGGTATATAAGGTTGAAATTTCTCGCCTTTCATTTTTTTCCTCCTAAAAACTTTTGTGAAATTATACAATAATTTTCTAATAAAAACAAAAAAGGTTATTTAAAGTCTTACTTTTTTTGAAAAAAAGTAAGCAAAAGAACTTTAACAAAAAAACTTTGTGTAAAATCACACAAAGTTTTTTTATTAGTTTCTTTTTGTTTTACTTTTTCTTTTCAAAGAAAAAGTAAGGATTTTTAAATTTCTTTTGCATTTCCGTCTACAGTTCCACCGTCTTGATTTCCTTCACCTTCAGTAAATTTTTGTTTGAACTCATCAACATTTTGTGGATTTGCACCTGCACCAGCGTTTTGATAAAGTTTAGTTGACACTTCATAAAAAATATTTGTCAAACTTTCGGTAGCCTTTTTAAGATTTTCAGCGTCGTTTTCCGTCATAGTATCGATGTTTAATGTTTCGTTCAAAGATTTTAATTTTCCAAGTTCGTCTTCAATTTTTTGCTTATCTGCCGCTTCAATTTTTTCTCCAATTTCTTCTTTCAACATTTTTTCAGTCTGGAAAATCATTGAGTCTGCTTCATTTTTTACGTCTATAATTTCCTTGCGCTTTTTATCTGCTTCAGCATATTTTTCTGCCTCTTTCACTGCTTTATCAATTTCTTCATCACTTAAATTACTACTTGCAGTAATTGTTACACTTTGCTCTTTGCCAGTTCCTAAATCTTTTGCGGAAACGTGAACGATTCCGTTGGCGTCAATATCAAAAGTAACTTCAATTTGTGGAATACCACGCGGAGCCGGAGCAATTCCATCCAAACGAAATTGTCCAAGAGTTTTGTTATCGCGGGCTAAAGGTCTTTCACCTTGAACAATATGCACATCAACAGCGGTTTGTCCGTCAGCAGCCGTTGAAAATACTTGCTTTTTATTTGTCGGAATTGTTGTATTTCGTTCAATAAGTTTTGTAGCTATACCACCAGCAGTTTCAATTCCAAGTGAAAGTGGCGTTACGTCAAGCAAAAGAATACTTCCTGCGCCTTCATCACCTGCCAATTTTCCACCTTGAATTGATGCACCAATCGCAACACATTCATCTGGATTTATTCCCTTAAATGGTTCTTTGCCCGTAATTTTTTTAACAGCTTCCTGTACCGCTGGAACTCTTGTTGAACCACCAACAAGTAAAATTTTGTCCAACTGACTTGCTGACAAATTAGCATCTTTTAACGCCGTATTAACCGGTCCCATTGTAGCTTCTACCAAATCAGCTGTCAATTCATCAAATTTCGCACGTGTCAACGTAATATCCAAATGTTTCGGACCTTCAGAAGTTGCTGTGATAAACGGAAGATTTATATTTGTTGTTGTCGTCGTAGAAAGTTCTTTTTTTGCTTTCTCGGCAGCTTCTTTAATTCTTTGCATTGCCATTTTATCTTTACTTAAATCAACGCCGTCAGATTTTTTGAATTCAGATATTAAATAATTTGCAACGCGCTCATCAAAATCATCGCCACCCAAATGATTATTTCCACTGGTTGCCATAACTTCGATTACGCCGTCACCAATATCAATTATAGAGACGTCGAAAGTACCGCCACCTAAGTCGTACACCATAATTTTTTGTTCTTTTTCATTTTCCAAACCATAAGCGAGAGCAGCAGCCGTAGGTTCATTGATAATTCTTTTTACTTCCATACCGGCAATTTTTCCAGCATCTTTTGTAGCTTGACGTTGACTGTCAGTAAAATATGCTGGAACAGTTATTACGGCTTCAGTAATTTTTGTACCGAGATAGCTTTCTGCATCTGATTTTAATTTTTGTAGAATCATAGCAGAAATTTCTTGCGGCGAGTATGTTTTACCGTTAGCGTTTACTTTGTAGTCAGTACCCATATGGCGTTTAATAGAACTAATAGTATTTTCAGGATTAGTAACGGCTTGGCGTTTAGCGGCATCGCCAACTAATCTTTCACCATTTTTAGCGAAGCCGACAACAGAAGGAGTAGTACGCATACCTTCAGTATTAGCGATAACGACAGGTTGGCCACCTTCCATAACGGCAACACAAGAGTTAGTAGTACCAAGATCAATACCAATAATTTTACTCATAATAATTCCCCCTAGATATAAATTAATTAGCTACCCGAACTTGACTATAGCGGATAACTTTATCTTTATAGGTATAACCTTTTTGGAGCTCATCGACGATTTTATTTTCACCATAATTTTCATCATCGATATGTGCAATAGCATAATGGAGATCATGATTAAAATCGTCACCAGGATTAATTTTAATAGATTCGACTCCGAATTCAGAGAGTATAGAAAAAAATTGTTTAAGGACCAAATCGATACCTTTATAGTAGTTACTATTTTTATCATCAATAGAATTAAGGGCACGTTCGAGGTTATCAATAATAGGTAAAATTTTTTCGATAGTATCTGCGACGGCTTTACCATAGATATTTAATTTTTCTTTTTCGCTACGTTTACGATAGTTATCGAATTCAGCCATAGTACGTTGAAGTGAGTCTAATAAATTTTGACATTGAAGATTTTTTTCATTAAGTTGGGATTGCAGCAAAGCGAGATTAGATTTATTAGAGTGAGGAGATTTTTTAAGGGATTTATGTTTTAATCTATCATGTAAAGATGGTTTTGGCTTATTATCATCCATATTTAAATACCTCCAATCATATCATTAGTTAGCACTCGAACAATAAGAGTGCTAATTACAAAAAAGATTGTATCATTAAGAAGTAAATAAGTCAAGGGAATTTTTTTATACGGTAGGAATAATTTTAGTGGAGAAAAAATTTTAGTTGGTAGAAATAATTTTATCTGGGAAAAATATTTTTCACCAAAAAAATAATTTTGTTTGAGGAAAATAATTTTGTCTGAAAAATTTTTTACAAAAAAAATGAACCCATTTGTTTAAATGAGTTCATTTTTGTTTTTTATTTTAAAGTTGATTGTTGCCTTGAATTAAATGTTTAGAATGTTTGGTCCTTTTTTCATTGTCGGTTTTTCCAAGTTGGACGGATTTTCTAATGAGTTAGGAGAGCTATTATATTTTTCTTCTTTATCAGAATTGCCGCTACTATCATTTATTTCTGTATAAGCACTTCTTTTATCTAAATATTTATAACAAATTGCACCAGCGATAATTGAAATTGCACCAGTAACTGCTGGAATACCTAAAGTAAGACCTGTGGCAACTGCACCTAAAACAACAGTTCCAACTCCAAACGTAAGTACACCTAAAGTAATTGCGGATACAATTAAAGTAACGCCTAAAACTATTCCCGTTGTAGCAAATCTTTTTTTAATTTTATTTAATTTTGCATTTTCAGAGTCATTTTTAAATTGTTCAATTTGTTCAATTTGTTCATTTATAAGTTGTTGATTTTTTTGATCAAGTTCATTTTTTTCAGTTGTAAGTTGTTGATTTTTAGTTGTAAGTT
>CAOVHW010000003.1:13485-13584 GCA_948543815.1 uncultured Eubacteriales bacterium | reverse complement strand
AGTTGTTGATTTTTAGTTGTAAGTTGTTGATTTTCATTTTTAAGTTGTTGATTTTCATTTTTAAGTTGTTCAATTTGTTGATTTAAGGTTTCAAATTGT
>CAOVHW010000003.1:0-13385 GCA_948543815.1 uncultured Eubacteriales bacterium | reverse complement strand
TTATTTTGTTCTTTAAGTTGGTAATTTTCAGTTTTAAGTGTATTTATTTCAGTTTCAAGGTCAGTTTTTTGCTTTTCAAGGTTATTTTTTTCAGTTGTAAGTTGTTCAATTTGTTGATTTAAGGTTTCAAATTGTTTATTTTGTTCTTTAAGTTGGTAATTTTCAGTTTTAAGTGTATTTATTTCAGTTTTAATGTCAGTTTTGTCAGTTGTAAGTTGTTGATTTTGTTGTTCAAGTGTATTATTTTTAATATAAGTTGCAACTTCTGAAATTTTTGCTGTTATTTTATTTAATATTTCATTTAATATTTCATTTGATGTGGATAATACAGACAATTCAAATACCGATTCTATTTGCGGTGTTAACAATTTTTGTTTGAAATTTATTAGATTTTTTAAATTTTTAATTAATTTTTTATGGCAATCTTCCTTCGACGATTTGAAATTGTTTTTTAAATATTTTTTAATTTGCTTTAGATTTATTAAATTTTTTTTATTCAAAAAAATATTTATTAAATATAATTTTGTATCAACAGTACAATTAGTTATTATTTCGCAAGTTAATTGATTAAATATATCAATTAAATTTACGAAAATTTTTAATTTATTTTCTTCATTTTTATAAATATTGCTAAGTTCATTACAATTTATTTTAATATCAGAAATCAATGTCATAAAGTTATTACTTAATGAAATTTTTAAAGAATCAGTGTTATATTTGTTCTTAAATTTGTTCAGTTTTTTCTTTATCTCTTCTTTTTCATCATCTACAAAATTAATCAATTTATTTAAATAAGCAATTGCATTTACGAAACAAAAAAATTGATAATATTGACCTAAATGCTTTTCATAAATGATAAAAGTTCTGCCAGAGCGCCATCCTTTCATAGAAAAAAATTTTTCATAATCGTCTCTTTGGAGTTTAAGTAAATTGACCTTTTCAAAATTAATTGTGTTATTTGTATCAGGATTAAAATTTCCGAATAATTTTTCTTTCGCAACTTCAAATGCTTGCCTGAATTCGTCAAAATCTTTAAATTCAATATCATTTGGATTTTCAAATTTCTTCATTTTATCAAAATTATTCCTTAATTCGGTAAATTCTTTACTTGTATCGTTATCGTATGTATTATTTATTTCTCGAGGAATATCTTTAATAAAAGGATAAACTTTTTCTATCAACAAATTTTCAACTTTTTGCAAACATTGCCGATTATCATCATTTTCATAAAATTCCCATATTAAATTTAATTTTGCATTAACATTAAGGCCTGTATTATTTATTATGTTTTGTACTATTGGCTGAAGTATTTCATTAAGCACCTTTTGAAATAAATTCTTATCATCATTATCATCATTCTTATCATTATTTCCCAAAAAGTGGGAAATAATTTGGTAATTAGTGCAAAGCTTGCCGATATAATCTCTAAAGTCATGAACTAAGTTAGTTTTAAAATCATAAATATCCTGATTAATAAGAGCGGGAATGTTATTATTCATTTCATCGACTCCTTTTTAAGGTAATTTTTAATTTAATAATTCACAAATATAATTTAAGTATACAAGATAAATAAAAATTTTGCAAGATTTATTTGAAAACATATGTCTTTTTTTACAAAATTCTTTTTACAAAATTATTAATAAGAAAATTTTTTTTGTACGATTACTTCCTTATTTTGCATTATTTTTTTCATCGTATTTTTATTGACAATTTTACTCTTTTATATTAAAATAGCTACCAGTGGGGTGAAGCTGATGTTGAATAAAAACGATGTCGTGCGTGTCAAAAATGATATACAAAATTACGTTGGTAACAGAGTAAAATTGCAATGCGGACATGGTGCTCATCAGACTACCATTGATAATTGTGTCGTTACTGATATTTATCCTGATATCTTTACCGTTCAGTTATACCAAAATAAAATCCCTTACCGTAAATTATCTTATACTTATATCGATGTAATGACTAACAATGTAAAAGTAATTTCATATTAATCGTGCAGTGCACGATTTTTTTTGTAGGTGAATATAATGAAAGTAATAGCTGGTATCGCTCATGGTTGTAATTTGAAATCACCTAATGGATTAGAAGTACGGCCTACTATCGCTCGTATTAAAGAATCTATTTTTAATGTAATAATGCCTGAGATTTCAGGTAGTTTTTTTTTAGATTTATTTAGTGGAAGTGGCGCGATAGGTATTGAAGCATTAAGTCGTGGAAGTTGTAAAACATATTTTGTCGAGAAAAATAAATTATGTGTCAATATCATTAAAAATAATTTAGCTCTTACTAAATTAAGTAAGAATGCCAAAATAATTTGTAAGGATGTACGTAATGCGTTAAAGGAGTTTTACCAGAAAAATATTTTGTTTGATATAATTTTTATGGACCCACCATATTATAAAAATTTAGCACAAGAAACTTTATTTCTTATCGCTCAATATAAATTATTAAATGATAATGGAATAATAATAATTGAAAATGGTAGCCGTGAAATTTTAGATTTACCTATACAATTTGATTTTTTTAAAATTAAACGTTACAATACTACCACAATAAATTACATAAAGGAACGAAAGAGATGAAAACAGCAATTTATCCGGGGAGTTTTGACCCAGTTACTAATGGGCACTTGGATATTATTTTACGAGCGTCAAAAATCGTTGACAAATTAATTATTGCGCCACTTATTAATTTTAATAAAGTACATACATTTACACTTGATGAACGCTGTAGGTATCTTCAAATTCTAACAGCTGATATGAAAAATGTAGAGGTAAAACCATTTGAAGGATTGTTAGTTAATTTCGCACGAATGTATAATGCTAAAATAATTATTCGTGGATTACGTGCCGTTACTGATTTTGAATATGAATTTCAAATGGCACTATCAAATAGAAAACTTGATAACGAAATTGAAACTTTATTTATCTCAACAAGTTTGCCATATTTATATTTAAGTTCGGGAATGGTAAAAGAAGTTGCAAGACTTGGCGGTAATATTACTGATATGGTACCTGAAAAAATTAAGCAATTTGTAATCGATAAATTGGAGGGGTAATAGTGCTAAATGATTATTTAGACGCATTAGAAGATATGTTAGAAAATGCAAAAACTTTCCCATTTTCTAATAGAATTTCCGTCGATAAAGAAGAAATAATGGATATAATTAATGAAATACGATTAAATAGCCCGAATGAAATCCGTCAGGCTCAACGTATAATTGCCGACCATGATAAAATAATTAAAGAAGCGCAAGATAAAGCAAAATTAATTTTTAAAGATGCAGAAAGACAATGCGATAAAATGGCAAACGAACATGAAATTTATAAGCACGCAATTGCAAAAGCAAATGAATTATTAGATGAAGCGAAACAAAGTGCACGCGATGTAAGAATTAATGCAATGAGTTATGCCGAAGAAATTCTTTCTAAAACTGAAACAATGCTCAAAGAAGCTATGATTTCATACGAGAAAGAAACGCGTGCAATTGACGACCATTTTGCAAACTTGATAGAAGTTTTGTACCGCAACCGAAAAGAATTAAAAGGCGAAACTGATTGAGAAAACCTTACTTTTCTTGAAAGAAAAGTAACAAAAGAACTTTAACAAAAAGACTTTCGCATGTGCGAAAGTCTTTTATAAAGTTTTTTTTGGTTCTTTTTTGTAATAAAAAATTAAAAATAATTTTATAAAAAAGCTTTGTGTGAATGCACAAAGCTTTTTTGTTAAAGTTCTTTTGATTCTTTTCTTCCAAGAAAAGAATGGTTTTACATAGAATTTGTACTGCCAAGTACGTTTTTGATTTTGTTGTCAACAATGTTTTCAATCATTTTGCGCGCATCACCTAAATATCCACGCGGGTCAAATTTTTCAGGATTTAATGCAAAAAATTTACGTATTGCTGCCGTCATTGCCAATCGTAAATCTGTATCCATATTTATTTTGCAAACAGATAATGCTGCAGCTTCACGTAACATTTCATTTGGTACACCTTTTGCACCATCTAACTTTCCACCATACTCATTACATATTGCAACACTGCTTGCATCAACTGACGATGCACCATGCAAAACTATGGGGAATTTTTTAAATCCTGCCGCCTCTAATTTCTCTGTTATAGTTTTAAGTCGTGGAAAATCAAGTTTGGCTTCACCTTTAAATTTATATGCGCCATGACTTGTTCCGATAGCAACTGCCAAAGAATCTATGCCGGTTCGTGATACAAAATCAACCGCTTGATCCGGGTCGGTATACGTTGCATTTTCAGCAGAAACATTTACTTCATCTTCAACACCGGCAAGTTTTCCAAGCTCAGCTTCAACCGTTATATTTTTTGCGTGTGCGAGCTCGACAACTTCTTTTGTTTTTTGCACATTAGTTTCATAATCAAAATGGGAACCGTCAAACATTACTGAAGTAAAACCGCTATCAATTGCTAATTGAACCGTTTCAATATCTGGGCCATGGTCCAAATGCAATGCGATATCCAAATTTGTATCACTAACTGCGGCGTCAACCATTGCTTTCAAATATTTTGGATTTGCATATGCCAATGCACTTTTTGAAACTTGCATAATAACGGCAGAATTATTTTTTTTTGCGGCGGCGGCAACCGCTTGAATTATTTCCATATTATTGATATTAAAAGCACCGATTGCATAATTATTGTCAAAAGCTTTTTCCAACATATTTTTTGTATTTACCAATGCCATAGAAAATTCCTCCCTCACAAGATAATTACGCGAAAATTATATAGCAGCATATTTTTTTTTACAAGAGTTGAATTTTGCCGTAATATTATGCTTAAATTATTTCAATAATTTTTTTGCAGGCAGGCGATAAAATGAAAATAAAAATTATGACGGTATTTGGTACGCGTCCCGAAGCAATTAAAATGATTCCCGTAATAAAAAAATTATCCGAAAATGAAAATTTTCACGTGATAGTATGTGTAACGGCGCAGCATCGTGAACTTTTAGATTCAATTCTTCAACTTTTTAATATCGTTCCTGATTACGATTTAAATATAATGAAAAAATCACAGTTGCTCTCAGAAATAACTTCTAAATCGCTTGCGGAACTCGATAAAATAATTCGTACGGAAAAACCGGATATGGTTTTGGTTCACGGCGATACGAATACAACTTTTGCGGGTGCGCTTGCCGCATTTTATAATAAAGTAAAAATTGGACACGTTGAAGCCGGCTTACGAACTTTTAATAAATTTGAACCATTCCCCGAAGAAATGAATCGTGAATTAGTTAGTTTGATTGCAGATTTAAATTTTGCACCAACATTTTTAGCAAAACAAAATTTAATTAATGAGGGCCGAAAAAATATTTTTGTAACTGGAAACACTGCAATTGATTGCATAAATTTTACGGTCAAAAAAAATTATATATTTGAAAATAAAATTTTACAAAATATTGATTTTGAAAATAAAAAAATTGTTGTTGTTACTGCACATCGACGTGAAAATTTAGGTCAACCGTTAAAAAATATTTGTAACGCAATTTTAAGATTAAGTAAAAATAAAAATTTAGAATTTATTTATGCCGTACATCCAAATCCAAATGTAAAAAATGTTGTTGAAAATATTTTAGGTAACGTTGAAAATATTCATTTGCTTGAACCTTTGAATTTAAATGACATGCACAATTTACTTGCAAAATCTTTTTTGGTTATGACCGATTCAGGTGGTTTGCAAGAAGAAGCTCCTGCATTTGGAAAACCTGTATTTGTTTTGCGCGATGTAACCGAAAGAAGTGAAGGAATAGATGCTGGCGTATTGAAATTAATTGGCACTGATGAAGAAAAAATTATTCAAGCTGTCAATGATTTCGTTGACAACAAATTGAAATTTAAAAAGATAAATCCATTTGGTGATGGTAAAGCTGCTGAAAGAATTCGTGATGCAATTTTATTTTATTTTGGGCGTGGAACGAAACCTGAAGATTTTATTTTAAAGGCGTGATATTTTGAAAAAAAAAATCCTTAAAGCAATTGTAGTAATTTTAATGGCTTTAATTTTTATTGCGCTTTATCTTATAAATAATGAAACGTCGCCGTCATCTTCTGAACTTTTAAAATATGATTTTGGAAGCTGTACGAACGTATATAAAGTTGATGTAAACAGTTTTTTTGTATGTTTGCGCGACTCAATTAAATTTATAAATTTACACGAAAAATGGTCGGAGAGTTTAAATTTCTCCGACGCCGTTATTTATCACAATAAAAATGTTTTGGGCGTTTCAGATTTAAAAACAAATTCCATTTACGTTTATGATACGAACGGAAAATTGTACGAAATTAAAGCGCCCGAAAAATTACTTTCATTTTCTGTAAACACAACCGGATTTTGTTCATGTATATCAAAGGAAAAAGATTCTTACAAAATAAATCTTTATGACAATAGCGGGACGAAAATCCTTACGTATGTTTATTCCGAAGAAAATATTTTCCCAATTAATACGAATATATCGCCGGACGGAAAAATTTTAGCGATAAGTTATATTGACACTAACAACTTAAATATCGATTCAAAAATTACTTTTATGTATACGAATCAAAATAATATTTTTGCGTCCGTTCAGGAAAAAAATAATTTCATTTATGGTTTAAACTTTTTGTCAAATAATAGTATAATACTAATAGGTGACAAGCAAATTATTTGTGAAAAATTTTCTCCGGATTTAAAACAACAATGGCGGCTAAATTTTAATGATAAAATAAATATGCTTGAGATTGCTGAGAATTTCTTCGCCGTCAGTCATTCTAAAAATTCTATTGAATTCTATAATATGTCCGGCAAAAAACTTGGTAATTTTGAATCGTCCGAACAAATTAATTCTATCAGCTTAAATAATAATCATGCTTTGCTCTCAACTGCTAATAATATTATCGCAGTTAATACGAAAGGAAATTATTTGTGGAGCCAGGCAATTTTCGGAGAATATAAATTTGCACATTTTATTAGTAATCCAAATAAAGTTTTGCTTGTTTCAGCAAATAAAATTTTTCTTTTAAATGTTAATACTAAGGAGTGATGGCTATGTTTGGATTTAATTGGCTCGATATCATTTTCGCCGTTATATTGGGAAGTTTTATGCTAACAGCATTACGGCGTGGATTAATTCGTTCGATATTCGGTATCGTTTCATTTATCGCATCAGTTTTAATTTCAAGTCAGCTTTATACAAAAGTTGCTTCGTTTATAAAATTCAAGACACCGTTTTATAGTTTATTTAATCAAATGCTTAACAATGCGTTAAATTTGTCAGGTTCATTAGTTTCAAATATAAAAATTGATGATGCGAGTAATATTTTTGGAGAGTTCAAAACTTCTACCGAATTTAGTCAAGAGTTATTAAATAACATTCAATTACCGGCATTTATAAAAGAAAATTTTTTGAAAATCAACAGCTCGAAGATTTTACAAATTTTTGATTTAAAGACGTTAGGGAATTTTATTTCGAATAACCTAGCGAACGTATTAGTAAATATATTAGCGATGGTTATAACTTTTTCATTAATTTCACTTATTTTTTCGATTGCAGCAAAATTGTTAGACATAATTGCATGGTTACCGGGAATTAATATGGCAAATAGACTTGGCGGATTAGTTATTGGATTTATTCAAGGAACAATTGTAATATGGGTTGGATGTATGCTTATTGCGTTATTTGTAGAGGATCCAAAATTTAAATTTTTCAAGCAAGCATTAGCGAGTTCACGATTTGCAATTAAATTTTACGATTCAAATTTAATATTGAAATTTTTAGCACGATATATACCAGGATTTTAAAAAATGAACTTATTTCAAAAAAAGGATTAAGTTAACGGAATTTTTATCTGCCTCACGGTTAAAATATTTATTGCAATATCTGATAAATATTTTTGACCGAGGAGGTTTTTTAAATTGCGTAAAAAAAATTTGATTATAGCTACTTTAGCAATATTTTTATTTGCTGGTTGTAATAATGCGACAAATAATATAAATCGTGCACGTAATTCAACTTTTGACTTTATCGGTAGATTTTTTAATAACTGGGAAAATGGACGCGTAACGGATGACCGTTATGATTCACATAATAATTTTGACGATACTATGCTATAAATTCCGATACCTTTGTAGCGCATGATAAATATCTTCTGCCATACTTTGCGAAATATTTTCTACTTGCATTAATTCTGTAACAGTTGCGTCAATTATTTTTTGAATTGAACCAAAATGTGAGAGTAAATTTTTCTTGCGCTTTGGTCCAATTTTTTTTATGTCATCCAAAATTGACATTGTCATCGCTTTTTCACGAAGTTGTTTGTGATATGAAATTGCAAATCTGTGGATTTCATCTTGAATTTTGGCAATAAAATTTAAAATTTGCTGTGGCAATTCAATTTCAGTTTCATTATAAAAAAGTGATTTGGTTTTATGTCGGCTATCTTTTACCATTCCACAAACAGGAATTTTTATTTTTAACTCATCAAGCGTTTTTTGAACGCAATGAACATGACCGCGTCCACCATCAATTAATAATAAGTCAGGTTTATCATCGTATTTCATACGACGCTCGATAACTTCTTGCATACTTTTATAATCATTTGCGCCAATCACATTTTTAATTTTATAGCGGCGATAATTTTTTTTATCAAAACCGTTTGACGTTACACAAATCATTGCGCCAACAGAATTTGTTCCCTGAGTGTTAGAAATATCATATGCTTCCAATTTTTCAAGTGATTCCAAGTGTAAAATTTTTTTGAGTTCGTCAAAAGAATTTTTGAAATCATTTTTATTTCGTTCGAGCAGCATGTTAGCATTTTTTGACGCAAGGCATAATAATTTATATTTATCGCCGCGTTGTGGACAAATAATTTTAATATTTTTTTTAGCGAGCTGCGATAAAAATTGTTCCAAAATATTTTTATCGGCAACTTCACTTACAATAATTTCTTTGGGGATAAAATTTTGTTCACTGTAAAATTGTTTTATAAACTCTGCCAAAATTTCATTACGCATTCGAAATTCAACATTTGTCAAAAAAAAGTGCGCTTGATTAATTATTTTGCCATCGCGCATAAAAAATATTTTTATCAACGCATTATTTTTTGAACGTGAAAATCCAATTATGTCACGATTTATGCTATTTTCAACTTCAATTTTTTGACGCTCGTTTACATTTTCTATCGCAATAATTTTGTCGCGGAAATCAATCGCTTTTTCAAATTCTAAATTTTGCGCGCAATTTCTCATTTCATTTTTTAACTTTTTTATTACATTTTGTGTATTTCCCTCCAAAAATTTTATTATCTGCGAAATCATTTCATTATATTTATCTTCACTGATTAAATTGCAGCATGGAGCACTACATTGTTTGATAAAATAATTTAGACATGGCCGCTTATTTTTTTTCAATTTTTTTTTACAGCGTCTTATTGGCCACAATTTATAAATTAAATTCATCGTGTTTTTTAACGCAGTAGCATTTGAATACGGTCCAAAATATTTTCCGCCGCCTTTAGAATGTTTGTGAACGATTTCAACTGTCGGAAACTTTTCACTTAAATTTATTTTTATATATGGATAAGTTTTGTCGTCTTTGAGCAAAATATTATATTTAGGACGATTTTTTTTTATCAAACTACATTCAAGTATCAGCGCTTCAAGCTCATTATCGGTTATTACATATTCAAAAAAAGCTATGTTCTTAACCATAGCTTTAACTTTTTGTGAATGAGAAACGGATTTTTGAAAATATTGTCTGACACGCTTTTTTAAATTTATCGCTTTGCCAACGTAAATTATTTTGCCGTCACTATTTTTCATAATATAAACGCCGGGATTTTCCGGCAATTTTTTTAGCTCCAAATTTATATCAAACAATTTTCATCAACTTTTCTTTCTAAAATATTTTACGCCTAACATAACAACAGAAATCAAAATAAGTATCAACGATAATAATTGTGAAATCGGAAATGAAAATAAAAGTAATTGGTCGCAGCGCAAACTTTCTATAAAAAATCGACCAATTCCATAAAATAAAAGATAAAGTAAAAATATCTCGCCGTCAAATTTTTTATGCGGACTATAAAAAAATAAAAATGTCAACACAAATAAATTCCACAATGATTCATATAAAAATGTCGGATGTACTTGTATATATTTATAATCGTCAATAATTATGGATTTTATTGTCAGCGGAATATTATTTACTTTCGATGCAAGATATCTCATCGCAAAAAAACAATTTGTATTTTGTCCAAATGCTTCACGATTAAAAAAATTCCCCCATCTCCCAATAATTTGTCCCGTTAATAATCCAAGTACGGCTGTGTCGGCAAAAAGATTAAAATTACAATTTCGTTTCCGACAAAAAATTATTGCGGTTATCATCGCTGCAATTATTGCGCCATAAATTGCAAGCCCACCTTCACGTAATGCAAAAATTTTCAGTAAATTATTTTTATAGCTATCCCATGAAAATATTACATAATAAAATCGTGCGCCAATAATACTAAAAATTATCGCCCAAAAAATATAATCAGTATATAAATTTTTATCTTGATGTGTTCTTTCCGCTTGATACAATGCCATTTGTAATCCTGCTAATATCCCCAGACAAATTATTATCCCGTAAAAATAAATATCTATGCCGAAAATATTAAATGCAATTCGTGGCAAACTTCCTATTTTTATATTTAAAAATGGAAACCAAACTTCGTACAAATTATCAACTCCTTATTTTAAAAAATAAATTCGTTCTTTTCTTGTAAGAAAAGAACCAAAAAAACTTTAACATAAAAAAATTTATACGTCTATTAAAAAACGTCTATTAAAAATCTTTTTGTTAAAGTTTCTTTTGCTTACTTTTCCTTTCAAAGAAAAGTAAGATTTGATTGATTAAATACATCTTTTAATTTATAATATAGCAAATACAAATGAAGGAGTACTTTTCTAATGGAAAAAACAATTTTGTTAAATGTCGGACGTAATAATTTCGTCTCCTCCGCCCGTATCCTTTCCATTACTACCTGGGAATCTGCCGCCGTTAAAAAAATTGTACAACATGCTAAAGAAAATAATTTGATTATTAATACTACCTGCGGGAAAAAAACTCGCTCCGTAATTTTTATGGATACCGGTAATATTGTTTTGTCTTCCGTTCAACCTGAAACTCTTGCCGCTCGCTTCATTAATCCTAAAAATTACGGTAATGAAAATGGCTGATAACGGTTTGCTTGTTATAATCTCTGGTCCTTCTGGTTCCGGTAAAGGTACCGTTGTTAAAAAACTTCGTCCCGAAAATAATTTTGCTCTATCAATTTCAATGACTACTCGAAAACCACGTCCCGGTGAAATTGATGGCATTGATTATTTTTTTTGTACGCCAGATGAATTTAAAAATATCCGTGACCAAAATGGTTTTTTAGAACATGCACAATTTTGTGGGAATTTTTATGGCACACCACGTTTTTATGTAGAAGAACAAATTGCTAAAAATAAATTTGTCGTGCTAGAAATTGATGTAAATGGTGCTTTACAAGTAAAAGAAAAATTTGAGAATTGTATTTTGATTTTTCTTATTCCACCAACGATGAAAGAATTAGAAAATCGTTTGATTTTACGTAATACGGAATCACCGGAAACGATTGAGGATCGTTTATATCGTGCGCGTGAAGAAGTTAAATTGATTGATAAATATGATTATCTTATAATAAATGATGAAATTGATAAAGCTGTTGAGAAAATTAATATGGTAGTAATGGCGGAAAATTTACGCCCTAGTAGAAATATTTCTACTGTAAAAAAATTAAATGGGAGTGAAAAATAATGCTGCAACCTTCATATTCTGAACTTATGGATAAATTAAATGAAATAAGTAGCGACCAGAATCAAATTAATAGTCGCTACTCAATTGTTATTGCTGTTGCAAAACGTGCCCGACAAATTATTGACGGCGCAAAAATTTTAATCGATACCGATAAAAATCGTAAATCAGTTTCAATTGCAGTCGATGAACTCTATCAGGGGAAAATTAAAATTAAGGTTTAGCTATGGAAAATAAAATTACATGTTCATTAGAAGATTATCTCGAAGCAATTTATTTCTTACAGGAAAAAAATATTGAGGTACGAGTAACAGATTTAGCTGACAAATTAAATATTTCAAAACCAAGCGTTAATCGCGCTATAAATAATTTGAAGAAACAAAATTTAGTTGAGCATGAAAATTATGGTTTGCTAAAACTTACTGAAAAAGGTTTAGCATTTGCAAAAAATATTGCAATGCGCCATATCGTGTTGAAAAAATTTTTACATGATTTGCTTGGCGTTGATAAAGAAGTTGCAGAAATCGAAGCTTGTAATATTGAACATTCTGTTTGTAATGATACAATATGCAAGCTTCAAAAATATTTAAAAAAAGTTGGGCTGTAAATGGATCAGATAAAAAATTTTGTTGAAGAAAAAAATCCGGCGCAATCAGGATTACTTGGTCAAATTCAAAATTATGCGCACGAAAATAATGTTCCTATTATTTCAAAAGAAATGTCAGGGTTTTTAAGCCTTATTTTAAATTTGAAACGCCCAAAAAAAATTTTAGAACTTGGCTGTGCAATTGGTTACTCTGCAATTTTAATGAGTCAATTCTTAGACGATAATGGAACTATTATTACAATTGAACGCTCAAAAAAAATGATTGAGTTGGCAAAAAAAAATATTTCTGATGCAAAACTTTCTTGTATAAAATTAATTGAAGCAGATATAAATGATGTTTTACCAAATATGAATGATAAGTTTGACATAATTTTTATGGACGCAGCAAAAGGGCAGTATGTTAAAATACTGCCTTTTTGTTTGAATTTATTAAATGATGGCGGAATTATTATTGCCGATGATATTTTACAAGGTGGACAAATAGTTAGAAACAGATTTGATGTTGCACGACGACAGCGCACGATTCATTCACGAATGAATCAATTTATTGATGAAATTTTTAGCAATCCAAATCTTCGGTCAAATATTTTTTATATAGGTGACGGAGTTATTGTTGGACAAAAGATTTAAACCTTACTTTTCTTGAAAGAAAAGTAACCAAAGAACTTTAACAAAAAAATCTTTGTGTGAAATCACACAAAGATTTTTTAATAAAATTTTTTTGGTTCTTTTTTTATAAAAAAAGAACGGTTTTGCATTTTTATCGATAAAACAAATTCAACATAAGATTTTGAAACATTTGAGCAACTTCAGCGCGAGTAGCTAAATCTTTCGGAGCAAGAATATTGTTACCTTTGCCTTGAATAATTTTATATTTAACACTCCAACGTAAAGCTTTCAAAGCATAATCACTAATTTGATCAGCATCAACAAAATTTAAATCAATA
>CAOVHW010000002.1 GCA_948543815.1 uncultured Eubacteriales bacterium | reverse complement strand
ACGATTTTTGAGAATAGCTCCATCATTAATTGTTAATGTCGTATTATCATCAATTATTAATGTGGTATTAGAATTTACTATAAGTGTCTTATCTTCTTCTATTATAAAATTTGCTGGAAAAGTTGCATCTGCTGTTATCATTACTTCATCGCCATACATTGTTCCCTCATAAGTCCCAGAGTTACCTTGACTTTCAAAGACAATTCCACTTTTAAATTCAAAACCTTGCAGCGCATTTTTATCAAAATCTTCGCTGGCTACAATTAATACAGTATTACCTTCTAAAAGGTTATCTTTGGCACTTACTGTTCCCGCATAACTACAACCGCCGCCAATCCCAGCACCAGCTCCATGCTCATTTGGAGCAATTTTCCCTATTGCTGTTACAACGCCGCCGCTGATTGTGATGTTGTTTCCATTTCCGGAAGTTCCACCTCCGATTCCAGCTCCACCAGTTCCTGTTGCTGTTACTATGCCACCGCTGATCGTGATATAATTTCCATCTGTCCAACATCCACCACCGATTCCGGCTCCGTCCTCTTCTGCAATTGCTGTAACTTCGCCGCCACTGATCGTAATATTGTTTCCACTTCCATAATATCCACCACCGATTCCAGCACCATATCCCCCAGTTGCTGTAACTTCGCCGCCACTGATCGTAATATTGTTTCCACTTCCATTATCTCCACCACCGATCCCGGCTGCCCAACTTCCTCCAGTTGCCGTTAAAACTCCGCTTCCATCAATCGTCAGAGTTCCTGATGAAGCATCACTATTTTTTTGCAATCCTGCATTATTGGTTGCCGTTGTTTTTAAAAAATTTTCTGAGTTTTCTGCTAAAGTAATATTTACATTAAATATTGCATCATCCTGTATTTTAATTGCTGGTCCAGTACTGGTGTTGATATTTACGCCATTTAAAGTTAAATTTGCTTCCGAGTTAATTTCAATTCTATCAGTTGTTGGTGTATTTGGATCAGTATTTTGGATCGTCATTGATTTAGGAGATATAATTGTCAATACGCCGTTTTCATAAGTATAATCAGTATCTGCAGTTCCTCCTTCGATAGTAAAAGTTGTTGCGTTCATAGTGTTTATTCCATCAATGTAATTTGAATCAGCATAAATCATATAATTTTGTGAATAGAGATTTCCACTTGAAACAGAAAGAAGTATTGACATTCCTAAACTTACAATGTTTTTAAATTTTATATTCATTGCTAATTCCTCCTTTAATATTTTTATTAATTTTGTTTTCATAGCATATACCTCCTTTTAAAAATTTTTCTTATAATAACAGATGAATTTATTTTTGTCAACAAAAAGCGACAAAACTTTTTATTTTGTTTATTGAAAAATATATTAATTTTACTAACGAATACTATAAATAATTTATTTTACTTGTTGTTATTTCCTGCAAACTATTTTTATATACAATTTAATTTTTGGTAAATTTTTCAAATTAGTTTTTGGAATTTTTATTTAACCAAAAAAAACTGATACTATGTTTTGTATCAGTTTTTTTAAATCAATAATTTTTTGTAATAAAAAAGCACCAAACGTTTTAAATGTTTGAGTGCTTTTTATAAATTGTATAACGTTTTTTAAATTTATCTACTTGACCACCAGATTCAAGTAAAGTGTTCTTATTTCCTGTATAAAAGGGATGACATTTTGAACAAACTTCAACTTTTATTTCTTCTTTTGTCGAACCTGTTTTAAATTCATTTCCACAATTACATTTTACAGTAGTTAAAAAATAATCTGGATGTAAATTTTTTTTCATTAAATTTCAACACCTTTTTCTTTATTATCAATATCAATTTCATTTTTATCCATAGAACTTTTGATATCATTTGCTTTAGAAATTAAACTTTCTTTAGTTTCAATAACACCTTGTTGCTTTTCAGTTGAAGATTCAAGTAAAGCTTCTTCTGAAAATTTTTCTGAAACGCTCTTTTTAGAAAATAATGAAAATAATTTAGAAAAGAGTGATACAAATATATTAGGAGTTTTGCTATTTTCAATTTGCTCGTCTAAATTTTCAATTGCATTTTTTCCCTTTTCCTCATTTTCTTTTAATAAATTGATTGAATTAGTTTGCATTTTATCGGTAAGCGTATTCATAGATTGAAGCAACTTTGAAAGGCTATCAACATAACCACTTAAGTTAGTCATTTCACTCATTTTTATCACCCTCTTTTATATTTTTATTAACATACAGAACTATTAATGGGAAAGTTCTTGTAAACCATTGCTCAACATTGTTATCAAAAGTTAAATCACCGTTGTACATTGAATTATATAGCTCAATAGTTTTTCGAATTAATGGCTTTGACTTTTGTTCTAAATCATACATTTTTTTCTGTGCATCTTCAACAAATTCATCTAATTTATCGATTATTTCATTGATTTCTTCGTCTTGTTTTCGAAACAATTGACGGCTAAGATATATAAAATTGTTAATTATTTCGCAAGTTTCTTCGAATTTAGTAGTTCTATCTAAATCACTTATTGCTTTAGATAATAGGTTAGAAAAAGCCTGCCAATTTTCACGTCTTTGAATTAACTCATTTCTTTCTTGCTTAGTTAAAATTTTTTTTGCCAAGCATTTCTCCTCCTATTTTTTTAATTGTTAACAATTAATTGCGCAATTTTATATTCATATTATACAATAAACTAAATATTGAATGCAAGTATTTTTTTGAATTTGCAGATTACTTATTTTGATATTTATTGAACATTTATGACATAAACTTTCAACGAAATATCAATTTAACTTTTTCAATAATTTTGTATGTGATATAATTCGAGTGAAAAAATTGTAGAGGAGATAAAAAATTATGAAGCACAATTTTATAAATTTTATCAAAGGAATGCTTATTGGTATCGCCAATATTATTCCGGGCGTTAGCGGTGGAACGATTGCTGTTATTTTAAATGTCTTTGATCAAATTATAAATGTAATAAATAATTTTAGCAAAGACATCAAAAAAAATTTGCATTTTATTTTACCACTTGGATTAGGGATTGTTTTTAGTATTTTAGTTTTTAGTTCGTTTTTAGAATTTTGTCTTAACAATTATTCTTTACCTACAAATTTATTTTTTGTTGGACTTGTTTGTGGAAGCATTCCGATTATCTACAAAAAATCTGTTTTAAATGGAACGAAATCATATTACATTTTATTAACTTTAATGTCCGCTGCAATTGTCATATTAATTTCAATGATGAAAAACAATAACATTAGCAACATTAATGAAGAAATTGAAATTTTATTTTTAGCAAAAATGTTTTTGGGTGGTTTTTTAGCTGCGGCGGCAATGATTATTCCTGGAATAAGTGGTTCATTTGTAATGATTCTTTTAGGAATTTATCCACATGTTATTCACACAATCTCCAACATTTCCAAATGTTTTCTTAACATTTCAGATAAAAATCTTTTGATAAGTACTGGAGTAACTGTTGCGGCTCTAGGATTTGGAATAATTTTAGGAATTTTATTCATCTCAAAAGTAATTTCATTTTTGATGGATAAATTTTATGGCGCAACTTATTCCGCAATTCTAGGACTTGTAATCGGTTCCATATACGGAATTTTTTCTACACCAATTACTTATCAAAGTGGAGTAAATTCGTTTACGATAATGGTAAGTGCAGTTACTTTTACAATTGGTGCTATAATTTCTTACTTTTTAGGGGAGAAAAATTAAAATGGAAAAAACTTTTTTTGTTGAAAACACCGAGGTCAATATGCGCCTCGATATTTTTTTGACTTCAAAGCTTGAAAATTTTTCTCGTAGCTACATCCAACGCTTAATTAAAAATAACAATGTAATTGTACAACAAAAATTTGCAAAAGTAAACTACCTAACAAAATTAAATGACGAGATAAAAATAAAAATCCCTCAGCCCCAAAAATTAGCTATTACCGCTGAAAATATTCCGATCGATATAGTTTATGAAGATGATGATTTAATAATTGTAAACAAACCGCAACAAATGGTTGTACATCCTGCCATTGGAAATTTTTCCGGTACACTTGTAAATGCCTTACTTTTTTATTGCAAAAATTTATCAGGTATAAACGGAATTTTACGGCCGGGAATTGTACATCGTATCGATAAAAATACGTCAGGAATAATTGTTATTGCTAAAAATGATAATGCGCACAGATTTTTAGCTGAACAATTTGCTAATCATTCGATAGAGCGTGAGTATCTAGCAATAGTGAAAGGGAATTTAAATGAAGCTGGAACTATAAACAAACCTATTGGGCGTGATATACATGAAAGAACAAAAATGTCGATCAATACGTTAAAAGGTCGCTGTGCAATTACGCATTATAATATAATTGAGAACTTAAAATGTTACACTTTGATTAAATTAAAACTTGAGACCGGACGTACTCATCAAATTCGAGTGCATATGGCAAGTATAAATCATCCGGTATTAGGCGACGATGTTTATGGTGGGAGTGACAGAAATTTCAAATTAGTAGGGCAAGTTCTACACGCAAAAACTTTAGGATTTATTCATCCGACTACAAAAAAATATGTTAAATTTGAGAAGGAACCACCGCAATATTTTTTAGAGCTCATTAAAAAATTAAGAAGGTGAAATTATGCTCATAGTAATTTTTAGTATGATTATTTTTTTTCTACTTCTCCCTATTAAATATGTAATAGATATCAAAATAAATAATGGGATAAAAATAAAATTTCGAGTGAGCTACCTATTTGGGCTCGTAAAATTTGATAATACAAAAAAAAAATTAAAAGATAAATCATGTAAAAAAAATTCGTCCGTAATTTCAAAATTGAATAAAAAAAATTCAAATGGTGAAAATAAATTCGACATTAAATTTCTATCTATTATCTTTAAATTTATTAGAGAGTTAATTAAAAAATTACGCCCTCAAAAAATTATTATTAATGGTCAAATTGGATTTGATGACCCATGTTATACGGGTTACGCATGTGCATTAGAAAATATTTTTGGAATACGTACGAATATAAAATATAATTTTGAGCAAGAAATTTTTGACTTACATCTTTATTTCCGTACACAAATTTGTGCTCTATTTTTTTTACTCTTTATGCTAAAATATATTTTTGCATTTATTAAATGTAATTTTTTTGAGGTGATATAAAAAATGAGTTTAAATAATAATCTTGAAGTTTTATTTAGTAAAATGGAAAACTTTGTTGCATCAAAAACTGTTGTCGGCGATGCTATCAATATCAACGATATCATCATTATTCCTCTTATTAATATTTCACTTGGTGTCGGTGCCGGCGCTTCTGAAAATAATCCTAAAAAAGAAAATGGTGTCGGTGGTCTCGGTGCAAAAATTACTCCGTCTTCCGTCCTCGTTATTCAAGATGGTTCCGTTCAATTGATTAATATTAAAAATCAGGATAGTTTAAGTAAATTAATTGATATGGTTCCCGGTTTAGTTTCTAAATTAAATTTCTTTAACAAAAATGAAGATGAATAAATTAAATTTTTGTTACAAAAATTACCTCTAATAATTTCACTATCCTTTGACAATAATATTACCGTAACACTTGATTATTTTTTTATTTAACTGATTAAGGAGGTAATTTTATAATGTCTAATGATAGTTCTTCTAATAAAAAAGCTGTGCCTGAAGCTCGTGAGGCTTTAGATCAGTTTAAATATGAAGTCGCTAATGAAATTGGTGTACCTTTGAAAAAAGGTTATAATGGTGACTTGACTTCCGCTCAAAATGGTTATGTTGGTGGATATATGGTAAAAAAAATGATTGAAGCTCAAGAAAAACAAATGTCTCAATCATCTAAATAAATTTTTGTCAATTAGTAATAAATCTAAAAAAAAATATGCTGTCCCTATTCAGCATATTTTTTTTGTATAAAAAAATTTTTTTCTGTAAAAATTTTTTTCTCAAAAAATATTATTCGTACGAAATTGTTATTGGTATTTTTCTTGACTTAATTACAAATGATGAAGTAAAATTATTTCAAAATATTTTTTTGAGGAGGACTATCAATGGTAATGCTAAAAGATGATGAATCCGGTCAGGTTCAAATCTCTGACGACGTAATCGCTGTTATTGCTAATACTGCTGCTTTAGAAGTTGAAGGTGTCGTTACTACTCATAGTGGTATTGCTGAGATATTAGGTAAAAAAAATTTTTCTAAGGGCGTTAAGGTTGAAATTAATGACTCACAAGTTTCACTCGCTATTAATTTATCCGTTAAATTTGGGTATAAAATACCGGACGTAATGCTAGAGGTACAAAAGAAAATTAAGTCTTCAATTGAAACAATGACAGGACTTTTAGTTACTGAAATAAATGTAAATGTAATCGGGATAAATTTCGATAAGGAAAAAAAATAATTATGAGTCGCAAATTTGCACGTACTCATGCTTTTAAATTAATCTACCAACTAAATTTCACGCTAGAAAATCCTGACGAAATTTTTGATAACTATATAAGTCGTATCAAAAATTTTGATGAACATGAAAAAATTATCATCCATGATGAATTTTATGGTGTGTACGAAAATTTATTTTATATCGATGAATTAATTTCTAATAACTCAAAATGGTCACTCTCACGTTTAAATAAAATTGATTTGTCACTAATTCGCTTAGCAATTTATGAAATGCTTTACGAAAAAAATAAACCTGCTATCGTTATTAATGAAGTCGTTGATTTGGCAAATGAATATGGCACGGATGCCTCTACAGGTTTCGTAAATGGTATACTCGCAAAAATTTCGTCTGATATTAATTCAGGTGTTTTAAATGAATAATGTCTTAAGCGTTTCACAAGTTAACAAATATATTAAAAATTTAATTGAGGACGATTTAATTCTTTCAGATATATTATTGGAGGCAGAGGTCTCCAATTTTAAATATCATTCAAATGGTAATATGTATTTTACTTTGAAAGATAATACCGCCGCAATAAATTGTGTAGTCTTTCGTCAATTTGCCTCGACAATCTCATTCGATATTTACGATGGAATGAATATTTTGGTTTATGGCCGAATAACTCTTTACGAAAAATCCGGGCAATATCAATTATGTTTGGAATATATTCAACCGCTTGGTAAAGGTGATTTGTTTAATGCGTTTGAAAAATTAAAAAATAAATTGGCAAACGAAGGTTTGTTTGACGCCGAGCATAAAAAAAATATTCCAAAGTTCCCACAAAAAATTGCAGTAATAACTTCAGATACTGGCGCCGCAATCCATGACATTATAAAAATTTCGGCTAAACGAAATAAATTGGTACAACTCATTTTAATTCCGACATTCGTTCAGGGAAAAGATGCGCCAAAAGATATTGTAAGTGCAATAGAAAAAGCTAATAAATATAAAGATTTTGACGTGATAATTTTGGGACGCGGTGGCGGTTCAATCGAAGACCTTTGGGCTTTTAATGAAGAAATTGTTGTGCGCGGAATTTATAATTCAAAAATTCCAATTGTTTCAGCTGTTGGCCATGAAACTGATTACACACTTTCAGATTTTGTTTCAGATTTACGTGCACCAACGCCTTCCGCTGCAGTTGAAATGATTGTTCCTGATTTAAATATTGTCCGTGATGATTTACATAATGCAAAAATTATGTTAAAACAGAAAATTTTCGATTCAATTGATTATTACAAAGAAATTATCAAATGTAATTACAAAAATTTGATCGATAAAATGAAAATTAATCTTGAAAATAAAAAATTGTGTTTGCAAAATAAAATAAATTTACTTGACAAAATTTCGCCGACTGCCGTTTTAAAACGTGGATATTCTTTTGTTTGTGATGAATATAAAAATTCGTTGCCGTTCGAAAAAATAAATGTCGGTCAAAATGTCCAAATTAATTTTTATAATGGCTCACTTGTTGCAAAAATTATTTCTAAATCGGAGTGATTTATTTGCCGCGTAAAAAAAATTTTGAGGATTCTCTCGTGCGTATCGACCAAATTATTGAACAAATTGAAGGTGCAGATTTCAATGAATCCCTGAATTTATATGAAGAAGGCTTAAAATTGATTAATGATTGTTCAAATAAAATTGACAGCGCCCAACAAAAAGTTATGCGCCTCGAAAATGATTTTTCATTAAAAAATTTTGATGAAGGTGACGAATAGTTTGGATTTCCAAAAAAAAATTTCCAATTATATTAACCTTATTAATAAAAAAATTGAATCTTATCTGGACGATTCTTTTGTCCTCTATCGCCAAATGCATTATTGTATGATGAGCGGCGGCAAAAGAATTCGTCCTCTACTTTTGTTGTCTGTCAGTAAAAATTTACAAACAGCTTTGCCATTCGCTTGCACAATCGAGTTCATCCATAATTATTCGCTTGTGCATGATGATTTGCCCGCAATGGATAATGATGACTATCGGCGCGGGATTTTGACTTGCCATAAAAAATTTGGTGAAGCTGTTGCTATTTTAGTTGGCGATGCACTTTTAACATTGGCTTGTGAAATTGTTCTCGATGAGCCAAAATTTTTTAATGCCGCAAAAAAAATTTTTAATGCTGCTGGCATAAATGGAATGATAAAAGGTCAAGCGCTCGAGCTTGAATCAAAAATTATTACGGCTGATGAACTTAAACAAATTCATTTAAATAAAACGGCTGCGCTGATTCGTGCAAGCCTTGAAGCCGGAATTATATTGTCTGGCGAAAATGAAAATGTGTTGAAAAATTTTTCAATGTTGGGAAATAAATTGGGGTTGGCTTTTCAAATTAAAGATGACATTTTGGATAAAGATGAGGAAAAAATGACTTATTTTAAAATGTATGGTTTGGAAAAATCGCAAGACATCTTTAACAATTTGGCTGATGAAATTTACTCTGATATTGCAAAACTTGATGAACAATATGATTTTTTTAAGTATCTTGTAAAAAATATTCTTGAGCGTAAAAATTAGGAGGAATCATATATGTCCTCAATATTTTGGATTTGCGCTTCAGCTTGGTTCGCGGCTCAGTTTTTAAAAGTTCTTCTACATTACTTACAAACTAAAAAAGTTGATTTGGGATTGTTTTTTAGTTCGGGGAAAATGCCGAGCTCTCACAGCGCATTTGTTTCTGCACTTACAATGTCAGTAGGTTTGACTGATGGTTTTGAGTCAAATTTGTTTGCTGTGTGTTTGGTTTTTAGTTTTATTGTAATGTATGATGCAGCTGGAGTTCGACGTGCGGCCGGAGAACATGCGGCAGTTATTAATATAATTATCGAAAACATAGAAAATCAAGGAATAAAAATTGACGGACGTTTGAAAGAATTGTTGGGGCATAGTCCGATTGAAGTTATTAGTGGCGCGATTTTAGGGATAATTGTCGCTTTGGCTTATAAATGTTTATTTGGTTGATTTTTCGAAAGAAGATGATTTTTTGAGTTATCTCGATAAAATAAATACGCCAGCAGATTTAAAAAAATTGGATATTAATTCGCTGAATGAGTTGGCGGCGGAAATTCGAAAATTTTTGATTGAAAAAATTTCGCAAACCGGTGGACATCTTGCTTCAAATTTAGGTGTTGTGGAATTAACAATTGCTTTGCATTATGTTTTTGATTCACCGATTGATAAATTTATTTTTGATGTTGGTCATCAAACTTATACGCATAAAATTTTAACTGGTCGTAAAAATCAATTTGATTCGCTACGGCAATACAAAGGTTTAAGTGGATTTCCAAAATCACGTGAAAGTATTCATGATGCTTTTAATGTTGGACATAGTTCGACATCAATCTCGGCTGCTCTTGGATTTTGTATCAGTCGTGATTTGAATGATGAAAATTATCATGTTGTTGCCATAATTGGTGATGGAGCTATGACGGGTGGGCTTGCTTATGAAGCACTGAATAATGCCGGCAAAAAAAATACAAATATAATTGTAATTTTAAATGATAATCAAATGTCAATTTCGGAAAATGTCGGTGCATTGTCAAAACATTTGAGCGATTTGCGCACTCAACCATTATATTTGAATACCAAAGAAGACCTAAATAATTTGCTAGAAAAAATCCCACTTTTGGGCGGAAATATAAAAAAAATTATTGGCAAAACAACTGGCAGTATAAAATATTTTATATACCCTGACATAATTTTTGAACAGCTTGGATTTAAATACATAGGACCAATTGATGGCCATAATATTGAAAAATTAATTCAGGTTTTAAATACGACCAAAAAAATTTCCGGGCCGATTCTTATTCATGTAAAAACGGTAAAGGGAAAAGGGTATGAGAAAGCGGAGAATGAACCGACAAAATTTCATGGTACGGAAGCTTTCGATATCGATACGGGTTTAACTTTGCAAACAAAAATTTGGGATTCATATTCCGATGTATTTGGCAAAGCAATTTTAAAACTAGCAGACGAAAATAAAAAAATAATAGCAATTACCGCTGCAATGCCGAATGGTACAGGGCTTAGTGCTTTTCAAAAAAAATATCCCAAACGTGTGATAGACGTTGGGATTGCCGAAGAACATGCAGTAACGTTTGCCGCCGGGCTTGCAAAAAATAATTTTATTCCTGTTGTTGCGATATATTCTTCGTTTTTACAGCGTGCGTATGATCAAATTTTGCATGATGTATGCATTCAAAATTTACATGTGATTTTTGCTATTGATCGGTGTGGAATTGTTGGCAATGATGGCGAAACACATCAAGGTCTTTTTGACATTTCATTTTTGAGCCACATTCCCAATATGACAATAATGTCGCCGAAAAATAAATTTGAATTTATAAGTATGCTTGAATTTTCTCTAAAACATAATGGACCGATTGCAATCAGATATCCGCGTGGTTCGGCATCACGTGTTTTACGCGATTTTAATGAAAAAATTATTTTAGGTCGTGCAGAAATAATTCATAGCGGTGAGAAATTTGTGTTTGTTTCATTTGGCTCAATGACTGATGAAATGTTTGAAGTTTTTGAACGTTTTCAAAATGAAAATTATAATCCCGGATTTGTTAATGCACGCTTTGCAAAACCAATTGATAAAGAAACTATTTTGGAACTTTGTAAATATGATTATATTTTTTGTGCTGAAGAAAATGTAAGAATTGGTGGATTTGCGCAAAATTTATTTGATACGGCAAAAAATTTTAATATCAAATTTAAAAATTTTTATTCGTTTGCATTCCCCGATGAATTTGTAGAGCAGGGGACTCGTTTGGAATTGTTACGTCAATATAAAATGGATCCGCAAAGTATATACGACAAAATTATTGAAATTTTGGAGACTTAAAAATGCCGAACATAATTTTAGAATTAAATGCGCACAAAGAAAATATTTTTGAATTTACAAACGAAATTGTAAGATATTTGCGGCAAAAAAATTGTCAAGTTTTTTTTTCAGATTTTGAAATTGCAAAAGATAAAAATTTTTTACTTAATGAAAAAAAAATAACAAATGCAGATTATATTTTAACATTTGGCGGTGATGGAACTTTACTTTATGCCGCGCGCAAATATGCGGAATTTGATAAACCGATTCTTGGCATAAATTTTGGACATCTCGGATTTCTTACTGGCGCTGAAAAAAAAAATGTTTTCTTGGCAATAGATAATTTGTTAAACAAATATTACACGATTGAAAAACGTTCCATGCTTCAGTTGAAAAATAATGTTGCGTTAAACGATATTTGTATTGGAAAATCATTTGAGGCACGCTTGATTTGTTTTGATTTATTTGTCAACAATGATTTTGTTGGGAATTATAAAGCTGATGGATTGATTATTTCAACGCCGACGGGTTCAACAGCTTATAATTTATCGGCAGGTGGTCCAATTATCAAACCAACTTTACCTGTTTTTGTTCTCACACCAATTTGTCCACATACTTTATATTCACGACCGATAATAATTTCTAATGATGATGAGATGAAAATTTCGATAAAAAGTAAACTTGACAATGTGAAAATAATTTTTGATGGTCAAAAAAATTTACCAGCAGAGAAAGATATTATTATTAAACGTTCAAATTTTTTTGCCAAGATTATTAAAATGGAATCGCTAAATTTTTTTGATGTATTACGTGAGAAATTTATGAAATAAAAAAAGTAAGTTCAAATGAACTTACTTTTAAATTATTTGTTTAATTAATTTGTCTCGTATGTAAAGATTTTTTCTATCGGCAATTTAAAATATTTTGACATTCTGAAAGCCAGACCTAAAGTTGGTGAATAATGTCCGTTTTCAATTGCGCTGATAGTTTGTCTGGAGACGCTTAAAGCCTCAGAGAGAGTTTTTTGCGTAATCCGACTTTTTTTACGTAATTCAGAAAGTTTATTTTTCATTTTTTAAATCTCCTTTTATAATTTTTTTGAAAAATAAATCTTATGTTTATATTTTAATATTAAAATTTTTATTTGTCAAGTATAATTTTATAAAATCTTTTTTTTGTCAATTATTATTGATTTATTCAAACTCTAATTTTTTTCTATAAATAAATATTTAATGGATCGAGGAGAAAATTATGACAGCAAATCAATTTTGCATCATGGCTACAATTATTTTTTATCTATTTTTGTTAATATTTATTGGCGTAATAATTGGACGACGTACGAAAAAAAATGCCGAAGGTTTCTATCTTGGTGGCCGTAATATCGGTCCACTTGTAACAGCTATGAGTGCTGAAGCTAGTGATATGAGCAGTTATTTACTTATGGGTATTCCCGGTTTGGCATATTTAACTGGATTAGCTGATGCCGGTTGGACAGCAATAGGTTTGGCGATTGGAACATACTTAAATTTTTTGTTGATAGCAAAACCATTGCGTCGATACAGTGCACAATTAAATGCGATAACGATTCCCGATTTTTTCTCTAAACGTTACAATGAAAAACGACCGATTATTATGTGTATTTCCGCGCTAATTATTTTGATATTTTTTGTTCCATATGTTGCGTCAGGTTTGGCAGCTGTCGGAAAATTATTTAACAGTTTATTTGGTTGGAATTACATGATTTCAGTGATAATCGCTGCGTTCGTCATCATAATTTATACATCCGTTGGCGGATTCAGCGCCGTAGCAACAATCGATCTTGTCCAATCAATAATAATGACGATTGCGCTCGCAATTATTGTTACGTTCGGAATTGTTCGTGCGGGCGGATTAAATTCCGTTATCAATTATGCTAAAAATTTGCCGGGCTTTTTAAGTTTCTTTGACACTTACAATTTTTTAACTGCTCGCTCAGAATCTTACGGATTTATTCGAATAATTTCCACAATGGCGTGGAGTCTCGGATATTTTGGAATGCCACACATCCTTGTTCGTTTCATGGCAATTCGCAACGAAAATGAATTGAAATTGTCGCGATGTATTGCAACTTTTTGGGCCATGATTTCGATGAGCGGTGCATTGATTATCGGAATTGTTGGACGCGCTTTATCTGATGCTGAATATTTACCGTTTTTAAAAGATAGTGCGTCCGAAACAATTGTTGTGCAACTTGCAAATTTGTTGTCGCGCTATGGAATTATTTCTTCGATAATTGCCGGATGTATTTTAGCCGGGATTTTGGCGGCGACGATGTCGACTGCAGATTCACAATTATTAACTGCGGCGTCAGCGTTTTCAGAAAATATTTTGCAAAATGTTTTTGGCTTTAAATTGACTCAAAAGCAAAATGTTTTTGCTGCACGCTTAACCATTGTCGTTATCGCGGTGATTGCTATTTTTTTAGCGGCAAATCCAGAGAGCAATGTATTTCAAATTGTATCTTTTGCATGGGCAGGATTTGGCGCAGCGTTTGGTCCCGTAATGTTTTGTGCACTATTTTGGAAACGCAGCAATCAATATGGAATTATTGCCGGTTTATTGATAGGAAGTTTGACAGTTTTTATTTGGAAATTTTTTGTGCGGCCGCTTGGCGGTATATTTGATGTTTATGAATTGTTGCCGGCATTTTTATTCGCATTTGTTTCAATTGTATTAGTTTCATTTTTTATTTCTAGTAAATAATTTGTAAGTTGTTTGTGATTTTATTTTCATACAGCAAAATTTTTTGAAAAAACATTTGACTTTTTGTTACATTTGTGTTAATATATAAATAAGATTATGCAAGGAGCTGATGTTTTTAATGAGTACGGAAGAAAATCCTGAACAAAATTTATTTGCTGCGATAGATCGAAATTTTACGGGAAATAATCGAATTGAAGCGAGAAATACAGTTAAGGAAATTTTAAAGAATATAGATTCGCAAGAGGAACGAAAAGGAATGATAGAAATTTTACTTAGTGGAATAATTGCTGAGCATGAACAGAAAAATAAAAACTCTGTTTTCGATAGAATTAATAAAAAACATACATATGGTGAACCACCAAAAAGTTCTCCATCTCATACACAAGAAAGATAAAAAAATCCGGACAAGTTCCGGATATTTTTTTTGCAATATAAAGTTATAATGGACAAAAAAGGAGTTGACAAAATGCAAAAATTTTTTGAAGAAAATTTTCCACAACAAATATTAATTAATGAGCCGATGAAAAATCATACCTCATTTAAAATCGGTGGGCCTGCTGATATTTTATTTTTACCGCAAAAAATTTCCGACATTGTATCTGTAATTGATTTTTGCAAAAAAAATTCTATCCGATATTTTGTCATTGGCAACGGCACAAATTTACTTGTTTCCGACAATGGTTTTCGTGGCGTGATAATTAAAATCGGTAAAAATATTTCGCAGATAAATTTAAATGGAAATGAAATTGAAGCCGGAAGTGGAATTTTTTTGAGCCATCTCGCAAAGTTTGCACTTAAAAATAATTTGTCGGGAGTTGAATTTGCATTTGGTATTCCAGGAACTTTGGGTGGCGCAATTTGTATGAATGCTGGAGCTTATGGTGGCGAAATAAAAGATGTTTTTGTGTCCGCACAAATTTTACATAATGGCCAAATAAAAACTTATACCGATTTGAATTTTTCATATCGTAAAAGTTTGATTGACGAAAATTATGTTGTGCTTTCGGCAAAAATAAAATTGCAAAATGGAAATCATGATGAAATACAAAAAAAAATGAATGAATTTTCATTGAAGCGTCGAAATTCTCAGCCATTAAATTTTCCTAATGCCGGTAGTATTTTCAAACGTCCCAAAAATAATTTCGCGGGCAAATTAATTATGGAAGCTAATCTCGCTAATTATAAAATTGGTGGCGCGTGCGTTTCTTCAAAACATTGCGGATTTATTATTAATACGGGAAATGCAACAGCACAAAATGTTTTGGATTTGATCCATCACATTCAAAAAGTTGTGAAGGATAAATTTGATATAGCACTCGAAACCGAAATTAAATTTTTGGAATAAAAAATTTTAATTTGAAAATTTTTTTACTGTGTGCTATCATATTGCCGATACCTAAACTGTGAATTTGGGGTTGCGTCCATTTTTACGGCTTATGGCTAATATTTTTTTTGGAGGAATTTTTTATGATTAACAAGCAAGAAATTATTTCAAGTTTTGGACAAACTGAAAATGATACAGGTTCTCCGGCTGTCCAAGTTGCTTTACTTACCGCTAGAATAAATCATTTGACGGAACATTTTAAAGTTCATGCCAAAGATTTTCATTCACGACGCGGTTTGTTAAAAATGGTTGGCAAACGCAAAGCTTTATTAAATTACATTAAAAACCGAGATATTGATGAATATCGTGAACTAATTGCTAAATTAGGTCTGAGAAAGTAGGGCATAATTATGTACAAAACTTTTAAAATTAATTTTGGCGGTCGTGATTTAGTTGTTGAAATTGGTCGTGTCGCCGAATTGGCAAATGGCAGCGCTATCGTCAGATATGGCGATACTAACGTTTTGGTTACCGCTACTGCTTCTGAAAAACCTCGCGATGGTATCGATTTTTTCCCACTTAGTGTCGATTATGAAGAACGTTTATATTCCGTCGGAAAAATTCCCGGCGGTTTTATTAAACGTGAAGGACGTCCAACTGAAAAAGCTATTCTTACTTCACGTTTAATTGACAGACCAATTCGTCCGCTTTTTCCAAAAAATTATCGAAACGATGTTGCTATCGTGGCAACTGTTTTGTCAGTAGATCAAGATTGCTCGCCAGAAATTGCTTCAATGATTGGAGCATCGATTGCTTTGTCAATTTCTGATATTCCATTTGAAGAAATTATTTCCGGTGTAAATATTGGTTTGATTGATAAAAAATTTATTGTAAATCCAACAGCTGCACAGCGTGAAATAAGTGATTTAGCATTAACCGTTGCTTCTACAAAAAATAAAGTTATGATGATTGAAGCGGGCGCTAAGGAAGTTTCTGATGAAGATATGTACAACGCAATTATGTTTGCGCACGAAGAAAATAAAAAAATTGTAAACTTTATTGAACAAATCGTTGAAGAATGTGGCAAAAGAAAACAAATTTATTCGCCAATTGATGTGCCAAAAGATTTTTACGAAGCTGTAAAAAAATTTGTTACAGAAGAAAAAATGTCAGATATTTTGTTTGCAAAATCAAAGCAGGAAAGAAGTCAGCATCTTATGGAAATTTTCGCGCAAATAAAAGAAAATATTCCTTATGATACGGATAATTATGATAAATTATTAGCTGACGTTTTGTATAAATTTCAAAAAGAAACTGTCCGCAAAATGATTCTTGTACATCATAAACGGCCAGATGGACGTGCTTTAGATGAAATAAGAAAACTTTCTGCGGAAATTGATGTTCTTTCTCGCACACATGGTTCTGCATTATTTAGTCGCGGTCAAACGCAAGTTTTAACTGTTACAACTTTAGGTTCAATGTCTGACGCACAAGTTTTGGATGGTTTGGATATTTTAGAGGAAAACAAACGTTACATGCATCATTATAATTTCCCAAGTTTTTCTGTTGGCGAAACTCGTCCGTCACGTGGACCCGGCCGTCGTGAAATTGGTCACGGTGCATTAGCTGAGCGTGCACTTTTGCCAGTTATTCCATCTGAAGATGAATTTCCATATGCTATACGATTGGTTTCGGAAGTTTTAAGTTCAAATGGTTCAACATCTCAAGCTAGTGTTTGTGCAAGTTCTTTGTCATTAATGGCGGCAGGTGTTCCTATTAAAAAGCCTGTTGCTGGAATTTCTGTTGGACTTGTAACTGCTCAAAGTGAAGATGATTTTATTTTGCTTACAGATATACAAGGACTTGAAGATTTTTTTGGCGATATGGATTTTAAAGTTGCCGGTACAAAAGATGGAATAACAGCAATTCAAATGGACATAAAAATTAATGGACTTACTCCACAAATTATTAAAGGTGCACTTGAAAAAACTCACGTTGCCAGAAATTATATTTTGGATGAAGTTATGCAAAAATGTATTGACAAACCGCGCGAAAATATTTCTGAATATGCTCCGAAAATTGCTAAATTAAAAATTGATATTGAAAAAATGGCAGACGTTATCGGACCACGTGGTAAAACTATTCGTCGAATTATTGATGAATCTGGCGTTGATAAAATTGATACCGAAGATGATGGTAGAATTTTTATCGCATCGTCTGATATCAATAAAGTTCAAAAAGCTTCAGACATAATCAATGCAATCATTAAAGATCCATTGCCCGGACAAATTTTTTCTGCTAAAGTTACTAAAATAACAAATTTCGGTGCGTTCGTTGAATTCGCACCTGATAAGGAAGGTCTCATTCATATTTCAAAATTATCGCACGAACGAATTAAAAAAGTTGAGGATGTTGTAAAAATCGGTGATGTAATTTTGGCTAAGGTTTTAGATATTGATGAGCAGGGGCGAATAAATCTTTCAAGAAAAGATTTGTTACCTAAACCAGATATAAAATCATAATTTCTTTTGATGAGATTATGATTTTTTTATTGTCTTTTTTTACAAGAAAATAACAAAAATAACTTTAAAATTTTTTTCAGTTGATTTTTGTAAAATTATGTTATAATGCTAACGTTTTACAAAAAAAAATTCACAAAGGGAATGAAAAAAATATGCAAAATATGAAAAATATGAAAACAAATATTCTCAAAGAAGGGTTTGATGAAAATAAAAATCCACAATTACAAGATTCTACAGGTAAATCAAAATCTGATTGTTTTATAGTTGAATATAACGTTACATCGAAAGATAAATCTAAAGTTATACGAAAAAAAAAATCATTTAGAAAAGATGTTTGGTTTGCATATATTAATTTACTTACAATGATTCACGAATACGATAATGTTGGTTATAGTGATATTGATGGTGCTATACAAAAATGTTCGCCAGGTAATTTGCCAAATGATCAAAATGATGGCTGTAAACAGAATGATGAACAGCCTTTTTCAAATGCAGTTAGAAATCTTGTAGCCATTTTTCCTAAAGAAAATTTTAATAAAACTATAAATTTGTATATGCCTAAAAAAGACAGAAAGATTAGGGTGACGGACCATGAACGCATTAGTGAACAGAATAAAGCAAATAAGGCTAAAATTGCAATAATAGATAATGCGTTTGAGGTTTACTGTATTTGTAAATTTCATTTCAAAGAAGAAAAACGCATCGAAGAAGAAAAACGCAAACTATTAAATTCTCCACAAAAACCTTCTAAATCCGCACAAAAAACAACAATTAAAACTTCACCAATAAAAAAATATAGTTTTTCTTTTAAAAATAGCGAAATTTCAAGTTTTCCTCCAGAAAAACCATCTAAACAAGAAAAAATAGATGAATTAAGCAATGAAAAATCAAAACTTGAAAATGATTTAAATCAAGTTAAAGAATTAAATGAAAAATTATCACAAGATAATGGTACACTTAAAAATGAGTTAAATAATACAAATGAATCATTAATAAGTTTGCAAAATGAAATTAAAAATATAAAAAATGAATGTGATGAGTTAAATAAAAAAGTTCAAACACAAGAAAATTTAATCGAAAAAAATACGGACGAACTTAATTCAAATCAAGCTGAAATACAAAATTTGAAAGATGATAATGAACGGCTTAAATTTGCAAATAAAAAATTTAATGAAGAAAAAGAAAAACTCATTGAAAAAAATAAACAATTTGAGAGTGAAAATGAACAATTAAAAGTCAATTTAAAAAATACTAAAGAATCAGAGTTGAATTTAAAAGAACAAATTGAAAATTTGAAAAAGGAAAATGAAACAACAAAAAATCAATTTGAAAAATCGGAACAAAAAGTTCAAGGATATGAAAATTTAATTAAAGAAAAAGAAAACAAAATTAATCAAAGTGAAACTGAAATAAAAACTTTAAAAAGTGAAAATGAACAACTTAAATCTGCAAATAAAGAACTTAATGAAGAAGAAAAAAAACTTATAGATGAAAATGAACAGTTTGAGTTTGAATTAGAGAAGTTAGAAGCATTAGAAACAAATTTAAAAGAACAAATTGAAAATTTGGAAAAAGAAAATGAAACAACAAAAAATCAATTTGAAAAATCAAAACAAGAACTTCAAGCGAAAGAAGTTCAAATTAATCAAAATCAAACTGAAATACAAACATTAAAAAATGAAAATGAAAAATTTAAAAATGAAGTTAATAATTTAAAAAACCAAATAGATGAATCAAATAAAAAGCTTAAAGAAAAAGAAAATGAATTGATTTCAAAAAATGATTTAGCGCAAGAAGAAATACAAAAATTAAAATCAGAAAATGAACAGCTTAAAACTAAATTAGATGAATTAAAAAAAGACCAAAATGAGAAAGCTTCTAAAGCTAATGAAACAATTAATGAATTAAATCAAGTTAAAGAAAATTTAGAAAAAGAATTGCAAAATTTAACAGCTTCTAAGAACGAAGTTGATAAATCAAATGAAAAATTAAAACAACAAATTGAAGAATTAAATAAAAAAATCCAAGAACAAGAAAATTTAAGTCAAGAGAAAGAAAAGCAAATTATTGAAAATGAAACTGAAATACAAAATTTGAAAAGTGAAAAAGAAAATTTAGAAAAAGAATTGCAAGATTTAAAAATTTCTAAGAACGAAGTTGATGAATCAAATGAAAAATTAAAACAACAAATTGAAAAATTAAATAAAAAAATCCAAGAACAAAAAAATTTAAGTCAAGAGAAAGAAAATCAAATTACTCAAAATCAAACTGAAATACAAAATTTAAATTCTCAAAAAACGCAACTTGAAAAAAGTTTAAATGAATCAAAAACATTGACAACAAATTTACAAACTGAAATTAAAAATTTAAAAAGCTCCAAAAATAAAACAGATAATTTAAACGAAAATCTACAAAATCAAATTAAGGAATTGCAGGAAAAACAAAATGTTGTTAAAAAAATTGAAGCTCAAGTTGAAGCAAATTTGGATGTTCCAGAAAATAAAAATTTACAAAATAAAAGTTTATGGTTGAAAGCTTTATTTGGTTTAAGTTTGATTATAGGTTCTGCTTTGTTAGTAGCAGCAATTATTTTTTGCCCACCAGTTTCGGCGGCAATCGGATTTACAATTTTTGCAGCAAAAACTGCCGGATTTATTCTTACTGGAATTTTATTTTCGCTTGCTGTATTTTCTTTTATTGCATCAACTATTGGATTCTTTGCAATGAAAAATCTTGAACTTAATAAAAATGTTTCAGATTTAAATAAAAATAATTTATTAACTCAAGAAAATGAAAGCATTGTTAAATCACAAAACAAAGATGAAAAAGAACCTGAAAAAATTTTAGCTACTCCAGTAATTTAAAAAAATATCAAAGGAAAAAATTTATAAGTTTGAGTCTTGACGGAATCTTTTTTGAATAAAATAATTCTATGAAATATTATTTTCGTTCAAAAAAAAAATTCCCTCTCCTCAAACTTTTTTCTTTATCTGTAATAATTTTGTTAATTTACTTCATCTTTATTACTGATAAATTCCTTATGGAGTCCGCTATCATTGAATCTAAATTCATTATGAATAATCAAATTAATTTGGCAATCCATCATGCTGTCTCACGACTTACCACAAAAAACCGTTTGACTTCTGATAATTTTTGTAATATAAATGTAGAAGATGGCAAAATTATTTCCTTATCCGCTAATACTATTTTAATTAATGAATTTTGTTCGCAATTAGCTATTTCAATCCCTAATGAATTCTTAAATTTAGGTACTAATTCTATTAAAATCCCTATCGGTGCTATTATCTCATCTCTTTGCGGTATTAATTTCTTTAACTTTATGGGGCCATCTATCACTATTAAAATGATGCCTAATGGTAACGCTTTAATTGATTACGAATCAAAATTTATTAGTGCCGGTATTAATCAAACTAATTTTCAAATTTGGTTAGATGTAAAATTTTTTTGCCAAGTCGTTAATCCAATTATAAGAAAACAAATTACTTTCCGAAAAAAAATACCACTTATTAATACAATTATTAATGGAGATGTCCCAACAATAATGGGCGCAAAAAATTTTTTCAATTAATTAGGAGTATTATTATGGAAAAAAATTTGTCACTCTTAACTGATTTCTATGAATTAACTATGATGCAAGGATTTTTTTTAAGTGGTACATCTGAAAGAATTTCTATTTTCGATTTATATTGCCGGAAAAATCCTTTCGGTAATGGCTACATAATTGCTGCTGGCCTCCAGCAAGCTATTGATTACATTTTGAATATAAATTTTTCAGATGACGATATAAATTTTTTGGCTTCCCAAAATTGTTTTACTAATGATTTTTTGAATTATCTTCGTCATTTTAAATTTACCGGCGATATTTTTGCGGTAAAAGAAGGTGATTTAGTTTTCTCAAATGAACCATTATTAGTAGTAAGGGCGCCAATCATACAAGCTCAATTTTTAGAATCCACTTTACTTAATATTATTAACCATCAAACTTTAATAGCAACTAAAGCCGCACGAATTAGGCAAGCTGTTGGCAATGATGTAATTTTTGAATTTGGTTTACGTCGTGCTCAAGGTCCTGATGCAGCAATTTTTGGTACGCGCGCTAGTATTATTGGTGGATTTGATGCAACGAGTAATGTATTGGCAGCGAAACTTTTTGATATTCCTGTGAGCGGAACTCATTCGCATAGTTGGATAATGAGTTTTCCGAGTGAGTATGAGGCATTTTGCGAATATGCGCGGCAATTTCCCGACAACTGTATTTTACTTATTGATACTTATAATACTTTGAAGTCGGGCATTTTGAATGCGATTAAAGTTTTTAAAGAAATGTTTCAAAAAGGAATTAAGCCAAAGAAATTTGGTGTACGCCTGGATAGTGGAGACTTCGCATATCTTACAAAAGAAATTCGTAAAATGCTTGACAATGAAAATTTATTCGATGCCGATATCGTTGTTTCAAATGATTTAGATGAAAATTTAATTTCTGCGTTAAAGCTACAAGATGCAAAAATAAATACGTGGGGGATTGGTACAAAATTAATTACGGCTGACACAAATCCTTCACTTGGTGGCGTTTATAAATTAGTTGCCATAGAAAATGAAAATGGAGTGATGCAGCCTAAAATTAAAATTTCAGAAAATCCTGAAAAAATAAGTACGCCATGTTTCAAACAAATTTTTAGAATTTACGAAAATAAATCAAATAAAATCAAGGCAGATTTGTTAGGTTTATACGACGAAAAATTTCCTACAGATAATGATTTAACTATATTTGATCCAAATGCACCATGGAAAAAGATGACCTTTCAAAAAAATTCTTATACCATTCGTAAAATGTTGACACCAATTATTTTGAATGGAAAAAAAGTTTATGATTTCCCAAGCGTTTCACAGATTAAAAATTATTGTAGTTCGCAACTCGATACTTTGTGGGACGAATATAAACGAATTGTTAATCCGGAAATTATGCCTGTTGATTTGTCAAATGATTTATTGCACGTTAAAAATTCTTTGCTTAATGAATTTGTTTGATAAATAAAAAATTTTAAAAGGAGTATGTTGTTATGTCAAATGCTTTTATTAATTTTTTTAAAGAACCACCGACTAAAGAATTAATTAAAGATGAAAAAAAAGTTAACCAAATGTATAAACGTTACAGATGGCAAATCTTTTATTCTAGCTATATTGCGTATGTTATGTTTCACGTTTGCAGAAAAAATATCGCAGTAGCTTTACCTGCTATGGCAAAAGCTTTAAACTTTTCTAATACAAATCTCGGACTCTTAGGTTCATCCTTGTACATAACTTATGGTATCGGAAAATTTGTTAATGGTATTCTTGCTGACAAATCAAATGTTAGAACATTTTTACCTACTGCATTAATTGCTTCCGCTATTTGTAATATTTGTTTTGCTCTTTCAGCTTTCTTTATAACTCCGGGACAAATATCTTTTTTCGGTTTACCTTCTTCTACTATTTTATTGTGGTTTTTTTGTTTTTTCTGGGGCGCAAATGGTTGGTTTCAGTCAATGGGTTTTCCGCCAGTTGCAAAAAGTTTGTCATATTGGTTCTCTAATTCTGAACGTGCTACAAAATGGGCTATTTGGTCAACTTCACATCAAGTTGGTGTTTTTGCCGCTGTTATGGTTTCAGGGCTTGTAATTGACAAATTTGGTTGGCATGCAGCTTTTTGGATCCCCGGAATACTTTGTGTCATAACAGGCCTTTGGTTGTTTGATAGATTGCGTGATAAGCCACAAACTTTAGGGTTACCGGAAGTTGAAGAATATAAAAATGAACCGGCAGCAAAAAATAATTCTGAAGATGAAGAGGCAAATCTTTCTTACTTTGAAATATTTAAAAAGCACATTATTTGCAATCCTGTTATATGGATGCTGGCAATAGCGTACGTTTTTGTTTACATAGTTAGATTTGGAACGGAAGATTGGCTTGTTAAATATCTTGTTGAAGTAAAAGGTAATTCACTTCCACTTGCAACATCGAAACTAAGTTCATTAGCTATTGTTGGCGCGTTTGGTACAATATTAGCTGGGGTTCTTTCAGATAAAGTTTTTAAAGGTAACCGAACGCTCGTTAATATATTATTTTTGATTGGTTTAATGATAAGTTTAGTTGGCCTTGCAATTGCTAAAGGCGGCATTTTAGATTTCATTTGTGTTGCATTAGTTGGAATGTTTACGGCTGGTCCACAAATGTTAATTGGTGGAATTTGTGCAGTTGAAAGTAGTTCCAAAAAAGTTGCTTCCGCTTCAATTGGTTTTACTGGATTATTTGGATATATCGGTGCGACATTATCAGCTGTTGGAACAGGTTACATGGTAGATAATTTAGGTTGGCAAGGTGCAATTATTTTTTGGGGAACGTCAGCTTTTATTTGCTTAATAATTTGTTTAATGTTATCATTTTATGAGAAAAAACAAAAAAATTAACTTGACAAAATAAAACGTTTAAATAATAATTAACCTAATTACGAAAATGATTGGGTTGATTATTTTTTTTATGTCAGAAAATTTTTTTATCAATAAAAATGAAAGATTAGATAATTTGAACTTCAGTAATTACAAAATTATTCAGGATCCACAAAAATTTTGTTTCGGACTGGATTCTGTTTTGTTAGCAAATTTTGTGCGTGCCAAAAAAAATGACACCATTATCGATTTGGGTTGTGGTAATGGTGTCATATGTATTCTTTTAGCGGCAAAATTAAATGTCAAAAAAATTATTGGTTTGGAAATTCAAAATGAATGTGTTGATTTAGCAAGGCGAAATCTTTTGCTCAACAATTTACAAGATAAAATTGAAATTATTCATGGTGATGTCAAAAATATTGGACAAAATTATAAAAATAAATTTGACGTTGTAGTTACAAATCCACCGTATTTAAATTCGGGAGCGATAAATAAAAATATGGCGAAGGCTATTGCACGCCACGAAATTTTGTGTAATATTACAGACGTAATTTCAAATGCTGCTACTGTTTTAAAAAATGGCGGTAAATTTTTTATGGTACATCGTCCGCAAAGATTGACAGATATTTTTTATTTTATGCGAAAATTTAATTTAGAACCAAAAACTTTACAAATTGTACATTCATTTATTAATTTGCCATCTCAATTAATTTTGATTGAGGGCGTTAAAAATTCAAAAAGTATGTTGAAAATTTTACCGCCGTTAATTATTTATGATGATAATAAAAATTATACGCGACAATTGAAGGAAATATATGAAAATTTCTAAAATCATTTTTTTGCATAAATCGTTTCTTTGAAACTGATTTATGAAAAAAATCGAAAAAATTTGTGTAAACATATGAAAATTTATTTGTAAAATACACGATTTACATTTTAAATAATAACATTAATGTTAATTTGTCATTTCTTTTAATTGCAATTGTTTTAGACTTTGAGGAACTTGATTTTCAATATAGTTGTTATCTTTTAATAATGATTTTTTTTCTAAACTATTTGTATATTTAGCGGATAATGTTTCAAAATTTTTTGCAGCATTTATTTTTTGTGGGATTTTTATTATTGCCAATATAATTACTAATAATGCTTTTATAAAAAATGTTTTTATAGCAATTCCCAAAAACATTAATCCATCTTTAAATTTTGCTTTATTAATTTCTTTTTGTTCAGTTTGATTTAACGCTACATAATTATTTTGTCTAGTTATATTTTTATTTGAATTATTTATAAGGATATCATCCACTGTAACCATAGAAAAATTAAGTACACTAGTTTTTTTGCCTGATGACAAATTATTGACATCTGCAAAAATATCTTGTGACGTAATATGAATTTTTCCATATTCATTTTTTCTTTTAGGTAATTTGCCATTAAAAACAAAATCTTCATCTATATCCAAAAAAATAAATGGTGCATGAGCATCAAACACTGTACCATGTGTTTGTTCAGTTATATATTTTTTACCAAATACATTTTGTTCATTAATGGCGCTAACATAATCATTTTCACAATTTACTATAATAATATTTTTAGCTAATATTTGTTTTATAAAAATTTCAGGTCTAGGAATAAGTCCATTTTTGTAAGCAGGTTCTAATTGCATTTGAAAAAATTCCATTGTCTCATTAGATAACCACGGGGCATTCTCAGTTATGCAATAATATTTTTCTAATAAATTATTAATTGCTTTTATTTTATTTTCTGGAGTTTCAGAACTTTCGACAATTTTATTTATTTCTTGCGTGATATAAAAAATATGACTTTTTAAAGATTTATTGCCACCTTTTGAATGTCCAGTTTCAATTACCTTTTCTATTTCAATATCTTTCTCTTGAAATTCAGCATTAAATCTTTTACGTAATTGTAGTGCTAGATAATCTTGGCCAGTGAAAGCATTTGTAACCATATATTGATTGTCTCCCCATTCTCCAGGAACTGTTCCACGTTCAGCGATTACTATAGTTTTAGTTGTTTTATCATAAAATGCAAATGTATTGATTCCTGAGTTGAACTCTCTATTTCCGTTGCTGCCCTTAAACATTCCGCTTGTTGCTACAAGTTGCATTTCACCAATATCCGGATTTTCATTTACAAAAGCCATTACAGCAGATAAATTTTTAATATCCTTGTTAAATTGTGATTCTTTTTTAGCAAATTCTTTTTTAGCTTCTTTATCATTACTATCAATATTGCTTCTTTCTAATTCTAATTCTATTTTTATATCATTTAATTCACTAATTTTTTTTGAAATTATTTCGTTTATATTACTATCAATTAAAGCAGTATCATCAGAACTTATTACATAAGCCAATATATTTAATACGATAGAGACCACAATTATTTTAATTTCATGAGAAGAAAATTCAATTTGATTTTGCATGTTTATCATCTCCATATTACATATATATATATTTTATCAAATCAAACCGAATATGTAAAGCATTGTGATTATTTTTACTTTATATATAAGAAATATATCAACAAAATAAAATCCATTGCATATTTTATATGTAATGGATTTTTTTATTTGAGGTGATTTTTTTGTTAAGTCTTATTTTTAATTTATTGATAGCGGAATTCATTGGATTTTTGAGTAACTTTCTTGTCGGAGATATTTCAACTAAATATTTAAATTTTATAAAACCATCATTTTCTGTGCCCGGATTTATTTTTCCTATTGTTTGGGTTATCTTATATTTTTTGATGGCGATAGCAAATTTTTTAGCGAGTGAGAATAAGAAGGCGAATTATTTATATTCGATGCAACTTTTGATAAATTTTTTATGGCCAATATTTTTTTTTGGCCTGGATCTAAAATTGTTTTCATTTATTTGGCTGATTTTCTTGTTCATTATGGTTATAATTACTACGAAAGAATTTTCAAAAACAAATATTATTGCTGCAACGTTAATGTTGCCATATATTTTTTGGCTGATTTATGCGGGCTATTTAAATTTTGAAATTTGGCAATTAAATCGATAGGAGAAAAATTTTATGGAACAAATGAAAAATTTAGTTGACAAACTTAATCAAGCTTCCTTTGCATATTATAATTCCGACGATGAATTAATTTCTGATTATGAATATGACAAATTGTATGATGAATTAATAAATCTTGAAAAAAAATTAAATGTGATTTTACCAGATAGTCCAACTCAAAAGGTTGGTGCAAAAATTAGCAATGCGTTAAAAAAAGTTGTTCATGAAAAAAAAATGTTATCACTTGACAAAACAAAAAGCATTGATAAACTTAAAGAATTTTTGACAGATAAAATCGGTTTGCTTTCATGGAAACTTGATGGGCTGACAATTGTTTTGATATATGACAGTGGAAATTTACGTCAAATAATTACGCGTGGTAACGGTGAAATTGGCGAAGATATTACACATAATGCAAGTATTTTTACAAACTTGCCGAAAAAAATTTCTTATACCAAAAAATTAATTGTGCGCGGTGAAGCTGTAATTTCTTACGAAAATTTTAATGCTATAAATGAAAATTTTAAGTATAAAAATCCGAGAAATCTTTGCAGTGGAACCGTTCGCAATTTGATACCGCAAACTAATAGGCCAGTTCATTTTTTTGCATTTGATTTGGTTTTGTCAAAAGATATTGATTTTAAAAATTCTAAAATGCAAAAATTGCTATGGCTTAAAAATTTAGGCTTTGATGTTGTTGAGTTTAAAATTACTGATGCACAAAAAATTTTTGATGATGTCGCGGACTTTAAATCGCGTGTTAAAAATTTTGGTTTTGCCGCCGACGGATTAGTTTTAACTTTGGACGATATTGCATACAGTAAATTTCTTGGCGTTACAAATAAATTTCCACGCGATTCAATTGCTTTTAAATGGGCGGATGAAACGAAAACGACAAAACTTTTGGATATTGAGTGGAATACATCGCGGACTGGTTTAATAAATCCGATTGCGATATTTGAGCCTATTGAGCTCGATGGGACAAAAATAAATAAAGCATCACTTCATAACATAAATTTCATAAATAATTTAGAATTGGGGATTGGCGATACAATAAAAGTTTACAAAGCTAATATGATTATTCCGCAAATTGCTGATAATTTGACACGTAGTAACAATGCGCAAATTCCTAAGAAGTGTCCGGTTTGTCATCACAACACCGAAATTATTCAGATTAACAGTGGAAAATTTTTATATTGTGTAAATCCAAATTGCAGCGCAAAATTAATTATGTCGCTCGTACATTTTGCGAGCCGTGACGCAATGAATATCGAAGGTTTATCAGAAATGATTATAAAAAAATTTGTCGCGCATGGATTTTTGAAAAATTATACTGACATCTATGAATTAAAAAAGTATGAGCAGGAAATAAAATTTTACCAAGTACTTGATTCAAAAAGTCCTAATAAAAATCACAAACTTTATACAAATTTAATGACAGCAATTGAAAAATCCAAAAATGTTTTTTTATATAACTTAATTTATGCGTTAGGTATAAATCGTGTTGGGCTTAGTAATGCTAAAAGTTTGTGCATGGAATTTAACAATGATATTGAAAAAATAAAATCGGCAACGTTTGATGAAATTAATAATATTCATGGTTTTGGATCGGCTATTGCAAAATCTGTTTGCGAATATTTTTCTGACATCGAAAATATTGAACTCCTTGACAAAATTTTACCGATATTGAATTTTAAATCAGTAACTGTTACCGATGATAAAATTTTGAATGGATTATCCTTTGTTATTACCGGTGATCTTGAAAAATTTAAAAATCGTAAGGAATTTATAAATTTTATCGAAATGCTTGGCGGAAAAGTTTCTTCCTCAGTCTCAAAAAAAACTACTGCTTTAATAAATAATAATTTGTCATCTAAATCTGAAAAAAATCAAAAAGCTATAACACTTGGGATTCCTATCATCACAGAGGAAAATTTTATAAAAAATTATGATTTGAAAATATAGCACTAAATAATTACCAAATGTATAATGTTAAAAAAAGGAGAGTGCTTTTCAAAATGAAAAAGGCATTAATTTTTATATGTGCAGGAATAATTTTAATGTTCTCCATTTTAAATGAAAAGAATAAAATTAAAGTTGAAGCTTATTTCCCAAACGCAGCAAAAAATTTATTGAAAAGCGAAAAAAGAAATATTGGCAATAACCTCGATAAAGAAAATATTTTACGCCAAACTATTGAGATTTTATTTTCTGAACCTAAAAATAAAAAATTATCTGCGTTTCAACTCACAAATGTAGATGTAAAAAAAATTTATTTGAATGATAAAACCGTTACAATCGATTTTTCATCGCAATATAAAAATTTGCCTGATGAATTATTTTTTCGTAGTGCACTTGTTTGGACTTTAACTGATTTAGATTTTGTAGATAATGTAAAAATTTTTGTTGATGGGCAGGAATTACAAAAAATTGACGGAACGCCAATAGGTGTTTTAAATCGCAGCAACATTGTTATTAATCCTGAAATTTCTGATGAAAAAACAGATTCACAAATTGTAAAATTATATTTTCGCAAAGACAATAAATTATGTGCGCAAGATAGGTTAATAAATATTGACCTTAATCAGCCAATTGAAAAATATATTTTAGAACAAATAATTTTAGGGCCAAGTAGTTCTGATTTATCGGCAACGGTCTCGCCTGATACTAAAATTTGTGATGTAAAAACTGACAAAGATATTTGTTATGTAAGTTTAAGCGGAGAATTTACAAATAAAAATAATGATAATGATAACCAAAAATTTGCACTTTATTCCATTGTAAATTCTTTGACAGAGTTAAAAAATATTAACAAAGTTCAATTTCTTATTGAATCTGAAAAGACAAATCAACCTAAATGGTTAAACAAACCAATCGAGCGTAATGAAAAAATTATTTATCGTGATAAAAAATGAAAAGACCATTATTTGTGAGCGCAATATTTTTTATGTTAGGAATAATTTTTTCACAGGCAAATTATTTATTTTGTATCGTAATTTTTTTCGCTTTGTTTTATATTTATTTCAAGCATGGAATAAAAACCATGCTAATTTTTTTTGCAATATTTAGTTGCGGTTTATTGCGCGTACAATTTTTACAAAATGTTTTGGAATTGCCATCAAAAAATATTACAGTTGAGGGCGTTGTGAAAAATATTGTTGCTTTGAAAAATTATAATCGTGCACTGGTTAAAGTAAATTATTTAGGGAAAAAATTTAATGTTCAAACTTATTTTTCAGACGATAATATATTTGTTGGTGATAAAATTATTTTAAAAGGTAAATTTATTTTGCCACAGCCACGTAGAAATCCTGGAGGTTTTGATGAAGAAAATTATTTTCGGACAAAATCAATATCATATAAAATTTTTCCTGTTAGTATCAAAAATTGTGGTCGACAAAATTATTTTCTTTATATGCTTGAAAAATTTAAAAATAATTTAGGTAACGTTTACGACATTATTTTTGAAACCAAAGAAGCCGGAATTTTAAAAGCCATGATTATTGGTGAAAAATCTGAAATTGATGATTATACAAGTCAACTTTACAAATCCGCCGGAATTTATCACATCTTAGCCATCTCTGGTTTACATATTTCAATAATTGCATTGCTCGTCAATTATTTATTAAAATTTATTTTTGGGAAAAGAAATTCGTGCGTACTTTGCATTTTAATTTTATGTCTATATTGTTTGATGACAGGTGCAAGTATTTCAACTATCCGTGCTGTAATTATGGCTATTGTAATTATTGTTGGACAATTAATTTATCGTGAAGGTGATCTGCTAACGTCGCTATCATTTTGCAGTTTGTTACTTATGTTGTTCAATCCTTTTTGCATTTTCGACATTGGATTTGAATATTCATTTGGTGCCGTATTTGGAATTGCAGTTTTTACCGAACCAATCGACAGAGGTTTAATGCTGATTGGATTAAAATTTCCGGCAATCAAATTTTTTCGTGCGAATAAATTTTTTGCGGCATCTGTTGCAGCATCATTAATTACTTATCTTGTCAATGCGTACTATTTTTTTTATCTCACACCGTACAGCATATTTATAAATTTGTTTGTCTTGCCAAGTATCGCTTTAATTGTTGCGCTAGGATTTATTGTTGGATTTATCGGCTTGATTAATTTGCATCTGGCAAGTTTTATTTCTGCACCAATTTTAATTTTACTTTGGTTTTACGAGAAATTATGTGAAATTTTTACATTACTTCCGTTTTCAAAAATATTAACGGGGCACATAAATCTTTTTTTTGTCAGTTTATATTTAATTTGGCTTTTTTTATTTATATTATTTTTGATTGGCAGGCCGATGAAAAAATATTTTTACATTTTTTCGTCATTTTTCATTTTTTGTATAGCAATTGCTTTTGTCATTCCAAAGCCAACTCAAATTACAATGCTTGATGTTGGGGAAGGGGACTGCTTTGTTATAGACTGCGGTAAAGTTTTTGTTATTGACGGCGGCGGCAAACGAACACAAGATATTGGAAACAATACCGGACAAAATATTTTAATACCGTTTTTAAATTACGAAGCGAAAAATTTTATTGATGCAGTTTTTGTTTCACATTCTGACGCCGATCATATCACTGGTATTATTGAGTTGTTGGAAAGTAAACGTGTTGGTAAAATATTTTTACCACAAAAATTTTCAGACGATGAATTAGCACAAAAATTATTTGCACAGGCCAAAAAATTTTCTGTACCTATAGAATATTTAAAAGCTGGCGATATTTTACCCGACAAAAAATTTTATTTCCAATGTATTTATCCTTTTGAAAACACAGTTGCAAAGAGTAATAATGACTCATCTCTTGTGTTAAAATTACATTTTCCGAAAACCAAAATTTTATTTACAGGCGATATTGAAAAAGATGCAGAGCATGAAATATTATCAGAAGATATCAGTGCAGATATTTTAAAATTGGCTCATCATGGTTCAAAAACTTCTTCGACATTAGAATTTTTACAAAAAGTCAATCCAACTTTAGCACTTGTTAGCACAGGTGTAAATAATTATTATTCACATCCGAGTGATGAAGTTGTACAACGTGTAAAAGATTTGAATATTGAACTTTTTGACACAGCTCAATGTGGAGCGGTTACAATTAAATTTTTAAATGATAAAATTAAAATTTCAAGTGAATTAAATTTTAATGAAAAAACTTTTTTAAATAAGGTGAAATAATTGTCAAATTTTTTGAAACAGATTGAGAAAAATGGACTGAAAAATTTTTATTTGTTATATGGAACTGAAAATTATTTAATTGAACATTATATAAATCAAATCAAAAAAAAAATCATACCTGACGATTTTTCAGATATGAATTTCAATTTTTTTGAAGAAAATGCTACAACAATTATAAATTCTGCAATGGCGTTGCCATTTATGAATCAATATCGTTTGATAATTGTTAAAGATAGTGGATTTTTTTACAGTGGTAAAAAAAATGAGACAGAATTAATTTTTGATAACATCACTGATTTTCCACAATCTTCTATAATTATTTTTTGGGAATCTAAAATTGATAAGCGTAACAAACTTTACAAAAAAATTTGTGAAGTAGGGGAAGCATTTGAAATAAAAACACCTTCTGACAAAGAATTAATCAAATGGATAAAAAAAGTTTGTAGTGCCGCTGACAAAAATATTTCTGATGAAAACGCTTTACTTATTTTAAAAACGACAATGGGCGATATGAATTTTTTGAAAAATGAATTGGACAAACTTATTTGCTATTGCGATAAAGAAATTTGTGCGACAGATATAAATTTGCTTTGTACGAAAACTATTGAAGCTGGAATTTTTAATCTTGTTGCTGCGATAGGAAATAAAAATTTAAAATTGGCACTCGAACATTATAATAATTTGCTTTTTCTTAAAGAACAACCGTTGATGATTTTAACGATGATAGCGCGTCAATTTACTTTGATTTTACAGGTAAAAACTTTTGCACAAATCGGTGAAAATTCTATTGCACAAAAATTAGGTATCAGAAGTTTTATTGTCAATGATTGTTTACGACAAGCTCAAAATTTTTCTTGTGAAAAATTAATTTCCGCAATAAAGGAATGTTCGAAAATCGATTATAAAATAAAAACTGGTCAAATTGTTGATAAACTTGCACTCGAAACTTTAATTGTAAAATATTGCAACTAAAAAAATCCGCTCGCGCGGATTAATTCAATTTTGTTTCAAAAAGGGTAAAGTGGGGGATAAATAAATTATAACCAATGTCAAAAATTTTATTCATGATGAAAATTCTCTATTATAACCGGTTGAATTTGGCGCTCATTCATTGCCTCATTTATTGTATCCCGCAATTTTTTTATATCAGATGTCATACTCGTAGGTTTTTTTATCGGATCATCTTGACCAAATGGCACAAAAAATATTTTTTTCGTATTCATCAATTTCATAATATTTGTTCCATTGATACCTAGTGCATCGTTTGTAAATGGAGCAAGAACTACCGGTTTTCTGTTACGTAAAGTTGTCTTTGCTGACATCAACACAGCGTTATCAATAATTCCATTCGCAAGTTTTGCTAAAGAATTCCCCGTTATCGGCGCAATAACCATACAATCTAATGGACAAAACGGTCCAAATTTTTCTGCTTTCGTTATTTCGCTCACAACACTTTTTTTCGTAATATCTTCCAATTTTTTTATGAGTTCGTTTGCATTGTTAAATCTGTTGTCCAAGTTAAAAACATTTGGCGTGACAAAACAAAAAATTTCTGCACCATCATTTTGTAATTGCTCGATTAACTCAAATATATTGTTGATTGAGCAAAATGAGCCAGTTATGCCAAATCCGATTTTTTTTCCTGTGAACATTTCAACACCTTCTTATAAATATATTCACCTAAAATTTCACCGGCTGTTTGTAATGCAAATTTCGCCGGTATTGATAAAAGTCGTGCCGATTTTGCATTCTTTTTTTGCGCAATATCAATATCGAATCCCACTGAAGTTATATCTATCAACAAAGTTTCATCTGATAAAAGTTTTAAATCTTCATCCGAAATTGTTTGAGCCGGCGCCGTATTTATTATTATGTCAAAATTTTTTTGCCTAAAATTAATTTGTGGATTTGGAATAATTTTGTGTGTTATGGCAATTGCGTAATCGGATTTGTTTAAAGTATTTACAAAAATTTTTGCTCCTAATGACAACAATTTATCGGCTAAAACTTTTCCGCAGCGTCCGTAGCCAATGATAAGAATATTTGAATTTGCAATTGTTGTTATACGATTTTGGATTAAGTACGAAATAATTCCTTCGGCTGTTGGAATCGCGTTTAAAATTGAAATGTAATTGGAATTCATCAGTGCTTCATACTTTAAATTATTTTTTTTACAAACAGATTTTAGATAACTGTTTTCAATACCGCTGAAAATCAATATATCTTTACTTAAATTGCTGAAAAATTTTTCATCAAATGTGTTATCAATTTTTTCTTTAAATGGAAATAAAATAAAATTTGGATTGCTATTTTCATCTCCAAATTTTATTCCTTTAGCCTCTAAAAATTTTTGCGTGTAATCATATCTGGCGTCATCTTTGATAATTTTTCCGTACAATTTCTTCACCTCCATTCATACTTTATGTTCAAGCTCTATTTGTTGTGAAAACAAAAAAAAAATTCGCACTTAGGCGAATTTTTTTTTAACCTATTCAGATAATTTCTTGTAAGTATTATACCGATTTTTGGCATCTTCTTCTGCTTTTTTAAATAATTCTTCAGCATGTTCAGGAAATAAAACTTTTAGTGATGAATATCGAACTTCATTGTCTAAAAATTCTCTGAAACTTTTTGTTGGTTCTTTTGAATCCAACGTAAATGGATTTTTACCTTCAGCTGTAAGCATTGGATTATATCTGTACAAATGCCAGTAGCCAGACTCAACAGCTTTTTTTGTTTCTTCCTGCGTACAACTCATTCCCGTACGAATTCCATGATTTATGCACGGAGCATAGGCAATAATTAATGAAGGGCCGTGATAACTTTCAGCTTCGAGCATAGCTTTTATCAATTGATTTTGATTTGCGCCCATTGCAACTTGTGCAACATAAACATATTTATAACTCATTGCAATCATACCCAAATCTTTTTTACGAATTTTTTTACCTGATGCCGCAAATTTTGCAACGGCCGCAGTTGGTGTTGATTTGCTTGATTGACCGCCGGTATTTGAATAAACTTCTGTGTCAAAAACTAAAACGTTTATATCTTCACCACTTGCAAGAACATGATCTAATCCGCCAAAACCAATGTCGTAAGCCCAACCGTCGCCGCCTAAAATCCACTGTGATTTTTTAGCAAGCCAATCCTTTTTGTCAATAATTTCTTTTACGATTTCACCAGCTTCACCATCACAACCACAATTTGAAATTACATTAATTAAATTTTCTGAAGCAGCTTTAGATTCTATACCATTATCAAAATTATCAAGCCAATTTTGAATAGTTGATTTAATTTCATCTTTTTGTGCGAGTTCTAATAATCTTTGAGCTTTTTCTTTTAAACCAGCGCGCGTTTGTTTTACAGCAGTATACATTCCGAGTCCAAATTCGGCATTATCTTCAAACAAAGAGTTTGCCCATGCGGGGCCTTTCCCTTCAAAATTTGATGTATAAGGTGAATTTGGATAGCTACCACCCCAAATGGATGAGCAACCAGTAGCATTTGCAATATACATACGATCACCAAAAAGTTGTGTCAACAATTTTGCATAAGGTGTTTCACCGCAACCTGCACATGCACCTGAAAATTCCATAAGTGGTTGCTTTAGCTGACTGCTTTTGATATTTGTCGGATTTGGCGTATTTTTCGGCTGTAATTTAGTTGTTGCATATTCCCAATTTTCAACTTGTTCCATTTGTGTTTGTAAAGGTTGCATAACCAAAGCTTTTTCTTTTGCAGGACAAGTTTTAACACAATTACCACAGCCCGTACAATCCATAACATCAATTTGAATCCGGAATCCATAGTTCTCAAAATCTTTACCATTTGCTTTTTTAGTTTCAAAACTAGTTGGCGGATTATCATTTTCTCCGACAAGAAACGGTCTAATTGTTGCATGCGGGCAAACAAGTGAACATTGTGTGCATTGAATGCAATTTTCCTTAATCCATTTTGGAACTTCAACTGCAATGCCACGTTTTTCATATGCAGCCGTTCCACATTCAAGTGTTCCATTAGCAGAAGATTCAAATGCACTAACAGGTAATTCGTCACCTTTTAAGTTATTTATAACGTTCGCAACATTTTTTACAAAATCAGGTTCATTTAATGCTTCAGTAATTTCAGTTGAGTCAGAAGCATTTTTCCAATGTTCAGGAATATTTACTTCATGAACATTTTGCAGTCCAGCATCAACTGCTGCATAGTTCATATTTACAATTTTTTCGCCTTTTTTACCATAAGTATCTTTTATCGCTTTTTTCATATATTCAGCGGCTTGATCAGCTGGAATAATATTTGCAAGCTTAAAGAATGCCGATTGTAAAACGGTATTGATTCGATTACCCAAACCAATTTCTTTCGCAATTTTTATACCATCGATTGTAAATAATTTTATGTTGTGGTTCGCAACGTAATTTTTGAATTGCGCCGGCAAATTATTTTCTAATTCTTCATCGGTCCACGAACAATTTAATAAAAATGTGCCACCATCTTTCAAATCTGAAACCATATCATATTTATGAACATAGGAAGGATTATGGCATGCAACAAAATCAGCGACATTTACTAAATAAGTTGAACGGATTGGGAATTTTCCAAAACGCAAATGAGATTGAGTAACGCCACCCGACTTTTTAGAGTCATATGCAAAGTATGCTTGAACATACATATCTGTATGGTCACCGATAATTTTTATCGAATTTTTACTTGCACCAACAGTTCCATCTGAACCTAAGCCCCAAAATTTACAGCTTATAGTTTCTTTTGGCGAAACATTAATTGGATCTTGAACAGGTAATGACAAATGCGTAACGTCGTCATTTATTCCAACTGTAAAATGATTTTTTGGATTATCAAGCTTCAAATTTTCATAAATTGCAATAATTTGTGCGGGAGTAAAATCTTTTGACGCCAATCCATAGCGCCCAGCAACTATCAATGGATGCGTATTGCGTTCAAAATATGCTGTTACAACATCTTGATATAATGGTTCACCTAATGCACCAGGCTCTTTTGTACGGTCGAGAACAGCTATTTTTTTCACAGTTTGTGGAATTATATTTATAAAATGTTCAATTGAAAATGGGCGATATAAATGAACTTTTACAAGTCCAACTTTTTCACCATTTGAATTTAAATAATCAATTGTTTCTTCAATTGCATCGCAAGCCGAACCCATCGCAATAATAATACGGTCGGCGTCAGGCGCTCCGTAATAGTTAAACAATTTATAATTGCGGCCAGTAATTTTATTTATTTCGTTCATATAATCTTCAACAATTTTTGGTAACGCATTATAAAAAGGATTGCAAGCTTCACGCGCTTGAAAGAATACATCAGAATTTTGTGCAGTCCCACGCGTTACTGGATGATTTGGATTGAGTGCATCTTTTTTAAATTTATCAACTGCCTGCCAATCAACTAACTTTCGTAAATCTTCATAATCTAAACAATCAATTTTTTGTATTTCATGTGAAGTTCGGAAGCCATCAAAAAAATGTAAAAATGGAACACGTCCACGAATTGCAGATAAATGTGCAACTGCTGCGAGATCCATAACTTCCTGAACGTTTGCCGAACAAAGCATTGCAAAACCAGTTTGACGGCAAGCCATAACATCACTATGATCGCCAAAGATAGAAAGTGCGTGCGTAGCTAAAGTACGCGCCGTTACGTGCAATACGCATGGCAAAAGCTCACCAGCAATTTTATACATATTTGGAATCATGAGCAATAAACCTTGCGACGCCGTATAAGTTGTTGTCAACGAACCGGCGGCAAGTGAACCATGAACTGTTCCGGCCGCACCAGCTTCTGATTGCATTTCAACGACACGAACAGTTTGATCGAACAAATTTTTTTTACCTTTAGCTGACCATTCATCAACATGTTCAGCCATTGGAGAAGATGGAGTAATTGGATAGATTCCGGCAACTTCGGTAAAAGCATAAGATGTATAAGCAGCGGCGGAATTTCCATCCATTGTTTTTTTAACTGACATAATAAATCTCCTTTCAAAAAATTATAAAAATGAAACGGGATTTATTATAACATATTCAAAATAAAATGCAGTGAAAAATTTCTTTAAAAATAACGTAAAAGTTGTGAAAAAATCAGTTAAATAAATATTCAACAAAAACGTCTTTTGCGAATACTTACTTTTATTTATCATTTTTTCTACATTTTTTATTTCCACTAAAATATTTTTATATAGAATATTTTTATAAAAAATTTCACTAAAAAATTTTTTTCGTGCTAAAATAAATTTGGTGTCTAAAAAAGGAGGTCGAATTTTATTATTAATTTAATTGGCGTTAAAAAAATTTATAAAATGGGCAACGAAAAAATTATCGCTCTCAATAATATTAATTTGAGTTTCGATAAAAATAAAATTTATTGCATAATTGGAACTTCCGGCTCTGGTAAATCTACTTTACTTAATATGATTGCCGGCCTCGAAAAACCATCTAAAGGTCAAATTTTATTTAATAATATGCACCTCGAAAAATTTAACGAAGAACAATTAGCTGAGTTCCGTAAAAAATATGTCGGCTTCGTTTTCCAATCTTATAACCTTTTCCCAACTTTAACTGCTCTCGAAAACGTTTGTATGCCTCTAATTTTTTCACGTGTCCCTAAAAAAATTCGTATTGAAAAAGCTAAGGAAATGTTAAAAAATGTTGGCCTCGAAAATAGAATTAATCATAAACCATCACAAATGAGTGGTGGTCAGCAGCAACGTGTAAGTATCGCACGAGCGTTTGTAAATAATCCGAGTGTGATTTTTGCAGATGAACCGACTGGAAATCTTGACACTAAAACAACTTTTGAAATGATGGATTTGATTACAAATATTGCACGTAAAAATAATCAGACATTAATTATAGTTACGCATGATTTGGAAATCTCATGCTATGCCGATATGATTATTCATATTCGTGATGGAATAATTGATGAAATAAAAAATCAAAAGGAGATTAAAAATGAAAAATAAAATTTTCACCGCTATTTTTACTTTACTCTTATTTTTGCCAATAAAAATTTACGCTGAGCCACTCGAACCAACCATAAATAATGCAACTCCTAAAATAAAATTGGAAAACCCATCTGTTGTAAATTTAAATGCTGGCGGCAATAAAGACATTGAACTTACAATCCGAAATGTTGGCGTAGCCGCCGCTTACAACATTCTTACGCAAGCAACAATTGATTCAAGTGCGCCATTTACAATTTCATTTGTAAATGATTCTAACGCGGTTCCGGTTATTTCAGCGACCGGTAAAAAAATTATGAAACTTAATGTAAAAGCGGATAAGAATGCGAAATCCGGGACTTACACGGTTTCCCTCACCCACTCTTTTACGAACGATGTGAACACAAATTTTACTGAAAGCGATACGTTCGCTATAAAAATAAAAAATGAAAATTCGGCGCCATTGATAAATATAACTAACTTTACAAATACAAATGCAAAAATTTTGCCAGGCGATCAATTTTCTTTGACAGCTATTATTGAAAATGCCAGTGCACAAAATGCGTATGATTTACAAGTTTCAATCGAAGGCATAAAAACGGATGAAATAAATCTCGCAAATTCTACAATGGGAACATATTTCCCGAATTTTTCCGCAGGTATGCAAAAATATTTAAATTTTGATTTCGTAGCTTCGTCTAAAATTCAAAGTGGTTCCTATCCATTGACTTTCAAAGTTTCATATAAAGATGGTGATGAAAAAGTTTATGACAAAAGCTTTTTCTATTATGTAAATATTGCTGGGCAAACTCAGTTTGATAAATCACAACCGGAATTGACAGATATAATTGTTCCGACAAAAACTTTTAATGTCGGTGAAACTGCAACTGTTTCAATGAAATTGAAAAATCCAGGTCAAACAAATTTGAAAAATGTTAAAGTTACAGCAATAACTGACGAAGATGGTGCAATTGTGCCAAAAACTCCTAACATAATTTTTACACAACTTTTGAAACCAAATGAAGCAAAAAGTTTAACGTTTGCATTTGCGCCAACTTCGAAAGCCAAAACACAAAATTATTCGATAAAATTTCAAGTTGAGTATGAAAATGTTGACAAAAATTCTTTTGAACAATACATCGGAATAAATGTGAATAATCCTGAATCAGAAGCCTCGGACTCTCAAAGCAAACCAAAAATTATTGTTCAAAATTACAGTACAAATCCAATGATAGTTACGGCGAGCTCTGAATTTGATTTAAGTATGACATTTAAAAACACGCATAAAAATAAACGCGTTGAGAATACAAAAATTTCGTTGACAATAGACGAAGCGGCGACAAGTACAAATGAACAAAAAGGAAACGTCTTTACACCTGTCAATGGAAGCACGACATTTTTTATCGGAGATATTGCGCCGTCAGATAAAATTGAGAAAAAATTACGGCTCTATACTTTGCCAACTGCTACGCCAAAAAATTACAGTGTCGTTGTAAATTTTGAATATGAAGATGAAAAGCACAATGAAATTAAATCTTCAGAAACAATTGGAATAAGTGTCAAGCAGCCAACAAAACTTGATACGAGCGAAATAAATATTCCAAGTGAAATTTACGTAAATCAACCGACTGCAATAGCTTTCGATTTTTATAATACAGGTAAAGTTAATTTGAATAATCTTTTGATTAAAATCGAAGGCGAAGATTTTGATACAAAGCAAAGCGCAATTTTTTATGGAAAATTTAATACAAGTACGAGTGATACGTATGAAGGAAACTTTACGCCTTTACAGCCCGGTGAAAAAAGCGGACGCATAATTATTTCATATGAAGATGATGCGGGCGAAACGAAAGAACAAATTAAAAATTTTACTGTAAATGTCCAAGAATCTATGCCGATTGATGATAATTTTACGCCTGATACGCCACCGATTGAAGAACCAAAAAAAAGTTGGTGGAAAAATCCATACATTTGGGGCGCAATTATTATTTCTGTGGGTGTCGCAATATTTATTGTAAAGAAAATTCGTCAGAAAAAGAAAGGCAATGATTTAGATGAATAATATTGATCTGATTGCGATGGCGCTCAAAAATTTTTTTAAACGTAAACTTCGAACATTTTTGACAATTTTGGGCGTCTCAATCGGTACCGCTTCAATCATTGTAATGATATCGTTAGGGCTCGCAATAAATAAAAATTTTGAGAGCCAACTACTTCAACTTTCAGATATAACTTTAATTCATGTTGTTGGTGTCGATGAAACTTCACCCCAATATCAAGCAAAAAAAAATAAAATAAAATTGGACAACAGCGCCGTATATAATTTCAAACAAATAAAAAATGTTGAAGCGGTTAGTCCTATAATTAATTTGTCGTATTCCATAAAAGCTTTGTGCGGTAAATATTGTGCGACATTAAATGTCGTTGGAATCGAAGCGCCATTTCTAAAAATTTTAGGCTATGAGCTAGAGAATGGCCGATTTTTAAATGAAGATGATAAATTAAATATTGTTTGTGGCGGTAAAGTCCCCTACTCTTTTCGCAAAAAAAATAGCCGTAGCTATGTTTATTATGATTCGCCACAAGTTAATCTTATGAAAGACCGTGTTACAATTTCTACTGATATGAATTACGGTGAAGTTGATACTACTGATGGAAATTCTTCATCGTCAAATATTAAATCGCACGCTGTAAAATTTGTTGGAATATTAAAATCTGATGAATCCGGCTGGAGTGAATCCGATTACAATTGTTACATGACTATTGAGCAAACTAAAAAGTTAAAAGCAGAAATGCGTAAAAAAAATTCCGGCGAAAATAATTCTGATGAGTACAATCAAATTTATGTAAAATGCAAAAATATTAACAGTGTCAAAGATATTGCTGAAAAAGTCAAAGAACTTGGATATAACGCATACTATGAAGGTGAATATCTGGAAAATATGCGGGCAACTTCCGCAAATATGCAAGCATTACTTGGTGCAATCGGTGCAGTCTCATTATTTGTTGCAGCAATTGGTATTGCAAACACTATGATAATGTCGGTGTACGAACGTACACGCGAAATCGGTATCATGAAAGTAATCGGCGCATCTATCCGCGACATAAAAAAATTATTCCTGCTAGAATCCTCAATAATTGGATTCTTCGGCGGAATAATTGGCGCGCTGATAAGTTTGTTGGTCTCGCATATTTTGAATACCACAAACATTTCATTTTTCAATACCGATGTTTATATGTATTCAGGAAAATCCGTCGTTTCATTGATACCAATTTGGTTGTGCGCTGTCGCAATAATTTTTTCAGGATTAATTGGTTTGTTTTCAGGTTATTTCCCAGCGCGTCGCGCAACAAAATTAAGCGCGTTAGTTGCCATTAAAGCAGAATAATTAAAAAATATCATTTAACGTAAAAGTTGGCTCCATTATCGCGAGCATTATGATTCCTAAAATTATACCGGTGATAATCGTGAACGCTGGTTCAATAATTTTTTCGAGTTTTTTTAAACTATCTTTGAATTCATTTTCAAAATATTTTTGGCAATAAAGCATAGTGTCGGGTAAATTTCCGCTATTTTCACCAACATTTATCATTTCAGATAAAATTGTATTGAATTTGCCAGATTTATTGATAACTTCGCTCACGCTCTCACCATTTCTAATTTGATTAATCATTAAATCGAAATCTTTATCTAAAAATTTGTTGCCGACAACATCTTTTACATTTTCAAATACTGAAATGATATCAACGCCCGACCTTAAAAGCATTCCAAAGATTTGAGCAAATATAAAATTTAAACGTATACGATAAATTTTTTTTACAAATGATGAAAAAAGAAATTTACCATAAAAAATTTGCCCCTTATCTGTTTTTAAAAATAATACCAGCAAAATAAAAATTGTTATAAAAAATAGTATCAAAAGTAAATAATACTTTCCAACAAAATTACTGATACCAATAACTATTTGAGTTAGCAACGGTAATTTCGCACCATTTTGTGAAAACATTTGTGCGTAACTCGGAATTACAAATGTTAATGCCATGATTAAAACTGTTAACATCATTACGCACACAATACATGGATAAATCATTGCCCGTTTGAAATCTGTAATAAAATCATTTTCCTGTTGATAATAGTTAGCAAGTTGATTCATTATCTCATCTAATCTCCCCGCATTTTCTCCCGCCTTTATCATATTTATCATAAGTGCGGGAAATTTTTTACCATGCTGTAAAAGGCATTGTGAAAATGATTTTCCCTCTAAAATATTTTTATGTATATCACTTAAAATAATTTTTAAATTTTTATTTTGTGATTGTACCGTTAAAATTTCTAGTGCTTTGCTGATAGAAATTCCTGATTGCAACATAAATGAAATTTGTCTACATAAAACAGACAAATTTTTTTTACTTATTTTATTTTTATTCTGAAATTGAAAATTTATTTTAATCACCACCATAAAAATGTTTTTTGGAAAACATAATCAAAAAAAATCAAGTTATCTGTGATAAGAAATTTATTAAAATATCTCATAAAATATTCAGTAAATTTGTTAAAAAATTCAACTAAAATTTTATGTCAATTATTATATCACTACAAAAAAATTAATTTTTTATTTGCCGACCTTCATGATTTATTTTGTAATTGTTTTTATAAATCAACTGAGAGATTGGGACAAGTTCATAATTTTTTGCTTTCAAACCTTTTATTATTTTATCAAGAACTTGCGGCGTATATTTTGCATCGTTGTGAAACAAAATTATTGAACCACTACCAAGTTTTTTATGATTTAAAACGTGATTAAGTTCGTGCTCAGCGCCAAGTTCTTTCCAATCCAAACTATCTACGTCCCACTGAATCGGATAATAATTAACATTTTGCGCGGCTTTTATGACATCATTATTATATTCGCCATATGGCGGACGAAATAAAAACATTTTCGTACCGGTAAGCTTTTCAACTTTTTCATGTGCTTTTAAAATTTCCTGTTCATTTTGCTCCAAACTTAATTTTGCACCATGAGCATGAGTATTTCCATGATTACCAATATCGTGTCCGTCCGCAATTATTTTTTTTACTTCATCCGGATATTTATCAACCCAAAATCCGCACAAAAAAAATGTTGCTTTGACATCATTATCTTTAAGAATTTGCAGAAGCTTATCAGTATCATCGGCGCCCCATGCCGCATCAAATGAAATAGAAATTTTATTATCATTACGATCGACACAATAAATTGGAAGCAAACGATTTGGATCAGCTACAACCATATTAAAAACTGTTTGTGCTGATGGCTTAAGTGCAAGACTAAGAACAAAAATCAGTGCGATTATACTCACGTACAAAATATTTTTTTTTCGTATAACAATTAATTTATGCAAATAAAATCTCCTCCTTAAATATATTTTTAAGATATTTTTTTTGTTTGTTTCTTATGCCAACTTTTTTATTTGAAAAATAAATTATATGTAAATAAATATGAACAAATTTATTTTTTGCTTGACATTATTAAAATTGTATGATAGACTAAAAAAGTTAAATGTGGGAGAGTTCCCGAGCGGTCAAAGGGGGCAGACTGTAAATCTGTTAGCATTGCTTTCGAAGGTTCGAATCCTTCCTCTCCCATTTTTAGCTCGAGTGGCGGAATTGGTAGACGCACAGGACTTAAAATCCTGCGGGAGTTAAATCCCGTACCGGTTCGATTCCGGTTTCGAGCATTATTAAAAAAAATGAGTTCTGTATAAATTCAGAACTCATTTTTTTATTTGACATTATAAAAATAATTATGTTATTATTAAAAATATAAGGAGATGATTTAAATGTCTAAATATCCTTACGATATAAAGCAACAACTTTTTGAACGCCGTTTAAAAAATAGAATTGCAAATAGCTCTTTACCTCCATGTTTTAGCCTAAACGATTTGTTAATATCTGCAGTTCATTTGCATGAAAATGAATTTTTGAAAAGTATTGGATTAGATTCACAGGAAATTAATGAAAATGGAAATTATGATACAAAAAAAATGAGAACAAAAATGCAAAAAGCTTTTTACTCAATAAATGATTCCACACTTCCTTACTTAATTGCAGATTATTTGTATCGGAATAATATTATTTTCACTGACGAACAAATATCGTATATAAAAAATAAATTTGGTAATAATGATTTTAATTTTGAATTTGACTATTTAGGTTCTGTTTATGATAAAAGAAATCCATCTTCTACTATTGGATCATATGTTTTTGATATTTATCATCAAAATTATGTAAGAGCTTCAAAAACTTGTGATAATTCGAAAAACAAACTTAATAAATTTCAAAAATTTTTGTGTGAATTTTTGGGTTCTTTTTACCAATTTATCCTGTGTTTAGACTTATTTATTATGATATCAGCTATTATATGTAGTTTCGCGAGTGTAGGTATTGTTTTAGGACCATTAGCTTTGGGTTTAACAATTGGCATATTCGGTTCACTAGCGTTATCCTCTGGTGTAATTTATATGCTTACAGAAAAATACAATATTCACATTCCATCTAGGTTAAAGGATTATTTTGAGAAAAGTAACGAAAAAAGACTTCGGGCAAAAAATAAAATTGGTGAGCCGCCACAAAATACACAAGCAACTGTAGAACAAAAAGAAGAATTTACAAACAACGATGAACCAGCAACATTACAAATACCAGAAGCATCAGCAATGCCACCTTCAGAACAATATGATAATCAACAAGAACCAGTATAGTAATAAAAACAAACGAAAAAAGTTTTCATTTGACTAAAAATCAAAATGAAAACTTTTTTATTTTAAATATCTGAAGGCATTAAAAATGAATTACGTGGTGAAAATCCAAAACTAAAAATTTGTGGGCTATCAGTTGCACAAGAACGTTTAAATTGCTGTTTTATAAATCGCCGATAAAATTCATCAAAATATTTTTCAATTTGCGATGATGAATAATTTTCAAATGTTTTTTGCGCCATAAATATAATTTTTTGTTTTGCAAAACCATATTTCAATAAATAATAAATAAAAAAATCGATAAGTTCATACGGCCCAACAATATTTTCGGTGTGCTGCGAAGTTTCACCATTTTTATCAATCGGTAAAAGTTCAGGACTAATTGGTGTCTGCAAAATATTTTTCAAGCACAAATTTATTTCATTCGAAAAATATTTTTGATTTGCGATAAAACGCAGTAGCTCACAAATAATTGTTTTCGGTAAATTTGCATTAGGATTATAATTTGAAATATGGTCGCCATTATAAGTTGAGAAGCCGAGCGCTTCCTCACTCATATCGCCCGTCCCTAAAACAATTCCATTAAATTCATTGCCCAAATCAAATAAAATTTGTGTGCGCTCACGAACTTGCGCATTTTCAAAAGTTGTATTGATATTTTTTATATCGTGCCCAATATCTTCGAAGTGTTTCATACAAGATTCTTTGATAGAAATAACTTTTGGTGACACGTTCAAACTTTTTAACAAAAATGCGGCATTAGTAAAAGTTTGATTGGTAGTTCCAAATCCCGGCATCGTTACCGCTAAAATATTTTCGCGAGAAATTTTTAAGCAATCGCAAACGAAAACTGCATTAAGCAAAGTTAAAGTTGAATCGACACCGCCTGAAACACCTATTATTATTTTTTCACAGCCAGATTTTTTAAATCGTGTCGCAATTGCATTACGCAATGCGAATAAAATTTCTGCTGGATTTTTATCAGTCAAAAATGGATTGACAGGAAATTTGCGCATAATTTCATTTGACTCTTCTAAATTTATTTTTATTGTTTGCTCAAAAATTTTTTTTTGCGGTGTTGCAATAACATCGATGTCAATATCGTTATAAATTAATTGTGTGTTCATCGAATATTTTTCAGTTGCTGCCAATTTTTTTTCACGCTCATAAATAAATCCGTTACCACTGTAAACAAAATCTGTCGTTGATTCACCATATCCACTATTGATAAACACGCACGCATTTTTATTTTTTATGCACATAGCTTTTATAATTGTTTCGTCAAAATCATCATCTAATTGAATTGGTGTCGCTGCAAGATTTAAATTTATGTCGGCATCATTTGAAAAATCCGTGCCAAAATTTATTTTCATCGTGAATTTATTGTTAACAGAAAAAGTCAAATCACCAAACCAAATATCATTTATCTGCGTAACAAAATTTTTTTTGCACGCACTGAAATATCTTTTATCTGTATCTGATAAATTTATTTTTGGAACGAGACCGAGAATATTTTCACCTTGGCAAACCGCGGCACAATTAAACAATTTATTTTCAATTTTCACCGGTAAACCAATCACATACAAAATTTTTGTGTCAGAAAGTTTTTTCAAAAGCATACGAAAATTTTCTTGCGCGTTATTTATCAAATCATTTTGCTTGAATAAATCGAGACATGTCGCACCTGTCATACAAAGCTCAGGAAAAATAATAATGTTTAATTTTTGTGCGCTTGTAATTAATTTGTAAATTTCGTTTGCATTATATTCACAATCAGTAAGTTTTATTATTGGACAAGCGGCTCCAATTTTATAAAAATTATGCACACGAATCACTCCTTTATTTGTCGCAAACCGAATTATGACAAATACAATTTTTACAGACGGCGAAATTTTTTTTATGCTCGAAATTTGAATCTTTCAGCATTGCACGCATTTTTTTCAATGAGTCAAAAACTTGCGTACGAAATTTTTTTTTATTCGGCACACGAAACATACAATCAGAATAAATCAAATAGCCGCGGCGTGGTTTTATCTGCAAACAATCTTCAACAATAATGAAATAAGATACGAGTTGTAAAAAATCACCGCTGCGTAAATCTTTTTTATCGCCGCGCTTACTACTTTTAAGTTCAATCACAATTAAATTTTTCGTAAAGATATTTTGATAAATCAAATCAGGTTTTCCTGACAAATTATATTTTTGGCTCAGCAAAATTTTTGAGCCAGCAGTAAAATTTTTTTCGTCTGAATAAATTAATTTATAAGGCCAAGTTGGAAAACGTACGCATTGCTTTTTTATTTTACCTGTAAAAAATATTTTCCAAAAAATTATCAATGCCAAGATAATTAACATAGCAAACTCCAAAAAGAATTATCGCGGTCAAAATAATAATCCATATCAATCGCCGCAATTTGTATTTCATTCGAAAATATTTATGAAAACGATTGCCACGCGAAAATTTATTTTTTGTCGCCGCTACATAATTCGGATTTGTCTTTTTCAATTCTTCCAAAATAAATTTGCGGCCATACAATCTTTCATAATACCATTGATATGGGCAACACGTAAATTTATTTATTTCGCCGGCCGATATTTTTTCGCTATCATTATACATTTGGCTTCAATAATCTTCGTGCAAATAATTTATTGTAATTTGTCCAATCCGAATTTGAACTATCGGCCTCAACTATTTCCTCAAACATTTTTGTTTTCGCATCTAAATTATCTGCAAAATGTAAAATTATCGCTTCAATCGAACGCGGTAATTTTGGCGAACCAAATTCATATTCACCATGATGCGACAAAATACAATGAATAATTTGACTGCGCAAATCGTTCGGAAAATTTTTTATCTGTAAAATTTTTTTGCTGATTAAATCCGAACCGATAATAATATGGCCGAGCAGCTCACCATCATACGTATAATCATTTTTGGGGAAATCTGAAAGCTCATAAATTTTCCCGATATCATGCAAAAGCCCAACCGTTATCAAAATATCACGATTGGATAATTTTGTGCGCGCACTCATAAAATCACAAATTTGTGTCACAGAAATCGTATGTTCCAAAAGTCCGCCAACATAACTATGATGCATCGATTTTCCGGCAGAATGCGTACAAAATTTTTCAAGCATTTCCTCATCGTCAAAAAAACTTTTTAAAAGTGCCGACAAAAAATTATTTTCAACTGAAGAAATAAATTTTTGTAACTCATTTTTAAGAGAGTCAACATTTTTTGACGTAGCAGGCACATAATTTTTTAAATCATATTCGCCAACTTCACTTTTACGCAACTTTGAAACATTCAACTGTAATTCATCGTTAAAGACTTGGACAAGTGCATCAATTTTTATAAAATCGCCTTGTTCAAATTCTTGGATATTATAATTTATATCCCAAACCTTTGCATTTATAGTTGCAGTTTTATCTTGTAGGGTCAATGAAAAATAATTTTTACCTGTTTTAGTTTTCATCAATTGTTTTTGCGCACACAAAAAATGTTCGATAACGCGGTCATTATTTTTAAATTCGTTAATAAATTTCATTTTGGTCTCCTTTAATTAAAATGCATAATATAAAAAGCAAAAGCAAAATATAAAACAAGTGGCAATGTCAAAATTTTTTTGCCTTTCTCATTTCCATTTGTTTCAATCGTACAATTTTTTATAATAGCACGAAATAAAAAAAATGAAATTGGTGCAAAAATCATCCCAAAAATAAAAATATTACTAAATTCAAATTTGTAAAACGCAAACATTAATTGAGTTGCGTTAAAAATAAAATGTACGAGTATTGACGAAAAAATTGATTGCGTATAAAAAACTAAAACGCTAAATATTATCCCCATCATCATTACATATAAAAATTGCTGGAAATTGAGATGTATTGCCGCAAAAATTAATCCGTTCAAAAAAAATGCAAGCCTCCGATTTGCATTTCGATATCCCGACAATATTATCCCGCGAAAAATTGTTTCCTCAAATATTGCCGGCATAATTGCCATCGAAAAAATTATCAGCCATAATGGTTTTGTCTCTAACGTCACAGTTAAATTTTGCGTCGGATTTTTTGCAAAAATTGCTGATAACATCGAAAAAATTTCCATCACTGGTTGTATTGAAAATGCAAATAATATCAGCAAACATAAATTTTTTTTGCTGATTTTTTTTGTCGGTAAAACTTGCGAAATTTTTGGCCGCGCACTAAAAAAATAAATCATAATCGGTATAAATAATGAAATTAATGGGAAATAAACAAAACTATATTCTGATTTCGGCAATCTATTTAATATCACACTTATAAAAATTTGATAAAGTAATAAATTAAAAATGAATTTGTTTGCCGATTGCGGATTGTCCATTCTCTTTCGCCTCTTCATATTTTTTATTCAATAAGTCACGCAAAATTTTCAATATCACCGCAAATACCGGTACGCCAAAAAACATTCCTACTACTCCAAACATTGCTCCACCAATAATAATTGCAAAAATAACTTCGAGAGGTTTTAATCCGGTTGAGTTTCCTAAAATTTTTGGGCCCAATATTATTCCATCAAATTGTTGCAAAATAAAAATAATCACGGCTACCCAAAATGCTAACACCGAATTATTTAACAATACGATAAAAACTACGGGAATTGCACCGATAAATGGTCCGAAATATGGAATCATATTACTTATTCCAATTATCAAGCTTAAAAGTATCAGATACGGAACTTTGATAAAACGTCCGATGATAAAAAATAACAAAGCGATAATTATTGAATCAATTGTTTTACCGATAATAAATTTTTGGAAAACAAAATTGTAATTACTAAGCGAGCAAAAAATTTTTTCAGTATTTTCTGCGCCCCAAATTATATAAATTAATTTTTTCAGTGTTAAATAAAATCGTTCCTTATCGCACAGCAAATAAAATGCAATTACAATTCCCAAAATAAAATTTAAAAGTGACGATGCAAATTCAAATGTTCTTGATAAAATATTATCTGCCATTTGTGGTAATGACAAAACACTTTTTATAAATGGAGTCGCAATAAATTCCATAATATTTGACAAATCATAATCTTTATTAAATGTAGCATTATAAGTATCTAAAACCTGATAGAAAAATCCGTAGCCACTCTTATTAAAATTTTTAACGGTATCTGGGAAAATTAAAATGAATTTTTTGATACTAAAAGTAACTTCTGGAACTAAATAAATAAATATCCAAATAAGTGAGCCTAAAAAAATTATATAAGTTGTGATAACTGAAAGTAATCGTTTGTATTTCATACGCATAAAAATTTTATCCTCAATCCAAATTACAATTGGCTTAAGAAAATATGCGATAAAAAATCCAAATATAAATGGTTCTAAAATTCCGAATGAAAATTTTACTACATAAATTATTTTCTCAAAAATAAAATCAATATTTCCTAAGAATTTCTCAAATAATATTGACGCCGCTATTACACTAAAAATACTAAAGCTTATTTTAAAATATTTATTACTGATATCTATCTTTTTCATTTTTTTTACTCCTTGTCTATTTCCCTAATAATAAATGAATTATACGCCACAATCAATTACTAATCATACGGATTTTTCCCTTTTAGTTTTTATTAGCCAGTATAATCATTTAGCATTTCGGATAATTTATATACGTAAAAAATTTTTTATATGGGAGTGAAAAAAATGTATGAGAAAAAAAATTCTAATCTCTTACTCCTACTCATAATAATTTTTATTACAAATCTCCTAAATTTAAAATTAATCAATGCTGACGAACAAGTTGCATTTCTTAATGACCACGATGTTTTCTCTCAGCATTATCATAATAATATTGAAGTTATCCCTTGCGGTATCACTATCGGTATCCGTATCAATACCTCTGGCATTATTGTGCTCGGTACTGAAAAAATTAAAACTACCAATGGTGATTTCTCACCTGCTGAAAAATTATCGCCCGGTGATTTAATTTTAGCTGCTAATGGAAAAAATCTAAATACAAAAGAAGATTTAATTAATACCGTTGAGAAAAATGATTACCTAAATCTTAAAGTGAAACATAATAATAAAATTAGCGACTTAAATATAAAACCAATTAAAAATGAAAAAGGTAAAAATAAAATTGGTGTTTGGGTTCGTGATTCAGCCCAAGGCATCGGTACTATGACTTACTATAATCCTATTACAAATAAATTTGGTGCACTCGGTCATGGTATTACTGACATTGATACTCAACAATTAATGGTAGTAAAATCTGGCGATATTCGTAAAGCTGATAATCTTTCTGTCGTTAAAGGTGAGAAAGGAAATCCTGGTGAAATTTTAGGAAATATAAAATGTACGAAAAAAATTGGTGATGTAAAATTAAATAATGAGTGTGGAATTTATGGCGCACTTGATTTAACTATGATTTCTAATAATATTCCTAATGAAAAAATGCCGATAGCTCGTAAAAATGAAATACATGAAGGCCGTGCATTTATTCGTTCAAATATTGAAGATGGTATTATAAAAAATTATGACGCTTATGTTGAAAACATAAATAAATTTTGTAACGATGACTCAAAAGGGATGATTATCCGTATCACTGACCAGAATCTTTTAAATAAAACTAATGGTATTATTCAAGGAATGAGTGGTAGTCCAATTATTCAAGATAATAAATTAATTGGTGCAATAACTCATGTTTTTGTTAACGAACCAACTCGTGGCTATGGAATTTTTATTGAAAATATGATTAAGCAAGAAACTTTAATTTAAAGTTCTTTTCTTATCTATTTTGAAAAGAACTTTTTTATTGCTAAAAAAATTTTTTGAAAATCGCTTGACATTATTTTTTGCTTATGGTACACTCAAAAAGTTGAGTAACGTATCGGCTCAGATAGCTCAGTTGGTAGAGCAGAGGACTGAAAATCCTCGTGTCGGCGGTTCAATTCCGTCTCTGAGCACATTTATTTTTTTTGCGGATGTAGTTTAGTGGTAAAACTCCAGCCTTCCAAGCTGGCTATGTGGGTTCGATTCCCATCATCCGCTTTCTTATGCACAAGTGGCTCAGTGGTAGAGCATCGCCTTGCCAAGGCGAGGGTCGCGGGTTCGAATCCCGTCTTGTGCTTTTATTATTTGTTGCTTTTTCACTTGATAAAAAGCAACATTTTTGTTATTATTAATATATAAAGTTATAAATAATAGTTTTTTTTATAAGTGTAGGTGAATAAAAAGATGTCAGAACCTATAAATATTAAACTTTATAATAAAAAAAGAGATTGGAGAGAATGTTGGACAGAAGATAGTGAAATAAGAAAATATTTCGAGGAAGAAACAAATAATTTTATTCACTGGACAGAAAATAGAGATAAAATATATTATTGGTATAATAATTTGCCACAAAACGAAAAAAGTCTTATTAAAGAAATAATTTTCCGTGAAGCAAAAAACGGCAAAAATGATTTGATGGCTAAATCACAAGGTTGTGCAAGTCTTATAGAAGGAATTTGTTTAAAAGAAAAGTTGCCTACAACTTATATAAATCATGACGGAATTTTGGTAATGAGATATAATCATAATCATGATTATCGTGAAGCATGGTTTGGAAATCCAGAAGATGATCATGTTTTACATAAAGAGTACTTAGATTTTGGTAAAGATGGTAATTTTGATTTTTTTGTGAATTGTGATCCAGAGTTTCTTGAATATGTTTATAATGATGATGAATTTGATTATTATATTGAAAAATATTTTTATGATGAAAAAGATAAAACTAAATTTTGGTATTCTATTAATGATGATATTGAATTTTTAAATTGGCTAAAAAAGAAAAAAGAAGATTTTTATTATGCTGTTCGCCTTAAAATATTTTTGGAAGAAATAAATTGCAATTCAAAACTTATTGAATTTATTCGTAGTGATAATGACTTTTATAATTATAAAGTAGAGTATCTTACTTATAATATTAATAAAAGTAAAGAATTTTTTAATTGGCTTCTGTGGAAAAAACAAATTTTTGATTTAATAAAAATTCGTTTAGATAAATTTAATAAAAACGGAGAAATTGATATGAAATCTTTACAATTAATTATCGATTTAAATTTTCAAACGCTTAAAGAATTATTATTAAATCTTAAAAAATTTTATCCGCATTTATTTAGACGTTGGATTTTTAATTGGAGAAAATTTAGACTTGAAAGAAATCCTTTACGCTATCCAAGTTTGGAAAATATTGATGATATTTCTGGTAAATTATTTTTTTTAGAAAATGATGCAATTTTTAAGTCTATCAATAAAATTATTGCAGCTAAAAATTATTTAACATTAATAACAAATCAAACTTCAAACTTGGATATTCAAGAAATGGATAAATTTATTTTAAATTCCAATCTATTTTCTAAACCAGTTATAATTTACAAAGATAATGAAATTGTTTTTTATAATATCAAAGATGACGGTTCTATCGAGCCTTTTTATTTTAGGAAGAAAAAAATTGTAAAATTATTTAAAGAACATAAAAAAGATATATTACCATATCTTGAAGAAGCAATTAAAGAAAAAAATTTTATTTCATTTTTAACTTCACTTCAAATAAAATTACAATCAATAAGATGGTGGCAAAATAAAAAACAAGAAATTGTTAATTTTTTTCCAAATTGTTATTCTTATTTGAGATATTCTTTAATAAAAAAACATAAGTTTACAAATTCATTCTTAATTGATGAAATTAATGCAAAAAATGCAAGTAATTTTTATATTTTTTTAGATAAAAATTTAGATAAAAACTTTAATGAAATGTATATTTATTTGAAGGAATTGAAGAGAATTCATCCTGAATTTTTTAGAACCCCTTTTAGTATATTAAATATAAATTTAAACGTAAGTAATATGGGCGATTTAGAAGCTTATATTTCAAAATTTTCACTTCGTATTAATGATAATATAAGTGCAAAATTATTAAATGAAATTTTAATGTGTATAAATTATATTAAGCAAAATGTTTCTTATTTAAAAAAATTATCTTGTAATAAATTGAATAATAACGATTTGAAAAATTTATTAAAATTAATTTTACCTGGAGATATTGTTGATAAATTAAATGAAGTTAAAAACGAATTATTTCTAAAATTTGATATTAAAGAAAATGAAATAGATTATTTTCAGTTTACTATGAATTTCGCAACCTTTGACGAATTTAATCAATGTAACTTTGTAAATTATTTAAAAATAATTACTTGCATTGATGAATTTGATAAAGAATATATTTTACATTTATTTAATGCGAAATCTCCTGAAAAATTTAAAATTTTCTTTAATAATTTTTCAATTAAAATAGAAAATTCATATAATAACTATTTTGAAAAAAATTATAAAGAAATAAATAAAAAAAATTCTAATTATTCGAATCAAATCAATGATATGAAAAACTTCATTGAACAAGTAAATAAATTTGATGATAATTTAAAGAAAGATTTAAGCTTAAGCGATGATAAAATTAAAATTAAAGAGATAAGTTCACAAATATCTAGTACAGAGAGTTATTTTGCTGATTTATTAAATGAATTAAGTCAACCAAGAAATACTTTTGAAAACCTTAGCTGTATGCGTAAAAAAATTGAAGAAGGTAAAAATGAATTTCAAACTATTTCAAGCAAAGTTGAAAATTTAAAAAATCAACTTCAAATAAATTATTGCTTAATAGAAGAAAATATTAAAAGTTTATTGAGAAAAATAAATGAATTAGAACAATCATTACAAAAAGTAAAAAAAAAACTAAACGATAATAAAGAACAAAATAAAGAAAACGAAAATAATATAAAATTAACAAAAGAATTAATGCAGGCTTATAATGAAAAAATTACACAGCTTAATAATTCAAAGGAGAATCTTGGTAATTATTTAAATGAAAATAGTAATTTTAATTTTAAATTAAAATCAATTTTCCTAAATAATAATACGCTATTGAACAAATTTTTCAAAAACAATGAGAAGTGGCAGAATCTGTTAGAAGAAATAAAAGAAAAACAAAATGAAATTACAGAATTTAAAAATTGTCAGTGTGAAGCAAGTGAAGAATGTGATTTTTTTGAAAATGTTAAAAAATGTACAGAAGAAAAATTATTTTCTTTTCAAAAAGAATCTGATAAAATTTCAAATAAAAATAAAGAATTATTAAAACAAAAAAGTGAAATTGAAAATAAAATAAATAGTTATACTGCTAAATTTAAGGAACTTAATGATTTTACAAATAGAAAAGAATTTTCTGATTTTCGTGATTTTGTCAAAACAATCCCAACTTTAGATAGCAACTCAAAATTTCGAACAACAGTTCAACTTTAAAAATGACCCTGAGTTTAACTCAAGGTCATTTTTTTTATTATTTATTTTGAATAGCAATGATACCAGGTAAATCTTTACCTTCTAAAAATTCTAAAGATGCGCCGCCACCGGTTGAAATATGTGTCATTTTATTTTTAAAACCTAATTTATTTATAGCCGCTGCAGAATCTCCGCCGCCAATAATTGTTGTTGCATCTAAGTCTGCCAAAGCATTTGCAACAGCTAATGTACCTCGTGCAAAATTCCTAAACTCAAACACACCCATTGGTCCATTCCAAATTACAGTTTTTGCATTTTGCAATGCGATTGTAAAATTCATACGAGTTTCTTCACCAATATCAACGCCCATCCAATTTTTTTCGATTTTATCTATTGGAACAGTTTTATATGGCGTATCGTTCTTAAATTCTTGAACAACAACTATATCGACAGGTAAAATTAATTCGACATTTTTTTCTTTAGCTTTTTGCATCATTTCACGTGCATAATCCAATTTATCTTCCTCGAGCAATGATTGACCAATTTCATAGCCTTGTGCTTTCAAAAAAGTATAAGCCATTCCACCGCCAATAATTAATTTGTCAACTTTGTCTAGCAAATTATTTATAACATTAATTTTGTCAGAAACTTTTGCCCCGCCAAGAATTGCTACAAACGGACGTTTTGGATTATTAACCGCATTGCCCAAAAATTCTATTTCTTTTTGCATCAAATAGCCAACAGCCGTTTCTTTTATATATTTTGTTACACCAACTGTTGAACAATGCGCACGATGTGCCGAACCAAATGCATCATTTACATAAATATCTGCGAGTGATGCAAGTTGCATTGAAAATTCGTCAATATTTTTTGTCTCCTCAGGACGAAAACGAGTATTCTGCAATAAAACTATTTCACCATCTTTGAGTTCACTTACAATTTTTTTTGCATTTTCACCAACAACTTCATCATCGTCAGCAAAAAAAACATTTTTGTTCAAAAGCTCTGACAATTTTTTTGCTACTGGTTCGAGTGAAAAATTTTTGTCAGGGCCTTTTGGCTTACCAAGATGTGAACACAAAATAAGTTTTGCTCCATCATCAACTAATTTTTTTATAGTTGGCAGGGCTGCAACAATACGATTTGTATCAGTTATTTCACCATCTTGTATTGGAACATTAAAATCACAGCGCAGCAAAACTTTTTTGCCATGAACATCCAAATCGTCAATAGTTTTTTTATTTAGCATAACAAAACCTCCAAAAATTATTTTAATTATGAAGTGCGTTTATATTTTAGCACAAGCTGTGAAATGTTTAAAGCGTGGTCAGATATTCTTTCCAAATTTGAAATTGTATCGAGAAATGCGACATGTGATTTCGCATCGTATTGATTATGTGAAAGGCGTTCAATATGGATATTACGCAATTCTTTTTCGAGTGAGTCTATATTTTTTTCTAGTGTTACCGTTTGCATTGCAATTATTTTGTCATTTTTTTCAAGCGACTTTAAACTACTGTCATAACACAAAATTGTCATATTAAATATTTCTGTCAATTCTTGTATTGGCTGAGTTGAAAATGTCAAATCTTCTTTTATCATATATTTTGCAACGTCCGCAATATTTTCACAATGGTCACCAATTCTTTCGATATCACTCACTGTGTGAAAAAGTCGCGTCAAAAATTTATTTTCTTTGCGGTTAACGCCAGTATTGCAAATTTTAATCAAATATTTCGTAATCGCATTATTTAGTGTATCAATTTGTTTTTCACGCTTAAGCACAATTTCAATTTTTTTCTCATTTAATTCTAATAGCGCTTCCATTGCCGTTTTTAAATTCGTTTGCGCCATATAACCCATACGTATGATTTCTTTTACACAACTTTGTACTGCAAAGTTCGGATTTTCAAGAATTCTTACATCCAAATGAACAGGAACTTCGCTCTCATCATCTTTTACATTACGTACAAAAAATTGCGCTATTTTTATAAGTTGATTGCTAAATGGGTAAAGCATTATTGTCGTCGCAATGTTAAATACGCTATGTACAATACTTATTTGCGTTAAATTTATAAATTCAAATCCTATTCGCGGATTTATATATGTAAAAAATAAAATTGCGATAGCTGAAAAAATTAAGCTGCCAAATAAATTAAAAATTAAATGCAAATAAGCTGTTGCTTTAGCATTTTTCGATGTCCCGATACTTGACAACAACGACGTAAAACATGTTCCAATATTTTGCCCCATAATTATATAAACAGCACTGTTCCATGGCACTAAATTTAAAATTGCAAGAGATTGCAAAATTCCAACTGATGCCGCACTACTCTGCAAAATAGCTGTTATCAAAGTTCCTGCTAATAATCCAAGAAATGGATTTTTCCCCATAATCAAAAAAGCTTGCTTAAGATACGGTGAATGACTTAATGGTAAACAAGCTTGCGTCATAGAATTTATACCAATAAATAAAAGTCCAAAACCAACTGTAACCATTCCGATGTTACAAATTTTTTCTTTTTTTGTAAATAAAATCATCGCTGCGCCTACACCAATAGCTATTGGTGCAATATTTGCTGGACTTAAAATTTCTAACCATTCTACACTTGATATAAGCCAACTTGTTACAGTTGTCCCAACATTTGCACCCATAATAATTCCAACAGATTGAGTTAAATCCATTAGACCGGCATTTACGAAACCAACAATCATAACAGTAACGGCGGCACTGCTGTGAATCAAACCGGTAACGAATGCGCCGACAATAACACTCATTAATTTATTACGAGTTAAAATTTCGAGGAGTTTTTTCATTTTGGAGCCAGCAATTTTTTGTAAGCCATCGGCCATAATATACATACCATATAAAAGCAAGCCAAGCCCGCCAATAAAATTAAAAAAAATTTTCCAATAAGATATCATAAAATTCCTCCAAAATTTTAAAATTATCTACATGAAATAATAGCAATGGGAAATTAATTTTTCAATAAAATTTTTATATTGAACTAACATAATTATTATACACTATTTAGCTAGAAAATTTTTATTTGTTATAAAAAAATAAAAAAAATATTGTTCAAGATTTTCATCTTGTAACAATATTATTTTAATTTTTTAACAAGGGAGATGATATAAATACCGGCCAATTCGACCTTGCAATTTTTTTTAACATCGATAGATTTAAAAACTTTTTTATCGCAGATAAGATCCATAATTTTATTACCGACTTTAGCTTTAACGATAGGTAATTTTAAGAACTTATAGAATTTCGGAATAGAGGAATAGATAGCTTTAGGAAAATTTGCGTCATTAATACGCATTTTTTTTTTATCGATAACAAAAATATTAATGGACATTTTAGATTTTTCAATTATATCTTGTTGGGAACCATATTTTTTAATAGCCCACCTATTTAAAAAATAGAGAGCGGTAAAAATAATAGCGAGAGCAATAAAAATGATAAAGAAAATATCGCCGAGGGTCATAGTTTTCATCCTTTCAATTTTTTATTATTTTAGCAAATTTGTTTTTTATATTCAACATATGCTAAGATTGAATGAAAAAAAATAGGAGGAATAAAGTATGCTAAGCGAAGTGGTATCACTTTTATTACAAATATTTTTTATACTGAACATAATTTTTACGATTTTGATAGTATTTTTTGAACGAAAAAGTCCAGTAGTAACATGGGCATGGATAATTATATTAAATATATTGCCGTATTTCGGCTTCATTTTATATTTATTATTTGGACTCGAAGCACGAAAACATAAAATATTTATGCTTAAATCAAAATTTGATAACAATTTATATGAAAAATATTTAAGTATGTTTGACGAAGGAAATTATTTTTTAGAGCAACAAAATATTTTGAAAAGCAAGGATAATATTTTACAAATTCCGGGTTACGAACATTTCAGTGATATGGTTTATATGAACTATCGGCTCGGTAAAAATCCTATTACATTAAATAATAAATTAAATTTATTTTACGATGGTGTCGAAAAATTTGACTCACTCATCGAAGATATTGAAAACGCACAAAATTTCATTCATCTTCAATATTATATTTTTCACGATGATGAATTAGGTAAAAAAATTGCTAACATACTCGTCAAAAAAATTAATGAAGGCGTAGAAGTTAAATTACTTTTTGATGGCATGGGCTCAATTCTAACCTCAAAACATTTCTTCGATAATTTAATAAAAGCTGGTGGACAAGTGGTTTCATTTTTGCCACCACGTTTTTTCCGTGCAAATTTCCGCAATCATCGAAAAATTTGTGTTATCGACGGAAAAATCGGCTACGTCGGCGGAATTAATATTGGCGACGAATATTTGGGTAAATCAAAAAAATTTGGATTTTGGCGCGATATTCATATAAAAATTTTTGGCGATGCCGTTAAACAACTCGAATTACGTTTTATCATGGATTGGAATTTTGCCGGCAATAATAAAATTGAATTGGAAGAAAAATATTTTCCGAAACTTGAAACTGTTGACTGCACAAGCATGCAAATTGTCAGCAGCGGTCCCGATACACATCATCCAGCTATCGAATACAATTATTTCAAAATGATAAACGAAGCCGAAACTTCGATTTATATCCAAACTCCTTACTTTATTCCGGAAGAAAGCGTAATAAATGCACTGAAAATCGCAGCAATTTCTGGAATTGACGTAAAAATAATTATTCCATCAAAACCTGATCATCCTTTTGTGAAATGGGCAAATTTATCATACATTGGCGAATTACTTGAAGCTGGCGCAAAATGTTATGAATACAAAAAAGGATTTGTCCACAGCAAATTAATTTTAATCGATGGAAAAATTTCATCCGTCGGCAGTGCAAACATGGATATTCGCAGCTTTAAATTAAATTTTGAAATCAATTCTTTTATTTATGACAAAAATGTAACCGAAAAATTTGAAAAAGTTTTTATAGATGATTTAAATGATTGCGAGCAAATTTTTTATGAAGATTACTTGCAACGCTCAAATTTCACTAAAATAAAAGAATCAATTTCAAGATTATTTGCACCATTGCTTTAAAATTAGCCAAAAATTTTTTTCAATTCATCTATCTCATCGCGGCACATAATTGCTTCTTCGAAATTCAATTCAAGTGATAATTTTTCCATTTTTTTTGTAAGCGCCGCAATTTTTTTCTCAACCTCTTTTTTACTCATAAATTTGTTTGGCTTCTCAACATTTTCTTCAATTTTTTCGGTTGCTTGAATTATTTCACGCACATCTTTTTTTATGGTTTGCGGCGTAATATTGTGCTCTTTGTTATATTTTTCTTGGATACAACGACGACGCTGTGTTTCGTCAATTGCTTTTTTCATAGATTTTGTAATCGTATCAGCGTACATAATTATTCGACCATGAACATTTCGTGCGGCTCGCCCAATAGTTTGAATGAGAGAAGTTTCGGAACGCAAAAATCCTTCTTTATCCGCATCTAAAATTGCAATGAGTGAAACTTCGGGAATATCAAGGCCCTCACGCAGTAAATTTATTCCGACAATAACATCAAAAACGTTTGTCCGCAAGTCATGAATTATTTTCACGCGCTCAAGAGTATCAATATCCGAATGCAAATATTTCACACGTATCGAATTTTCATTTAAATAATCGGTTAAATTCTCGGCCATTTTTTTTGTAAGCGTCGTCACCAAAACTTTTTCATTGTTTGCCGTCGTAAGATTTATTTGCTCAATTAAATTGTCAATTTGGCTTGCCGTTCCATGAATAAAAATTTCAGGGTCTAACAATCCTGTCGGGCGAATTATTTGCTCAACTATGTGCGATGATTTTTCACGCTCATAATTTGCAGGCGTTGCCGAAACAAAAAGCAATTGATTAATTTTGCTTTCAAATTCTGAAAACTTTAACGGCCGATTATCACGCGCTGATGGTAATCGAAAACCATAATCAATCAAAGTATTTTTACGTGACAAATCACCTTTATACATCGCATTAATTTGCGGAATCGTTACATGCGATTCATCAATAATCAAAAAAAAATCTTCCGGAAAATAATCAAACAATGTACTCGGTGCACTACCTTCCGGCCGATTATCAATATGGCGCGAATAATTTTCAATACCGCTACAAAATCCAACTTCTTTTATCATTTCGATATCATAATTTGTTCGCTGTTCAATTCGTTGCGCCTCAATTAATTTGTCATTTTCGCGCAAAAATTTTACATGCTCACGCAATTCTTTTTTTATGTTTTTAATTGCGAAATCCAACTTTTCTTTCGACGCAACATAATGTGATGCCGGCATAATAGCTGTATAATTTCTTTTACCAATAATTTTTCCACTGATAGGTTGAAATTCTAAAATTCTTTCAATTTCATCGCCAAACATTTCTACACGTAATGCAAATTCAGATGAATAAGGCGGGAAAATTTCCACAACATCGCCACGCACTCGAAAAGTTCCACGCTTAAATTCATAATCATTTCTGTTATATTGCAACTCAACTAAACGTTGTAAAATTTTTTCACGGTCAATAATTAACCCCGGTTTTAATGAAAGAATCATACCATTATATTCGTCGGGATCACCTAATCCATATATGCAAGAAACACTAGCGACAACAATTACATCACGCCGGTCAAATAATGAAGCCGTTGCAGAATAACGAAGCTTGTCAATCTCATCATTGATAGCTGAATCTTTTTCGATATAGGTGTCTGTTGCAGGCAAATAAACTTCAGGCTGATAATAATCATAATAAGAAACAAAATACTCTACAGCGTTATGCGGAAAAAATTCCTTGAACTCACTGTATAATTGTGCCGCTAAAGTTTTATTGTGTGCAATAACAAGCGTTGGGCGATTTAATTTTTGAATAATATTTGCCATCGTAAAAGTTTTTCCAGAACCAGTTACACCCATTAACGTCTGAAATTTTTCACCATGCAAAAAACCGTCTGTCAATTTCTCAATAGCTTGAGGTTGATCGCCAGTCGGTAAAAATTTTGACACAAGTTCAAAATTCATACTATCCCCTTCTCTTTTATAATTTCCCAAAGTTTATCACGATTAAATTTTGTTTGGCTAGAAAACGGTAAAATAATTTCGTTAGCATTTAATTTTTTTTTTATTTCATCTATATTAATTTCAAATTGGTTTGACTTAATTTTGTCGGCTTTAGTCGCAACAATAATTGTTTCAAAGTTATAAAATTTCAGCCAATCATACATCAATTTATCATTTTGCCCGGGAGAGTGTCGAATATCAATTAATAGTAAAATCAAACGAAGAACATTATTATTGTCAAAATATTTTTCAATAAGTTTGTTCCATTTTTGAATTTCGGATTTTGACGCACGCGCATAGCCATATCCTGGCAAATCAACAAAATATAATTTATCATCGACATTATAAAAATTGATAGTGCGAGTTTTTCCGGGTGAATTACTGGTACGCGCCAAAGATTTTCGATTGAGCATTGCATTAATCAGCGAAGATTTACCGACATTAGATTTGCCGACAAAAACAAATTGTGGCAAATTATTTTTAGGAAACTGCGATGGATTTCCCGCAACAATTTCTAAATTTACATTATTAATCATGAGAATCACCAGGTTTAATTTTCATTTTTGCAATTAAATTTTTACAACAATTTTGGCATAAATCAAAAGAATGCGTCAAGCCGTCAAAATTTGAAGTATAATCCCAAGTTTTATTTACGCTCAAATAATCATCGAAATAACCGAATCGATTTTTTTTAATCTCGGCGCCACATAAATTACAAAAAACACTTTCAAGTTTATCAGTATAAATCGCAACCTGCTTAAAATTTTTCATATCGCCCTCACTAAATTTTATATAAAAAAATTTTGCCATACATACGGCAAAAATTATTAATTCCAATATTTTCGATCTAAATTTCTGTACTGCACTGCTTCCGCAATATGTTGCGGTAAAATATTTTGTGCAAAATCCAAATCGGCAATCGTACGCGCAACCTTTAAAATTTTGTTGTACGCACGCGCACTCAAATTTAAACTGTTAAAAGCCTGACGTAAAATATTTTGACCTTGTTCATCAATTTTGCAGTACTGCTCAATTTGCGCAGCTGAAAGCTGTGAATTAAATTTTACTTTCAAATTTTTATAACGCCGTGCCTGTATATCTTGCGCTTGAATAACTCTTTGCTTTATTTGCAACGAAGTTTCCGATTTTTTTACGCTACTCAAATCTTTATAATCAACCGCTGCCGCTTCAACTTGTATGTCAATTCTATCAAGCATCGGCCCAGAAATTTTATTCAAATATCTGCTAATCTCGCCTGACGTACAATTACATTTCGTACTCGAGCCGTAATATCCACACGGACACGGATTCATTGACGCAACCATCATAAAATTTGCAGGATAAGTAATCGTGCTGTTGACACGCGAAATTGTAATATATTTGTCTTCCAACGGTTGACGCATAACTTCCAAAACATTTTTGTGGAATTCTGGCAACTCATCTAAAAACAAAACTCCATTGTGTGCCAAACTTATTTCTCCAGGTTTCGGAATTCTTCCTCCACCAGTTAATGCTGAATAAGAAATTGTATGATGTGGAGAACGAAACGGTCGCCGCACAATCAAAATATTTTTACTTGTCAACAATCCTGCAACACTATAAATTTTTGTTACATCAACAGATTCTTCAAACGTTAAATCTGGCAATATTCCTGGTAACCTTTTTGCAATCATTGTTTTACCTGAACCTGGCGGTCCAATCATCAAAATATTATGATTACCAGCAGCTGCAATTTCTATTGCGCGCTTAACATTTTCTTGCCCCTTAACATCTGCAAAATCCAAGTCAAATATTTCGGATGTATTTTGGAAAATACTATTGACATTAATTTTTATTGGAGATAAAGATTGCAAATTAAAATGTGATAACAATTCTTCTAAATTTTTTACGGCAACAACTTCAATTCCTTCAACAATAGCTGCTTCTTCAGCATTTGCAAAAGGAACAATACACTTTTTAATATTATTTTTAAACGCGCTATAAATCATCGGTAAAATTCCATTTACATGACGAATTGTTCCGTCAAGCGAAAGTTCACCAATTATGAAAGTATCGTTAATTTTTTCACAATCAATTATTCCCATACAAACCAAAATCCCAATAGCAATCGGTAAATCAAAAGCAGGACCTTCTTTACGGATATCAGCCGGTGCAAGATTTATAGTTATTCTTCTTGCAGGTAATGCATGCTTTGTATTTTTTAATGCAGTTCGTACACGTTCTTTTGATTCTTTAACAGCTGAATCCGGCAAGCCAACAATATCAATTCCGGGCAGCCCCTGACTGATATCGACTTCAACATTAACAATATAACCTTCGATACCAATTAATGCACCGCTTAAAATTTTAGCTATCATAATTGTACTCCAATAATTTTTTTACATTATACAAAATAATGCATTAATTGACAAGAAAAAGTGTAAAAAAAAATCCCTCATAAATGAGAGATTAAATATTAAGCAACTGGCGTAACATTTGCAGCTTGTAAACCTTTAGCTCCGTTTACTATCTCAAATTCAACCTTTTGGCCTTCTTCTAAAGTTTTATATCCTTCAGAGTTAATCGCGGAAAAGTGAACAAATACATCATCTTCACCAGGAACGGAAATAAATCCAAAACCTTTTTCCGCATTAAACCACTTAACAGTACCAACTTTCATTAAATAAATCCTCCTAAAAAAATAAACAATAGATATCAACATACTGCGTCTTTATAATATCACGAAAAGAAAAAATTGTCAAGTGAAAATTAATTAGCATATACAATAGCGCGAGTTTCACGAATAATATTAACCTTAATCTGTCCCGAATATTCTAATTCATTCTCAATTTTTTTAGCAATATCTCTTGCCAAAAGCGGTAGCTTTTTATCATCCACAATATCCGGAATAACAATAATGCGAAGTTCACGGCCTGCATGTATCGCAAAAGATTTTTCAACGCCACTGAATGAATCCGATATTTTCTCCAGATTCTCCAAACGTTTTATATAAGATTCCAAAGTTTCACGACGTGCGCCCGGTCTCGCAGCAGAAATTGCATCCGCTACTTGAACGATAACTGCAATAATATTTTTCGGCTCAACTTCACCATGATGTGCCTCAACAGCATTGATAACGATATCCGATTCATGATATTTTTTACAAATTGAAACGCCGATAGAAATATGTGAACCTTCTATTTCATGGTCAACAGCTTTGCCTATATCATGTAAAAGTCCGGCACGTTTCGCCAATGAAATATCTACATTCAATTCGCTCGCAATTAATCCACATAGCAATGAAACTTCTATCGAATGCTTTAGTGCATTTTGTCCGTAACTTGTTCTGTATTTCATTTTGCCTAAAAGTTTTATTATTTCTTGATGTAAATTTTGGACGCCTGTCTCATATGTTGCGGCCTCGCCTTCTTCAAATATAGTATTCTCAAGTTCTTTTTGTGATTTCGCAACAACTTCCTCAATTCTTGCAGAATGAATCCGTCCATCAGCTATTAATTTTTCTAGTGCTAATCGTGCAACTTCACGACGTATCGGATTAAATGCGGATAAAACAATTGATTCAGGCGTATCGTCAATAATTAAATCGACACCAGTAAGTGATTCGAATAAACGAATATTTCTACCCTCACGGCCGATAATTTTACCTTTTAAATCTTCATTTGGCAGTTCAACGACAGAAACAGTAGTTTCCGTTACGTGGTCAATATTACAACGCTGCATTGCATTAGTTAAAATATTCGTAACACGCTTATCAGCTTCCACCTTAGCATTTGTTTCGATATCTTTAATAATATTAGCGGCATCGGCAGTAGTTTCTTCTTTTATCTTATTTAAAATAATTTCTTTAGCCTGTTCACGATTTAGGCCAGAAATTTTCTGTAATTCTTTATTTTGCCGCTCAATTAGTTTATCCAAATCAATTGCTTTTAATTCTAAAGCTTCAGATTTTTCATCTAAAAGATTTTCTTTTTTTTCAAGTACCTCATTTTTTTTCTCAAGCTTTTCTTCTTTTTTTAATAAACGAGTTTCACGTTGTTGGATATCTAATTTTTGGGTACGGATTTCTTTTTCGGCATCATCTTTAATTTTAATAGCTTGTTCTTTCGCATCGAGTAATATTTCTTTTTTACGAGTTTCCGCATTGTTACGAATATTAATTGCCTCACTCTCAGCATAATTTAATTTTTCCTGAGCATCTTTAATAATATTCTCAGCGGAATTTTTAGCAATATCAGTTTTCTTTTTCTCACAATGTTTATTATATAAAATACCTAAAATGAAAGTAATGATAGCAGTAATAACGATAAAAATTTTTTCCATTCATTCACCTCCTTAATTTTTTTCGGCATAAATGATTTTCAGTAACTTGGACCATTTTTTATTTTATTCTCTTAGAAAAATACTGTCAAGAAATTTCTTGATTATATTTTTTTTATTCATGGTAAAAAATATTAAAGTAATAACTGAAAAATTTTTGTCTTTTTTTATTGAATATTGCATTTGATTATGCTAGTATATTGTAAAATTTAAATTTTTCGGAGCGGTGATTCTTAATGAAATTTTTTTTACCTATCTTAACTTCTTTCCTAATCGTTTACTTAATAACACCTCCATTAATTAATTTCGCACTAAAAAATAATTTTGTTGATAGGCCTACTAAACGTAAAATGCATGAGAAACCTGTCCCACTTATTGGTGGACTAGCTATGTATATAAGTTTTTCTATCAATTTCATTTTATTTGTCGGTATTAATAATCCTAAACATATTGCAATTTTAATTGGAAGTTTATTAGTTATCTCAATCGGTATTATTGATGATTGCTATAAAACAAAAGGACTTGAATTCGGAATAATGCCACGCGTTATAATTCAAGTTACCTCCGCAATTATTTTGTATTCAGTTGGAATAAGATTCACAGGATTTATGAATCCATTTAACAATACTTATTGCCTCTTCCCAAATTATTTGCAATTCATTTTGACAATTTTGTGGGTATTTGGCGTTATAACCGTTATGAATTTTTCTGACGGCTTAGATGGATTAGCCGGCGGTTTTTCATGTATATCTTCTATTACATTATTTATAGTTGCAATTTATAAAAATCAGCCAATTCCAGCAATGATTTCAGTTTTATTAATCGGAACAGTACTAGGATTTTTGAAATACAATTTTCATCCGGCAAAAATATTTATGGGTGATTCAGGCGCAACTTTTTTGGGATACATGCTTGCCGTAATTTCACTTTATGGTGCATTTAAACAAGCAACAGTAATTTCGGTATTCATTCCAATTTTGGCGTTAGGTGTGCCAATTTTCGATAATATTTTTGTGGTAATAAAACGATTTTTGCAGCATAAACCTTTTTACAAACCTGATGCGACACAAATTCATTATCGACTGTTAGCATCGGGAATGAATACGAATCAAGTTGTACGCTATCTATTTTTGATAAATGTTTGTTTGAATTTAACTTCAATTATCATTTTGTTACTAAAAATTTAAGTGGAGGATTTTTATGATTACAATAAAAGAAATATTTGATGAAAGCAAAAAATATCTTGGCAGCGAAGTAATTTTAGGCGGTTGGATAAAAACTTTACGCAATTCAAAAAATGTTAGCTTTATCGAATTAAATGATGGAAGTTGTTTCAAATGTATACAAATTGTTTTTGACAACGAACTTGAAAATTATGAAGCTATTTCAAAGCTTGGAATTGGCTCAAGTATTATAATTAGCGGCGAGGTTACGGAAAGTTTTGGCCAAAAACAATCGTTTGAAATACACGCAAAAAAAATTGAAATTGAAAATGAAGCAGCAGAAAATTTCCCATTGCAAAAAAAACGTCACTCATTAGAATTTTTGCGTACGATAGCACATCTTCGTCCGCGTACAAATACTTTTTTAGCAGTTTTCAAAATACGTTCGCTCGCTGCAATTGCAATTCATAAATTTTTTAGTGAAAACGATTTTATTTATGTCAATACGCCAATTATTACAACAAGTGATTGTGAAGGCGCAGGCGAAATGTTTCGCGTAACAACTTTGAAGAAAAATTTTGACGATGCAAATGAAGATTTTTTTGGAAAAATGGCTTACTTGACAGTAAGTGGTCAACTTTCTGCAGAAACTTTTGCTTCAGCATTTCGAAAAGTTTATACGTTTGGCCCAACTTTTCGCGCAGAAAATTCAAATACGCCACGACATGCTGCAGAATTTTGGATGATTGAGCCTGAAATGGCATTCACCAATTTAAATGAATGCATGAAAGTTGCCGAAAACATGTTAAGATACGCAATCAAATATGTCATTGAAAATGGACATGATGAACTTGAATTTTGTAATAAATTTATCGATACGAACTTACTTGAGCGATTAAATAATGTTACCAATTCAAAATTTGAGTGTATAACTTATACACAGGCTATAAAATTATTGGAAAGCGCACAAAAAAATTTCGAATATCCGATAAATTGGGGCGTTGATTTACAAACAGAACATGAAAAATATCTGACAGACGAAGTTTTCAAAAAACCAGTTTTCATTACTGATTATCCTAAAGATATAAAAGCATTTTACATGCGAATTAACGAAGATGAAAAAACTGTTGCAGCGATGGACCTTTTAGTTCCTGGTATTGGAGAAATTATTGGCGGAAGTCAACGTGAAGAACGATATGACTTGTTAATAGAAAAAATGAAAAAATTAAATCTCAATCTCGATGATTATTGGTGGTATTTAGATTTACGGCGTTTTGGCAGTGTAAAACATTCTGGCTACGGACTTGGATTTGAACGATTTATTATGTACTTAACCGGAATTTCAAATATACGCGACGTAATTCCATTCCCACGTACAGTTAATAATGCAGAATTTTAATTTTCAAACAAATTAATTTGACCGTCAGTCAAAATTTTTTTACCGGCTGACGGTATTTTATTTATACGATAAATTTCTTTGTCGTCACAAACAAAATTTTCAGCCCGCAAAAATTTCGTAATAACACTTTTCTTTTTCATGACAAAAACTTGAATACCGTTGGAAGATTTAGTTATTTTAGGAGGAATAAGTTTTGAATTAAACATAACAGCTTTTTCGCCGTCACGAATTAAAACATAATCGGTGTCGTTTTTTATGTAATCGATGCCAATAAGCTTTGAATTTTTTCCATAAGCGTTAATCAATTTTTTACGATTAAGTTTGGTTTGGTAACATTGTGCTTTTATTTTTGCAACTTTGCCATTCTCAAAGACAAAAATGAAATTTCCATCATAATTTTTTGTAGTAGCCATAAAAATTAAATTTTCATTGTCAGGCAATTTTAAATAATTTTTCATGTATTCGCCCAAATTTGCTGCTTTACAAAAATTAAGTTCGTGCGCTTTTAATTTATAAACATTTTGTTGATCTGAGAAAAAAATTATATCTGAAGTATTTGTCGCATCAACTTCTGCAATTATTTGGTCATTATCCTTCAAATTTTGAACAGAATTAGATTTGAGGATTTTTTTGCAATAATTTTGTTTCGTTAAAATTAATTTTATCGGACAATCAATTATTTGTGGCGCACTTAATTGCTCAGAAACTATTTGAGTGCGGCGCGGTTGAGCATATTTTTTTGAAACATTTGCTAATTCATCACAAATTATTTTATCAATTTTATTTTTATCGCTCAAAGTTTTTTCAAGTTCATTTAATGTTTTTTGCAAATTTTCGTGTTCCAAAGTTTTATTTAACAAATATTCACGATTTAAATTGCGCAATTTTATTTCGCAAACATATTCTGCTTGAATCTTATCAATATCAAATGCATCCATAAGATTTTGCAACACAAATTTTTCCTCATGAGTTTGCCGAATTATTTTTATCGCCTTATCGATATCCAGTAAAATTTTTTGTAACCCATTTAAAAGATGTAAACGACGACGATAATTTTCTAAATCAAACTTTATGCAGCGCGTTACACATTTAAAACGAAATTCATACCAATATTCAAGAATTTTTTTTATACCGAGCGTTTGTGGTTTACCATCAATTAAAACGTTGAAGTTACAACTAAAAGTATCACAAAGTGGCGTCATGTAAAATAAATTATTCATCAGCAATTTATAGTCGCAATTTTTTTTGACATCAATCGCAATTTTCAAACCACTCAAATCTGTCTCATCGCGAACATCATTTATTTGACGAATTTTGTTCGTTTTAACCAACAAAATAATTTTATTTATTATCGCCTCAATCGTAGTCGTGTACGGAATTTCAAAAATTTCTATGCACGAATTTTTTTTATCAAAACGATAGCGCGCACGAATTTTAAAACTTCCACGACCCGTTTCAAATATCTTTTGCATTTCACTTCCATCATAAATAATTTCGCCACCAGTTGAAAAATCAGGCGCCTTTATAAATTTGAATACGTCATCATTTTTTATGAAAGCAATTGTGGCGTCGCAAACTTCTTTCAAATTAAAACTGCAAATATTACTTGCCATGCCAACCGCAATTCCTTGATTGGCCGTTACTAAAATATTTGGAAATGACACGGGAAATAATAATGGTTCTTTCATCGAACCATTATAATTGTCAACAAAATCAACCGTATTTTTTTCAATGTCTGCAAATAATTCATTACATATCGGCGCTAATTTGACTTCAGTGTATCGGCTTGCAGCATATGCCATATCAGATGAATATTGCTTGCCAAAATTTCCTTTCGAATCAATAAATGGATGCAGCAACGCATCATTCCCGCGCGTAAGACGTACAAGCGTTTCATAGATTGCACTATCGCCGTGTGGATTTAAACGCATTGTCTGTCCGACAACATCCGCTGATTTTATACGATTGCCATTCAGCAAACCCATTTTGTACATCATATACAATAATTTTCTATGAGCCGGTTTGAAGCCATCAATTTCCGGAATAGCGCGTGAAACAATAACACTCATTGCGTACGGCATATAATTTAATTCTAAAGTGTCAGTTATATTTTGCACCGTCGTGTTTTTCATCTTTATCACCTTTAACTTACATCAATCAAATCTAAATATTTGTAACCAAAATTTGCAATAAAATTTTTACGGCTTTCAAGATCAGTACCGAGCAACATATCAAAAATTTTTTGAGTGTGTTCAATTTCTTCTGGACAAACTTGAATTAATTTTCGTGTTTGCGGATTCATTGTTGTTTGCCACATCATATCGGGTTCATTTTCCCCTAAACCTTTTGAGCGCTGAATTGTATATTTACCGTCAAATTTTTTTATTATATCGGACTTTTCTTTTTCAGTGTAAGCAAAAAAAGTTTTTTTGCCATAATTTATTTCGTAAAGCGGTGATTCCGCAATAAAAACTTTCTTTTCATTTATAAGCGTTGGTGTCAAACAATAAAGCATTGTCAAAATTAACGTTCTAATTTGAAAACCATCGACATCCGCATCCGTACATATAATAATTTTATTCCAACGAAGCTTTGCCAAATCAAACGATACCAAATCTTTATTCTTCGATTTTATTTCAATTCCGCAGCCTAAAACTTTTATCAAATCGATAATAATATCGCTGGCCATAATTTTATCCAAACTAGCCTTAAGGCAATTTAAAATTTTTCCGCGCACAGGCATAATCGCTTGAAATTCAGAATCACGGCCAAGTTTGCACGCACCGAGCGCTGAATCACCTTCAACAATATAAATTTCACGTTTGTTTGTATCTTTCGAACGACAGTCAACAAATTTTTCAACACGATTATTTATGTCGATGTTGCCCGTTAATTTTTTTTTGATGTTGATACGTGTACGTTCGGCAGTTTCACGACTGCGTTTATTCGCGAGGATTTGCGCACAAATTTTTTCGGCATCAGCTTTATTTTCTATGAGCAATATTTTGAGCTGTGTTTTTAAATAATTTGTCATTTCATCTTGAATAAATTTGTTGGTAATTGATTTTTTAGTTTGATTCTCATAGCTTGTTGAGGTTGAGAAAGAACTTGAAATTAAAATCAAACTGTCTTCTATATCCTGAAATATAATTTTTTTTTCATCTTTTTTGTAAAGCGAATTTTCACGCAAATAATTATCGATGACCGATAAAAATGCTGAGCGAATAGCTTTATCAGGAGAACCGCCATATTCAAGCCAACTTGAATTATGATAATATTCCATCAAATTAATTTCATTATTAAAGCAAAATGAGATTTCAAATTTGAGCTTATATTTTTGTTTATCATCACGGTCCTTGCCATAAGCTTCATGATTAAAAAAATAAATTGCGGTCAAATTTTTATCCGCACTTATTTCATTTATGTAATCTTTAATTCCATTCTGGTAAATAAAATTTTGCTTTGTATCCGTTTTTTCATCTACAAATTCGAATAACAATCCAGCATTAACGATAGCTTGACGTCGTAAAATATCGACAAAAAATTCGTGCGGAATATCAATAGACGTAAAAACTTCACGATCTGGTTTCCATTTTATAAATGTTGAAGTTGCTGAAAGATTTGCTTTAGATTTCTGCAAACCGCCGACATTTTCGCCTTTCTCAAAATGTAAATTATATTTAAAGCCATCGCGAAAAATTTCTACGTCCATATATTCAGAACTATATTGCGTCGAACATAAGCCCAGCCCGTTTAAACCTAAACTAAAAGAATAATTTTGTTCATCGACATTAGAAAATTTTCCGCCAGCATATAATTCACAAAATAAAAGCTGCCAATTGTAGCAATTTTCATTTTGATTAAAATCGACAGGGATTCCGCGTCCATAATCTTTTACAGAAATTGAATCATCTACATAACGATGAATTTCGATTTTTTTACCGAAACCTTCGCGTGCTTCGTCAATAGAATTTGAAATAATTTCGAACACAGAATGCTGGCAACCGTCAATATCATCGGAGCCAAAGATAACGGCCGGACGTTTTCGTACGCGTTCCGCACCTTTTAAAGACGAGATACTTTCATTATCATAATTATTCATCTAAAATTTGCCCTTTTATCAAGTATTTTAGAGAAATTATAGCACAAAATTAAAGATAAAATTTTCAAATATTTGATTTGGATAAAATAATTTTTTCTAAGATTTGAGCGACGTCAGAAATAATTTCTTCGCAATTATTTTTACTTTTAAGTTGCGCACAATTTAAGCTTCCGTATTTAGAATTAAAATCGTTCAAGAAATTTATACGGACACGTTTGAGTGATTGTTCATTGAAAAATAATCCGAGCGTTATGATAGCAGCAACTAATACGCTACAAACTGAACCGACGCCAAAACCATTATTAATACCGCGACACATATTCAAACATTTTTTAGGCAAAACAATATCGAATCGATCGGCAGCCGCTTTTAATATACATTGGGAACAGTTATAGCCGTTTTTATAATATTCGAGCGCGAGTTTTTCCATTTTCATAGCCTCCTTTTATAACAGCTTATGAAAATGTTGTCCAATGTGTCCCATAAAAAAAACTTCGCATCTGCGAAGTTTAAATAGCAAGTAAACGACTTTGCGCTATAAATTCATAAATTTTTTCAGTTGGTACAGAGTTATTCAAAATAATTGTACACCAATGCTTTTTATTCATATGATAGCCCGGAAAAAATATTTTATTATCTAGCAGCGATTGTAATTTTTGTGGCGGCACACGAAAATCTATTATCTCAACAATTTCATCTGAATCAATTCCTAATTTATGTTTTGAGATAGCAAGCAATAATACGTACCATTTTCGATTATCTTTTCTGCGCCAAATAGCATCACGTGGAAATTTAGGCCATAAAAATTCCAAATGGTCATGATATTTTTCATCTATGTACGAAATTAATTTTTGTGCTTGTTCAGATATAAATACATCAAAGCATTCGTCAGAAATTTTTTTAAGCGTTTGTTCGTATTCATATCTAATATTGCTGACAAAATTTCCTGTGGCATCATTAACTTTATGTAAAATATATTGTTCATTCAAATCTGGGTCAATAATTTTTGCAGTAACTTTGCCATCTTGTGTAACAGTAACTATCAACTTAAATTTACTTTCATCCAAAATTTTTTCATAGATATATTTTTGATTGATAAAAGTAAAACCAAAATGTATGAGCTTGGAGAAATTAACTTTTTTATTCTTAAACAAAATAATTTCCTCCGATACTTATAAAAATACAAAAAAAAGGTTATCTTAATTTAAGATAACCCTGATGTATTATTCAGTTGCAGAAGGAGAAGTAGTTACCTCAGTAGATGGAGAAGTTAAATTCTCATCTTCATTTTCTGCAGTATTAGTATTATTTTCATCTACTTCTGAAGTATTGTTATCAAAAGTTTCGGTGTCAAAATTATCTTCAATTGACACTTCCGGACTAGGACTCATGTCAACGTCATTATTATTGCCGTTACATGAAATTAATAAAAAAGGCATTACAGCTATCAAAGCAATAGCAAATAACTTTTTAGCTTTCACGTAAATTCACCTCCGCAATTTCATACTTATGCGATAAATCAATCGCACATTCAACAAGTTTAGCACATGTTTTTTTAATTTGCAACTATAATTTTTATATTTTACAAGTCGTAAATATTTAGGATGAGTAGCAGATATTTTTTTTCATCATAAATTATTACATATTTAATTAAGTGGAGGATTTTATATGAAAAATATTAAGGCGATGCAAGAAGGTAATGGAAGTTTACAAGTTCAAGTTAATGATACAAGTATAGGAATGCCAATACCAAATGCACAAGTTTTAATAAAAAATGAAAATGGTGAAATTATTGAAGAAATGATAACGGATGAATCCGGTCAAACTCCAATAATAAATCTACCGACAATGCCAATAGATTATTCACTTAACGAAGAATCTGAAGTCCGTCCGTATTCAGTTTATAATGTTGAAGCGTCAGTAAAAGGATTTAGACCTCGCAGTATAAATGGCGCACAAATTTTTGCAGATAATTTAGCAATACAAGAAATAAATTTAGAAGAAAGTAATAATACAACAGTTGATGTAATTGAAATAGGACCAAATACATTGTGGGGCGATTATGACCCAAAAATTCCTGAAGATTCAATTAAACCAGTTAATCCACCAACTGGTGAAATTGTTTTAAATTCTGTCGTTATCCCAGAATATATTGTAGTACATGATGGCGTCCCAACAAATTCCGCCGCAAAAAATTATTACATTCCATTTAAAGATTATATTAAAAATGTTGCGTGTAGTGAGATATATTCGACGTGGCCCGACGCAACAATTCGTGCGAATGTATTGGCTATAATTTCGTTCGCATTAAATCGTGTATATACTGAATGGTATCGAAATAAAGGATATAATTTTACAATCACATCGTCTACGGCATATGACCACGCATTTATTTACGGCAGAAATATTTACAAAACGATTTCGCAAGTGGTTGACGAAATGTTTACCACGTATATAACGAAGTTTGGGATACGTCAACCAATTTTGGCACAATATTGTGACGGAATAAAAGTAACGTGTCCGAATTGGCTATCACAATGGGGCTCAAAATATCTTGGCGATCAAGGCTATAACGCTGTAAATATTTTGAGACGTTATTACGGACAGGATATTTATTTAGAACAAGCACAAAAAGTTTCAGGCGTTCCATCATCATTTCCGGGAACAGTTTTGCAAGTTGGCTCACGAGGTCCAGATGTCAGAACAATACAAAATCAATTGCTAGCGATAAGTAAAAATTATCCGGCAATTCCAAGATTAAAAGTCGACGGAATATTTGGGAACATGACACGCCAAGCTGTCCAAACTTTTCAAAGCGTTTTTTATTTACCAGCTACGGGACTCGTTGATTTCAAAACTTGGTATAAAATTTCTGACATATATGTTGCCGTTCAAAAATTAGCGGAACTAGTATAAAAAAAATTCGCCTACGCGAATTTTTTATTCTGTAACTCTTTTTATATCGGCGCCAAGCAAATTCAATTTCTTTTCTATTTGCTCATAGCCTCTGTCAATATATTTTACATTGCTTATTTGCGTTTTACCTTTTGCAGCAAGTCCGGCAATAACTAAAGCTGCTCCCGCACGTAAATCTGTCGCACAAACTTGTGAGCCCGTAAGATTTTGCGTACCATTTATTATCGCAATACGATTGTCAACATTTATGTTCGCGCCTAAACGTTTCAACTCTGATATATATTGAAATCGATTTTCCCAAACCGTTTCAGTTATTATTCCCACACCAGATGAAGCCGACAATAAAGCTGTCATTTGTGGCTGTAAATCGGTTGGAAATCCAGGATACGTCATCGTTTTCACATTTACACTTTTCAATTTTTTGCTGGCATTAACTTTTATAAAATCGTCACCTTCTTCAACTTTACAATTCATTTCGCGAAGCTTTGCCGATAGCGAATCCATATGTTTCGGAATAATATTATGAACTGCCACATTTCCATTCGTAATCGCCGCAGCAATCATATATGTTCCAGCTTCAATTTGATCAGGAATTATTGAATATTGTGCGCCATGAAGTTTTTCAACACCAAAAATTCTGATGACATCAGTTCCAGCACCTTTTATTTTTGCGCCGAGCATATTCAAAAAATTTGCGATATCAACAACATGCGGTTCTTTTGCCGCGTTTTCAATTACTGTTACACCTCGAGCAAAAACCGCAGCCAACATAATATTAATCGTGGCGCCAACGCTTACAACATCCAAAAAAATATTTGTTCCAATAAGTTTTGCGGCAGAAGCTTTAATAATTCCGTGTTCGATAGAAATTTTTGCGCCTAAAGCTTCCAAACCTTTTATATGTTGGTCAATTGGACGAATTCCAAAATTACAACCGCCAGGCATAGCAACTTCAGCTTTTTTAAAACGTCCGAGCATTGCTCCTAAAAGGTAATAAGAGGCACGAATTTTTTTTATTGAGTCGTAATCAGCATAACAGCTGTGAATATTCCGACTGTCGATAATTAAAGTATGCTGGTCTTTGAATTCGCATTTTGCACCAATTTTTTTGATAGCTTCAGCTAAAATAGTAACATCTTCGATTAGCGGTAAATTTTCGATGACACAAATATCGTTGGCGATAATAGCAGCAGGAATAATAGCGACGGCGGCATTTTTCGCACCGCTTATAGAGACATCACCAACTAATTTTTTTTGACCGTGGATAACTATCTGGCTCATTATAAAGAAAACACCTCAAAACGATAACATTATTACAAAATATTTTACCCGATTTTGCACAAAATAACACGAAAAAAATTAAACGTCAAACGCATTTTTTAAATGCGTAATTTTTTTACCTAAAACAATTTCGATAACATCGAAGCGAAAATTTTTATCGACAATATTTTTACTAGAAATAAAGTTTAGAGCGGTATTTTTGATTTTTAATTGTTTAGTTTTATTGACAGCGGCAGCAGGTGTTCCACATGAAAAATTTTTCCGCGCTTTAACTTCAATAAAAACGATATCGGATTTATCTTCAGCAATTATATCAATTTCGCCGTACACACATGAATAATTTTTTTCGAGAATAATAAAACCATTTTGGGAAAGGTAATCGCACGCAATATTTTCAGCAATATTGCCGATTTTTCTACGATTCATTTATATATATTACTCAAAATGCCGCGTAAAAATTTTGCTGTCGGCAAGCAAACTTTCTACTGTATCAAATCCTAACATACTTAACAATTTGATTACATATGGATTATCAATCGGCGTAGGATAAACTGCACTATCAGCATAATGGTCAACATTTTCTTTACCAGTTTCTTTATCAATAATTTTTTTTGGCCCGCCAACACATCCGCCGATACATCCCATGCCTTCATAAAAATTTGCATCTCGTTTATCTTTGGTGAACTCTTCCATTAATTTTTTGCACTCAACAATTCCATTAGCTTGCTTTGCAATAATTTTTTTATTTGGATTAAGGCGTTTGACAGTTTCCAAAACCGCAAGACTTACTCCGCCCGTGTGCGCATAAATTCGTCCGGCTTTTGAAGAATGATCGCTATTACTCTCTGGCATATTTTCGGGATTGATATCAAGCGCGTCAAAAATATTTGCCATTTCTTGAAACGTTAAAACATAATCTACTGCTCCGACCAAATCTTTTTCATTCATCTCAGTTTTTTTCGCAAGGCATGGGCCAATAAAAACTGTAATAGCTTCAGGATGGATAATTTTTATGGAGCGACCGGCCGCAATCATAGGTGAAACTGACCCCGGAACATGCGAAAGAAGATTGTTTTTACGCAATAACGCTATCCACATTGGACAACAACAACTTGTGAGCATAAAATCTGAATCGTCATTTACTTTTTCATTAAATTCGAGTGCTTCTTTCAATGTGAGAATATCTGCAAAAAGTGAAACTTCAATCATTCCGCTAAAGCCTAAATATTTTAATGCTGAACGTAATTTTCCTGGTGTAACGGAATCTGAAAATTGACCTAAAAACGCAGGCGCAATCATTGCGTAAATTAAAGTTTTACGATCTTTAACTGCATTTAATACATCGATAGAATCTTTAGACAAAGAAACTTTATCATTCAAATCAGAAATATTTGAGAAATTATTTTCATCCCAAATTGCGGGATGATTTTTGGGATTCAATAGACAATCCAATTGGTCGTAAACTTTTTGCGATGAAACATCATCATAATTTTCGTTACCTAAATTTTTATTTTGTAAACTTTTATGTAACTGTTCAAACGTCATTGAAAATTCCCCCACTTATAAAAAATTATTTTTCGTTAAAATCGACCCAATCTTTAGCATCTTCGACATTTTTTTTCGATGGAATAGAAACTGATTCATCAACATTATTTTTATCGGCAAGAGCTAAAGTTTTATAGGCTCCTTTTATATTTTTTTTAGACATTAAAAAAATACCTCCACATAATTTTAACACAATTATTATTATAAAAAAGTAATATTTTTATTCGTAGTGTTAACGCATGAGAAATATGATAAAATTTTGTGATAAAAACAATGAGAAAAAAAGAGGGATAAGCAATGAAAAAAAATAAATTGTGCCAGATTTTACTCATAACTATTTTTATCTTCAGTAAAGTTACACCGACTTTGGCGGCAAATAATCAAACGGTTTCATATTTTTACGCTAGCTTTTGGTCATTAATTCCTTCGGCCGCCGCAATTACTCTCGCACTTATTACAAAAGAAGTTTTTTCATCACTATTCATCGGAATTTTTATAGGCGCATTGCTTCAATGTAATTTTAATTTAATTGCAACATTAGACATTATCATAAAAAATGGATTTATCGTAGCAATTACAAATTATTCTGGAATTTTTTTGTTTTTAATATTGCTCGGAACTATTGTTTGCTTGATAAATTCTTCAGGCGGTTCTGAAGCATTTGGACGTTGGGCAAAAAAAAATATTCGCACACGAATAAGTGCAATGTTAGTTACTTTTATTTTAGGCGTGCTAATTTTTATTGACGATTATTTCAATTGTTTGACTGTTGGCTCAGTTATGCTTCCAATCACCGACCGCAATAAAGTTTCGCGCGCAAAATTAAGTTATCTCATCGACGCTACCGCCGCTCCAATATGTATGATTGCACCAGTAAGTTCTTGGGCCGCCGCCGTTTCAGCAACAGCTGAAAATTTAAATACCGGAATCAGTGGCATCCAACTTTTTATAAAAACTATTGCTTACAATTTTTATTCATTGCTAACTTTCGTATTTGTTATCAGTTTATGCGTAATGGATTTTGACTACGGTCCAATGAAAATTCAAGAAAAAGAAGCGCAAAAAAATATTGACATTTTTGAAGAGAAAACAGAAAAAAATTTTAAAGGTTGTGTATTAGATTTAATTTTGCCCGTCGTTGCATTAATATTTTTTTGTATCATCGGAATAATTTATGTCGGGGGATTTTGGGAAAATAACAGTGGTGATTTTATTTTTGCTTTCAGTAATACTGATGCGTTTGTCGCATTACCGTGGGGAGCGTTAATCGCTTTGATTTTAACAATTATTTATATGTTAAGTCGTCGCTTAATCAGTTTCAAAGAAGTAATGGATTGTTTGCCAAAAGGTTTTACTTCAATGGTTTCACCAATTATTATTTTAACTTTAGCAGTAAGTTTAAACACAATGACAAATTCATTAGGCGCTGATATTTTTGTCCACAACATAATGACTAATGTTTCAAGTAGTTTATACAATTTTTTGCCTTCAGTAATTTTTATTGCCGCATGTTTGTTGGCGTTTGCATCAGGAACAAGTTGGGGAACTTTTGGAATTTTAATTCCAATCGTTACAACAATATTTACACCTGGAAGTACTTTGCTGATAATTGGAATTTCTGCATGTTTGGCTGGTTCAGTCTGCGGTGATCATTGCTCACCAATTTCTGACACAACAATTATGGCATCTGCTGGCGCGCAATGTGATCACGTAACGCATGTTTCAACACAATTACCTTACGTTATTACGGTAGCAATAATAAGTTTTATTACATTTATCATTGCAGGTTTTGTACAAAATTCCATCATTTGCTTAAGCATTGGCATATTATTAACACTTGGAGTTTTGTTTGCAATCAAAAAATTTACTAATAAATAGCTTTTTTATAAATCATTCTTTTCTTGAAAGAAAAGAATCAAAAGAACTTTAACAAAAAGCTTTGTGCATTTTGCACAAAGCTTTTTTTATAATTTCTTTTTGATTTACTTTTTCTTTTTAAAGAAAAAGTAAAAAAATAATTTTTACTATCTCTTTGAAAATTGAGGAGCTTTTCTGGCTTTCTTCAAGCCATATTTTTTACGTTCTTTCATGCGTGGGTCGCGCGTTAAAAATTTTGCTTTTTTTAATGCTGGACGTAATTCTTCATCAAAAACTAACAACGCTTTTGAAATTCCATGACGAATTGCTCCCGCTTGGCCTCTATATCCTCCGCCAAATACATTAGCTTTAACGTCAAATTTTGATAAATTATTAGTTAATTCCAAAGGTTGGCGAACAGTAAGCTTCAAATCTTCAAGCGAAAAATATTCATCAATACTTTTTTTATTTACAGTAATATTTCCGGTGCCGGGAAATAGATACACGCGAGCAACGGAAGTTTTACGTCGACCAGTTCCATAATAACTTTTAGGCAAATTAATTCTCCTTCCTATTATAATTTATAGTTAATTCTTTAGGTTTTTGCGCAACTTGTTTATACTCACTACCGGCATAAACATAAAGTTTTTTTAACATTGCACGTCCTAAATTATTTTTAGGTAACATACCTTTTATAGCGTGTTTTAAAACAAATTCCGGTTTTCTTTTGAGCATATCTTTCAATTTAATATCAGTAACGCCGCCGGGATATCCTGAATGTCTCCGATATAATTTTTGCGTTAATTTCTGTCCGGTAACTTTTATCTTCTCTGCATTTAATATAATAACATAATCGCCCGTATCAACATGCGGCATAAAAATTGGTTTATGCTTGCCGCGTAAAATTTTAGCTACTTCAGCCGATAATCGACCTAATGTATGATTCGACGCGTCAACCAAAAACCATTCATGTTTTACTTCGGCCGGTTTGGTAATAAATGTAGTTCTCATAATTTCCTCCAATAAAAAAATTATTCAGGGCTTAAGTGGTAGCATTAATTATAAAATAAATACAAACGTAAGTCAATAAAAAAATATCGCTAAATTTATTAATCATCTGATGCAAACACAAGTAAATTATATTGTTTCGTAGAAAGATTACCTTTTAATACCTCCATCGCATCACTATATTGATTGATATAAGTAGCAAATGTATCCGTTTTCTGCAATCTGAATCCAAGTGAAATATAAAGAAAAATTGCTTTCCAACTCCATGGTTGTGTATGAATATAAATCGTTTTTTGGTTGCGCAGATAAAACCGATTCATAATTTCACAACAAAGTGCGCGTCCAAATCCATTTCCTTGATATAGTTTATCAACAACTAACCAATGAAGCGAATTAATATTGTTCCCTTGCCGCTCATCTACCCATGCAATACAGGAACCAATCACTTGCTTTTTGTCATTCAGTAAAAACAAAATATCATTGTTGTTTTCTCTGCCTAAATATTTTTCTGTAAAATAGTGGATTGCTTCTTCGGTATCAGAAAAATCTCCAACTTCACATTCAAGTCTTGCCCAATCTGTTTCAAAACCAATTTGATACGAAACAATCGAATAGCCATTAGGTAAATTTATCTGTTGCAAATGATATTCGTCACAACGAAGAATTATATTGTAAAATGGAATGTTTTGTTTCATCGTAGGTTCCCTCCATAAATACTTGAAATGAAAAATTATTTATATAGAGGTTCATCGGGAATAATTAACGCGCATATTATATAAGCAAGTAAACCGCTGCCAAATATAACAGAAGAAATAACCCAAATGAGACGAATAAGAGTTGGGTCAAGATTAAAATATTCAGCGATACCGCCACAAACTCCACAAATTTTCTTTTCGGTATTAGATTTATATAATCTTTTCATATGAACTCACTCCTTTTGACATAAAAAATTTTTTACGAATGTATGATAAAAATCGGTATTATCAATCAAAAAGCAATTCAAATTATTTTTCTGGCACATCTTTAATATTTTTTCATTATCAGCTATCAAATTTTCTATTGTACAATCTGAATCATCCAAACGTTTTTCAATTGTATCAGCATATTTTTTTATATCACAAAAATGATTTTGTATATACGATTTACTCATAATTAAACATTGATACGTTATATGTTGAAGATAATTTTGTTCAAAACTTTTTGTCCAATCAAATGGAATATAACAACCTTCAACTATAAGATTTTGTTTGTTTTCAATAGCCGTTTTAATTATTTCGCGAACAATTGGCCACAGATAATTTGTTAAAGTTTCATCGTCACTCATTGGAGTAAGAGCTGTATTTTTACTACGAATAAGTCCCATTTTCAAATGGTCAATAGAAAGATATGGATATTTATATTTTTCGAGAAGTTTTTGCGCTAAAAATGTTTTACCGGTATGAGATGCACCTGCTATTAACAAAATCATTTTACCATCTCACAATAGAAAAATTTAATTAGATTAACATTTATATTATCACATTTAAAAATTTTTTTGTAATGTATTGACAAAATTTTTTATGAAATATATACTTAAAAGCGAGGTGTTTTAAAGTGATAGTGACAATTTAATTTAGCTCATTACAATGAAAAATTGTAAATGAGACATTGTATTGAGCTTATATATATTTTTTCATCGGTTAATATAAAAATTGTGCAAGCAATTGCATTATTTTGTTATGCTGATATTTATTAGGCCACTCAATGTTTTCAGTGGCCTTTTGTTTTATTAAAGCAAAAGGGAAAATCCTTTTGCTTTTTTTATTAAAATTTTTTTATAAAAAAAGGATGATGAAAATGTTAAAAGTAGAAAATTTATCTCACTCATTTGGAGACAAATTACTTTATAAAAATATTTCGTTTGAACTTTTTAAGGGCGAACATATGGGATTAGTTGGTGAAAACGGAACGGGAAAGACAACTTTACTTAACATATTACTCGGAAAAATTATTCCCGATAAAGGAAATATAATTTGGCTTAAAAATATAAAAATCGGTTACCTCGATCAATATGCAAAATTAAATGAAAATCTAAGTGTCTTTGAATATCTCAAGACTGCATTTGAAAAAATTTTTGATGCACAAAACAAATTAAACAATTTATACGAACAATTAGATGGTAGCGATGAAATTATAAATAAAATTACGAAGCTACAAGATTTTTTGGAAAGCAATGATTACTATCAAATTGAAAGTAAAATTTTAAAAGTCGCAAATAATCTTGGAATAACAGCTATCGGAATTGATAAGCCATTAAAAAATTTAAGTGGCGGTCAAAAAGCAAAAATTATTTTAGCAAAATTATTGCTAGAGAAACCTGACGTTTTATTACTCGATGAACCGACAAATTTTCTTGATAAAGAACATATAAAATGGCTCGCAGAATATTTAAAAGCATATAAAAATTCGTTCATAATTATCTCGCACGATTTTGATTTTCTGGATAAAGTTACAAATTGCATATGCGATATAGAATTTTGTGATGCGAAAAAATATAAAGGAAACTTTACTCATTTTTTGGAGCAAAAAAATTTTAAACGTGAAGGATATTTAAAAGCATTTTCAGCGCAACAAAAACAAATTGAGAAACTTGAGAACTATATTACGAAAAATAAAGCGCGTGCGTCGACAGCAAATATGGCGAAAAGCCGGCAAAAACAACTTGACAAAATAGAACGTCTTACAAAACCTGAAACACTTGCGAAACCAACATTTAAATTTAAAGCAATGCCGATTAATTCGCAAAAGGCATTAGTCATAAAAAATTTAGAGATTGGCTATAATTATCCACTGCTGCCAAAAATAAATTTTGAAATCCGAGCAGGTGAAAAAACTGTTATTACAGGTTTTAATGGAATTGGGAAGTCCACACTTTTGAAAACATTAGTAAAAGAAATAAGACCTATCAGTGGAAATTTTGAGTTCGCACAAAATACCAAACTTGCATATTTTAAACAAGATTTACAATTTGAAAATCCAAAACTTTCAGCACTTGAAACGATAGCGAATAAATTTCCAAAGCTTAGTGAAAAAGAAATAAGAAAATATCTTGCGCAATGCAATTTAAAAAGCAAAAATGTTTTACAACCAATTTCATTGCTAAGTGGCGGTGAGCAAACAAAAATCAAAATATGTGAATTAATGTTGACACCGGCAAATTTTTTAATACTTGATGAGCCGACAAATCATCTTGATGAAAATGCAAAAGAAGTTTTAAAAACTCAATTAGCTAACTGGTCGGCAAATTTAATTTTAGTTTCGCATGAGGAAAATTTTTATAAAGTTTGGGCCGACAAAATAATTGATATCAAAAATTAAAATTAATATACGAAACTAAATCCTTGATAATATTGTCAAAAACATATTGCAATAAAAGATATAAACTCGCACAAAAACATGCCGTATTTAAAATTTTTGACTGATAAGATTTTTCATGGATATTTAAAAAAACTTCAACAAGTGTCTGTACGCACGAAATAAAAAAAATTTCACCGATTAGCACGATAAATTCTTTCATAAAAAAATCACCCATATAATATATGAGTGATATTACGCGCCCAATTACAAGATAGCATATATTTTCCATCGACTAAATTTATCCGGTTGATTTATTAAATAAAAATCAATTATGTCGGATGAACCTGTCACCTTATTAAAAAATAAAACTGAATTTACAAAATGATGACGCTGCTTAAAATTACCACGTGAAATACAAATCCAATCAGTATCAAAATATTTTTTTACTTCATCTAAATCTAAAAACTCATCAATATCGGGACTAATAAATTTTTTTGCCTCATCAATTGACGAATTAAATAGAGTACGTAAAAAAAAATCAACCATACTATTTTCATTCTCAATCTGAAAAAATGGGCCAATAAGATTACTATAACGTTTAAGATTAAAATCGATTTTGATATTAATAAATTTAGATTCAAGCGGTAAAAAAAATCCGTAGCCACTATTCATAATTATCACTCCAATCATTTTTCATTTTTTTTCACGATTGATGTTTTAAAAAAATAAGTAAGACTGAGATATCGGCATGAGAAACGCCAGCAATTCTAAGAGCCTGCCCAACATTTTCAGGTTTAATTTTATTTAAATGTTCCGCTGCTTCAATACTTAATCCTTTTACATTTTTATAATCTAAATACAACGGTAATTTTTTATTTTCAAGGCGTTTAAATTTTTCAACTTGATTAATCTGCCGATTTATATATCCCGCATATTTTATTTGGATATTAACTTGCTCACGAACTTGCTCGTCTAAATTTGGCCGTGCATTATCAATTGCTTCCAAAATTTCATAATTCATTTGCGGCCGTTTAATTAATTCCGAAAGATAAAGTCCGTTTGAAATTTCATGACTGTTGTGCTCGCACAAAATTTTATTCGTTTTTTCATCAGCTTTAATAAAAACTTTTGACACACGTTCAATTTCTCGACGAATTTTTTCCTGCTTATCCAAAAATTTTTCATATCGCTCTGATTTTATCAAACCAACTTCAAAACCTTTTGGCGTCAAACGTAAATCAGCATTATCCTGACGTAAAAGCAATCTATATTCTGCACGGGATGTCAGCATTCGATACGGTTCATTGCTTCCTTTCGTAACCATATCATCAATTAATACGCCAATATATCCTTCAGAACGGTCAATAATCAGCGGCGATTTTTTTTGAACATACATTGCCGCATTTATACCGGCGATAATTCCCTGTGCCGCCGCTTCTTCATAGCCTGAACTTCCATTAAATTGTCCGGCACTAAATAATCCAGCGATATTTTTAAATTCGAGTGAAAGTTTCAATTGCGTCGCATCAATACAATCATATTCAATTGCATAACCTGTGCGCATAAATTCACATTTTTCAAGCCCGGTTACTGTCCGATACATTTTAATTTGTACATCTTCAGGCAATGACGTTGACAAACCTGCCGCATACATCTCATTTGTATTTTCACCTTCTGGCTCAATAAAAACTTGATGGCGTAGCTTGTCAGAAAATCTTACAACTTTATCTTCAATCGATGGACAATATCGCGTCCCCGTTCCTTCTATTATTCCTGAATACATCGGTGATTTTGAAAGATTTTGCTTTATAATTTCACATGTCTGTGCATTAGTATATGTCAGATAGCAGGGAATCTGTTCACGCTCTAAAAAAGAAGTTTCAAATGAAAACGGAACAATTTTTTTATCCCCATATTGTATTTGCATTTTAGAAAAATCAATGCTGCGCTTATCGATTCGTGCTGGTGTTCCCGTCTTAAACCGAAACATTTTTATGCCAAGTTTGTTTAATGAATCACCAAGTTTGCTTGATGATTTAAAACCATTCGGTCCACTTTGAATAATAGTATGTCCAAAAAGACAGCGTGATTTTAAATAAGTTCCAGTACAAATGACAACGGCTTTTGAATTATAAATTGCGCCGCTCTCCAAAATTACACCACAAACTTTATTTTTTTCGACTAAAATTTGCACAACTTCACCTTGTTTTATGTAAAGATTATTTGTATTCTCAAGCGTTTTTTTCATTTGCTTCGCATACTCAAATTTATCAGCTTGCGCACGTAAAGAATAAACCGCTGGTCCTTTTCCGGTGTTCAACATTCTGGATTGAATAAAAGTTTTGTCAATATTTTTTGCCATTTCACCGCCAAGCGCATCAATTTCACGAACAAGATGACCTTTTGAAGTCCCACCGATATTTGGATTACACGGCATCATCGCAATTGAATCCAAATTTATTGCGAACAAAACAGTTTTTAAACCAATGCGTGCACAAGCGAGCGCTGCCTCACAACCCGCATGACCGCCGCCAACAATAATAACATCGAAAAATCCGGCATTATAATTCATAATAAATCACTACTTTCCGACACAAAATTTTGAAAATATTTCGTCTGCAATTTTATCGCTCACTGACTGCCCAATAATTTCGCCAAGAAAATCGTAAGCGTCACGTAAATCTATAACTGTCAAATCAATCGGCAAATCGTTTGAAATTGTTTTAAGAGCACGCATTAAACTATCGTAAGAATTTTTGAGCGCAGTTTTATGTCTGACATTACATACAAAAATTTCGTTACTTTTGTCAAAAATATTTTTACCGAAAACAATTTTTTTTATATTTTTTCGTAAATCATCAAGTCCGAAATTTTTTTTCGCAGATATTTTTATTAACTGCAAATTATTCGGTGCAAAAAATTTTTGCGGCAAATCAATTTTATTTACAACAAATAAAATTTTTTCACTGTTATAAAACGATAAAAGATTCTTATCATCATTATCAAATTCGCGCGACCAATCAAACAACAATAAAATAATATCAGCATTTTGCGCACAAAGTTTTGCCTTTTCTATTCCTAAATTTTCTACAACATTCTCCGTTGAATGAATTCCTGCCGTATCCAAAATTTTTGCAGATATTCCATCAATATTTATGTATTCACAAATAATATCGCGCGTTGTGCCCGGGATATCAGTTACAATTGCAGAATCTTTTTGCGCCAAATTATTTAAAAGTGAAGATTTCCCAACGTTCGGCTTTCCAACAATTGCGATATTAATTCCATCATGAATAATTTTTCCGACATCCGCCGAATCCAATAATTTTTTAATTTTTTCGGAAACGTTTAAAATTTTCTGAGACGCATCAAAAATTTCATACTCATCAGAATAATCAATGGCGGCTTCTATTCGCGCTATTATATCTAAAATCATTTGCAAACATTCATTAATTTTATTTGACAAGCTACCATTTAACTGATTGACAGCAACTTGTTTTGACAAATTCGTTTTGGAATTTATGACATCAATTACTGCTTCGGCTTGTAATAAATCCAAACGTCCATTTAAATATGCACGCTTTGTAAATTCTCCAGGCTCTGCCAATCTCGCCCCGCTATTTAAAACCAATTGTAAAATTTGTTGAACACACAACAATCCACCGTGGCAATTAATTTCGATAACATCTTCACGCGTATACGATTTTGGCGCAAGCATTATATTTACTAAAACTTCGTCAATAATATTTTCTGTTTCGTCAACAATTGAACCATAATAAATATGATGAGATTGAAAATCGTTGCAGTTGCATTTAAAAATTTTTTTAAGAAGTGATAACGAACCTGTTCCACTCATTCGAACAATACCGATTCCACCGGTTCCAATTGGCGTTGAAATTGCCGCAATTATATCGTCAGAAATTTTTCTCGCCTCCATATTTTTTTTTAATATAATTAAACAAACTAAAAATATCAAGGAGCAAAAATGAAAATAAGAAACGTTGAAACAAAAAACAATATTTTTTTAGCGCCAATGGCTGGCATTACAAATCTTGCATTTCGTACGATAAGCCGTGAAAATTCCTGCGGCTTAGCTTATTCCGAAATGATAAGCATAAACGGAATTTATTATGACAATGAAAATACATTAAAACTTTTGGAAACAACTGAAAATGATCATCCACTCGTCATTCAATTGTTTGGACATGAGCCAAAAATTTTTGACGCCGCAATTAAAAAAATTGACAGTGAAAAATTTGAAATCATCGATATAAATATGGGTTGTCCCGCTAAAAAAATAATTCATAATGGCGATGGTGCTAAACTTTTAGAAAATCCAAAATTAATTGCTGACATAGTTAAAACTTGTACGGCCGCTACAAAAAAACCTGTTACCGTAAAAATTTGCAAAGGATTTATCAACACAAACGCTGTCGAAATATCAAAAATAATTGAACAAGCTGGTGCATCCGCAATTTGTATTCATGGACGAACTGCAAAACAAGAATATAGTGGTGATGCCGACTGGGAAATAATTGCGCAGGTAAAAAAAAATGTCTCCATTCCCGTAATTGGAAATGGCGACATAAAAAATTGTGATGATGCTAAAAAAATGTTTGAACTTACTAACTGCGATGCAATTATGATTGGACGTGCTGCATTAGGAAATCCATGGATTTTTAAACAAATTGATACGTACATAAATAGCGGTAAAAAAATTCTTCCGCCCTCCCCTATCGAAAAAATAAATATGGCAAAAAAACATTTACATCTTTTAAATCAAACTGGAAATATTATTGAAATGCGCAAACATCTTTCATGGTATACAAAAAAAATCTCCAACGCATCTCATATACGTTTGGAGATAAATAAATGTAAAACTTACGATGATTTTAAAAACTTACTTGACAATATTATTAATAGTTTGCTCTAAGCGATTAATGCTACAGGTCAACTCAGTAATTTGCGACTCAAAACGAAGTAATAAATAAATCGCAATAAAAGTTGGGAAACCTACATTTGCAATAACGCTAATGATTTCATCCATATACATCACTCCTTTTTTTAACTATTATTTTAGCAATCAAAAAAGGAAGTGTAATCATATAATTTGCAAATTTATTTTCTTTATAAAGTTCGTGTTACGAAAGTTGTAACATAGCGGAATTTATTTTGAATTTTCACAGCAGTTTTCTTAGCAATATTAAAATTTTCAAAATAGCCAAAAACCGTTGGCCCACTACCACTCATACATGCACCGAACGCATCATTTTGCAGCATAAAATTTTTTATTTGTTTAATTTGCGGGCAAAGATTAGCCGTTACATATTCAAGTGAATTCGAAAAATTTTCTGCAATATCTTTTATGTTACGGTTTTTTATTGCTGAAATTATTTTTTCCGTATGTGAGTTTGAAAAAGTTTTTTGGTCAAACATTTCAAAAATTTTTTTGGTTTTGTTTGAAACAATAAAATTTGGTTTAGCTAATAAAACAACTGCTTTGGGATGATTCGGTAATCTTTTTAAAATATTTCCGATTCCTTTGACTAACATTGTTCCGCCAAAAAAACAATATGGAACATCAGCGCCATATTTCTCACAAGTTCTATGTATTTTTGCCATCGAAAGTTTTAAATCAAAAAGTTTTATCAAACATTTTAATGCCGTAGCGCAATCAGAACTTCCGCCAGCTAATCCTGCTCCAATTGGAATTCGTTTATAAAGTTTAATAGTGAGGCCACAATCTAAATTATATTCGCGCAAAATATCTTCGGCGAGTCTATAGACCAAATTATTACTGTCGCATAACCATTCTACGTTTGAAAAAATTCTTATGCCGGGCAAAATTGTTTTTTTTATAACTACATCATCGAAAAGCGAAATTGTTTGCATCACACTCACAATATTATGCATACCGTCCGAACGTTTATCTAATACATCTAATGTCAAATTAATTTTAGCGGGTGCTTTTAATTTTACCGTATCCATTTAATTTTCCTCACTGTAAAAAATTATTTCATCGGACTTTATCATTCCTAATTTTTCACGTGCTATCTTTTCGATATATTCATTACTATCACAAGATTTTATTTGAGCCTGAAGATTTTGGTGACGTAAATTTTCCTTATCGATATCGTTTAAAATTTTTTTGATTTCATTATTTACTTTTGCATAATTTTTATATTGCACATAATTTACGATAACGAATGAACTAACTAAGAAGAAAGATAGAAGTGGAAATAATTTAATACGAAAATTTTTTTTCATTAGTTACACCACCGAGTTAAATTTTTTTAAAGATTATTTTTAAATTATTTAAAGTACGTTTGCTTTTTATTTTCGCATAATGGTTAGAGATGTACAAGTATTTTTGGAAAAAATTTTTTACCGCTATGAAATATTGCCACGGAATTATTTTTATTACAAATTTTATTGGCAAAAAAATAATTCGTAGCGCATTCATAATAATTTTGATAAAAAAATTTACGATACCGACTGAAGTACTTACAACAAATTTACTTAGCGTTAAAGAATATAGAAGCATACCGAAAAGTGCGCCGCCAATACAATAGCCACGAATCTGTCCGGAATTTTTATTTAACATTATAAAAAAAGTTGACGCTGAGATTATTATCCAAAATAAAAAATCTTCAACTTGTATCGCAAAATTATTATGCCGAATTATTTTTCGTATCGTTTTTATCATATCGTATATAAAACCGGTAGTGAGACCGATTAAAATTGCCAGTAAAAATAATTTTACCTGATTACTCATTGATAAAATCATTGAGAATTCCTTTTCTATTTAAATATTTTACTTAGAAATGAAGATTTATTTTTACCGAATGCCCCAGCTTGTTCGTAATGCAAACCAGATATCTGACCATCCATTGAAACTTGACCATCTTCAAGATTTAATTTGTTAATATGTAGATTCTGACCGTTAATTACTAAAATATCCATTGCAGTGTCAATAATTACAGATTCCTCATCGAACGATATAACATCATTTACACCGGTTATAAAAATATTTTCACGTTGATCCATTTTAATCGAATGAATTAAGTCCGCCATTTTATAATCTCCTTTTTTTTTAAATATATTTTTTACGTCGAATAAATATTACAAGTCTTTAACGAAAATTTAATGGCTATAAAAAAAATTAGTTGTTATACTTTTAAGTAATGAGGTGAAAGTATATGAAAAAGAAATTTTTATTTATATTTCTATTTTTTATTTTTATGCATCCAGTTAAAATTTTTGCAGCGATTCCATATGTTTTATACGAACAAAAACAAGAGAATTTAATTACAAAAAATCTTACATACTACGCATACAAACAAATTACAACAGAAGGTATGCGTGATTTTTATGTACTAAAAGTTCCGCTCGATGACCCAAATATTACTGTAAAATCTGTTGAGTCATTAAAAGATTACGGACTAAAAGAAACTGTTAAGTCACTTATTGCTGACAATAAAGCAATTGCAGGAGTAAATGGAGATTTTTTTGGTATCAAAGGAAAATATTCAGCACCATTTGGAATTGTTGTCAATGATGGAAATTTAATTTCGCTTAACTCAAATATAAACGCCTCAAAACCAGAGTACGCATCTTTTATAATTGATAATAATAATAATCCGTTCATGGCTTACGTAAAATCTGAAATAAATTTTCTAAACGACGGTAAAAAAAATATTACAGTTTCATCGATAAATAAAATAACTGACATGGTTTTTCCAGTTTATATCGACCGAAATGCAATGATTAATACAAAATCACTTGACGAACGTTTCCCGGATTTAGTTAAAATTTTAGTTGCCGATGACAAAATTATTTATATTTCCAAAAAAGGTGAAACCGTTGATATTCCACAAAACGCTTATATTATCGCAATGAATTCAAATTTGGCCGACTTCCATTTGAAAAATTTTAGTGTCGGTCAAAGCGCTGAGTTTACTGTTAAATCTTCTGTCGATTTAGACAATATAAAAACTATGTTTGGCGGCGTAGGACAAATTTTAACAAACGGGAAAATTACAAATGACAATGTTGTTTTAAAAGGACGTCAACCGCGTACAGCTTTAGGTTTAACTTACGATAGAAAAACGTTGATAATTATACTTGTCGACGGTAGAACTCATAGCATCGGTGCAACTAATGAAGAAACAGCAATTTTAATGAAAAGATTCGGTGCATATAACGCAATGAATTTAGACGGCGGCGGCTCTTCAACAATGGTAATAAAAAATTTTGCTTCTGATAGCTTTGACATTGTCAATACGCTTTCCGACGGCCTTCAAAGAAATGTTATTAATGCTGTCGGCGTATTCAAACCACAAGAAATGGGTCAAATAAATTCAATAAAAATTGTTGCGAAAAATAATGATGTTATTAACGGTTTGCCGGTAAAAATAAAAGTTTTTGGCTTAGATGAATATTTGAACAAAATTGAAATTCCGGCTGAAATTATTTCAGATGATCCTGACGGAAAATTTGATGGTGAATATTTTTATCCCGCACGAATTGGTAAAATTAAATTGACAGCACAATATGAAAATTTTACAGATGAATTAGAAATTAATGCTGATCAAATTAACATTTTGGAACCTGCTCAAAAAAAATTTAATCTACAAATAAATCGTTCATGTGAACTTTCTGTAAATGCAATTCGCAATGACGGCAAAAAAATAAAACTGAATGATATAAATTATGAAATTGCGCCAAATGATTTAGGCAAAATTGAAAACAATAAATTTACCGCGCTCAAACCCGGCTATGGATATATAAAATGTTTTTACGCAAATTTTTATTGTTACATTGAAATTTTTGTTGAACCTGCACCACAAAAAATTGATTTGAATAACATCAAATTTACTTATAAATTTGAAGATAAAAATCAAACAAAAGAACTTGAATTTAAAAATCCGATTGAACTTGGCAATCCTTCAAAATTAATTTTTAATATCGACGCAGATAAATCGCAAGCAGCTTTAAAAGCTTTATTAACAAATGAAAACGGAGATAATTTGATTTTTGATTTAGCAAAAAAAATTGATTGGGAATGTCAAAAAAATATTACTATAGATATTTCTGGCAAAAATCTTAAGTTAAAAAAAATTTACGTTATTGCAACTGAAAATTCCGACAGTAATACTCACAATTTCTGCTTAACAAGTTTAAAAGGTATTTTTACTGATGGATTACAAAAAACAAATGTTCCACAAAATAAAAGTTTCTCTGATAAATTAAATGTTGATTTCAATGATGTTGAAAATTCGCAAGAAAGTTTTGATATCTTTTGCTTTGGAAATTTGTCAGCAAATACAAATAAAAAATCTGACAATTACAAAGAAAATCTTGATAAAGTTTTGGCACCTTACAAAAAAGATTCGTTAGGTTTATTTGTCGAAAATTTTGATGAAAATCTTGATGGAAACATTTTTAAGCAGCAAAATAATTACTTCGTAAACACATATAAAAATATTTGCGTTGTAAACATGACGGCCGAAAAAGGTTGCTTATTTAAAACAAACATTAAACAGTGGCAAAACCTCGAAAATGATGTAAAAAATAATAATTCCGACCACGTAATAATTATTCTTGACAAAAATCCTGCATCGTTCGTTCCAAATAAAGAATATGAAATTTTTCACGATTTGCTTAAAACTTTTGTCAATAATGGCAAAAATGTTTTTGTTTTGTTCAGTTGCGCGGAAAATGATTTTGTAAACGTAAAAGACGGTGTACGTTATATAAACATTGGTTCTCTATATAAAAAAGATTTGTCATTAAATCAAAATTATAAATCTCTTAAATTTCGTGTCACGAATAAAAATATTGCTTATAAATTTATCTGTTGCAATTGATTGCAACAGATTTTATTTTTGCAAGTTCAGAAAGCATTACAAACTTTACATTTTTATTTTTGTATTCATCATAAATTTCTTTTATCGCTCTGGCTGTAATTTTACCGCCAGCCGGTCCGACGTGTCCAATTGCTATTGCAAAATTTTTTTTCGCTGCAATTTCAATTGTCCGCTTCAAATTTTCACGAACTTTATTAATATCTTTGCTGTCGATAAACATATCGCGCTCAAAAAACTTTACATTATATTTTTCTGCAAACATCTTTGCCTTTGATTTTGGCGTTGTTTTACTATCCACAACAATTAAATTTTTTTCACTCGCAATTTTAAACAAAATGTCAAGCAACCGCTCATCTTCCATTATTTTTGAACCCATATGATTATTAATACCAACGGCATACTTCAATTGCGCAAGACTGTCATAAATATTTTTTTTCGCTTGCTCATTGCTTAAATCTGTTGTCAAACCATTTGGTCCAAGCCATGATTTTTTACCTTTGTGTGGCTGCATTGGCATATGCAAAATAATTTCTTTACCACAATTTTTTAATGCTTCGGCATCCGATTCTGTATGCTCTAATGATGGCATTATCGCCGCCGTAAATTTTGTTTCTAATTCCAAAAAATCTTTTGTATCGGGCGAACCATTTCCAAAATCATCAATTATTATTGCCACATAACACGGATTACTTTCCGCCTTTAACACTTTTACCATCATCGGTAATAAAAATCCGCTCAGTAATATCAACGCATATAGCTTTAGTCGCATTTTGTTCGCACAAATTATTAACATTTTCATCACCTATTTATAAATCATATTCCATTTGTCGCGCGAATATCCTTTTTTATAAATATAAAAGGAGCCACGCGATGAAAAATATGATAAAAGGCGCCGCAATTTTATCTCTTGCCGGATTAATTACGCGAATTCTCGGATTCTTATATCGAATTTATATGACAAATGCAATGGGTGTCGAATGTGTTGGACTATATCAATTAATTCTCCCCGTATATACTTTGGCGTGGAGCTTATCCTGTGCCGGATTTACTACTGCCATTTCAAAACTTGTGGCACAAGAAAAAGCTAAAAAAGAATTTGGAAATATGTCGCGGATTTTGAAACAAAGTTTATTTATTTCGGTCGCAATCGGAATTTTTTTGAACATAATTTTATATTTTGGCGCGCAAAATTTTTCCGCATTATTTTTTCGTGATACACGAACAATTTTATCGCTAAAAATTTTGGCATTTAGTTTTCCATTTATGGCAGCAGGCTCATGTATTCGTGGATATTTTTTCGGCATGCAGCAATCATTAGTTCCGGCAATTAGTCAAGTTCTCGAGCAATTAATTCATATGGGTGTAATTTATTTTTTTATTGACCGTATAAATCGTGAACATGCTTGTGCACTGGCAATAACGGGAATATTGCTCGGTGAATTTTTTTCATTTGTTTACGTTTACTTCGCTTATAAAAATTTTAGTGAGAAATTTAAAAAATATCGTCCATCAATTAATTTTTTCGCTTCACTTTCTTTGATAATTTCAATGACAATTCCACTGTCTGCAAACAAAGTTACTGCGTCAGCTTTGTCAGCATTGGAAAATATTTTGATTCCGCAACGTTTAGTTTACAGTGGCTATTCATTTGAAAACGCAATAAGTATTTATGGAAAAGTTACAGCGATGGCAATGCCATTAATTTATTTTCCGTCAGTTTTTTTGACATCGCTTTCAATTTCACTGGTTCCGGAAGTTTCTCAAGCGTATATAATAAAGAATCACAAACAGATAAATTCCACAGTTTCGAAAGCAATTTTATTCACATCAATTATTGGATTAGGCGCGGCAATATTTTTCACAACTTTTTCGTATGAAATTGGAATGTATATTTATCGGCAAAATATTTCACACATATTAAAACTTTTAGGATTTATGTGTCCAATGCTTTACCTACAAATTGTTTTGTCAGGGATATTGAACGGATTAGGACGCCAACTTTTTATTTTCAAAAATAATTTATTCGCATCGTTCATAAATCTTTTTTTTATATATTTTATCATTCCCTATCGCGGCATCGACGCATTTATCATTGGATGGTTCATCAGTTTAATAATTTCATGCTTGTTAGATTTACATATGGTGACAAAAAGTATAAGCATCAATTTAAAATTTGATGAATTAATTTTGAAACCATTTTTAGCAATGTTATTTGCCGGATTCATCACCAAATTAGTTAGCGCACAATTTTTAGTTATGTCAAATATTTTTGGATTATTTTTGCTCGCAATTTTTTTTGGCATCATTTATATTTTTTCAATCATAATGGTTGGATGTATTTCGGTAAGCGAACTTAAAAATTTATTGCGCTTAAAAATATAAATTTTTATTTTTAAAATCGCGTTCCATTTCACGACGCATATCTTTTTTCGCAATATCATATCGTTTGTCAAATAATTTTTTACCTTTTGCAATCGCAATATCAATTTTTGCTAGACTCGCCTCAAAATAAATTTTTAATGGAACAATTGAATAGCCTTGTAGTTGCATAGCTTTTTGCATTTTATTTATCTCATATTTGTGCAATAATAATTTTCTGGTACGTAATGGATCGCAATTAAAAATATTTCCTTGTTCGTACGCCGCTATATGCATATTAATAATAAAAGCCTCACCATTTTTTATTTTCACAAAACTATCTTTTATATTGCAACGAGAATTTCGTAGCGATTTTACTTCCGTACCTTTAAGTTCGATGCCGGCCTGAAATTTTTCCTCAATAAAATAGTTAAATGTGGCATTTTTATTTTGGGCAATAAGTTTTATATTTTTCATGCTTAATACTCTCCTGTTGAATTTTAAAATTTGCTTTGATAATATTTTACAATAATAAATTTAACGGAGAAAAAAATATGACGAAAGAAAAAAAATTTTGGTTCCAAAAGTTTTGGCCAAAAAAATTTTATTTGAATAAAAAAATTTTTGCCGGTTTAATTTCCATCACAATTTTTTGTATGCCACTAAATTATTTGAAATACACGGAACTCACTCAAATAGAAACAAAATCATGGAATGATGTAAGAAAACGCTGCAAAAATCTTACATCAAATTTTATATATCCACGAAATATGAAAGGCGCAATTTTAGTTACAAAAGATAATTTAACTGGATTATTTCCATTCGTCGGACATGCAGCAATTATTTTAAATTCACGCCAAGTTATTCAAGCAAGTCCATTCGGCGGCGTTCATTACGGTCCAAATGATTGGGATACGAGCAAAGTTACTTGCTATTGCGTAATTCCGAAAAATGCGACACCAAAAAATTGTAACGATGCAGCAAATTGGGCCCAAAAACAAATCGGAAAAAATTACAACATTTTATTTAATACATGGAAAAATCTCAAAGCGAAAAATTTTTACTGCACACAAATAATTTGGGCGGCATATTACATGACAAATAAAATTGATATAGCACCGAAGCATCCACAAATATTATTTCCGGTAAATCTTTTAAACGATGAGTACGCGACAAATTTAATTTACTACAAGGATGCAAAATATGAGTAAAAAATTTTTGTGGATTTTTATTTTCATCGCACTTTTAATTTTTTACATAAATAAACCGAGCGGAAAATATCCAAATAAATTTGACATTGCTGTCATACAAATAAGTTCGGCAAAATTAAAATCATACATAACTTTTTTGGACAAAGATTTTAACGTAATTTCCACAATGAAAATAAATTGTGGTGGACTTTCACAATGTTGGGATTTCCCTAAAATTTATAATGGCAAAGTTTTTATGAATGTAAAAGGAACTGACCTTTGGCTGAAATCTCAAATTGCAGAATTTGATTTGTCAAACGGCAAATATAAATTACATAATGTTCGCCAAAAATTTAATACATGTTTTACTGTTGACGAAAAAAATATTTATGCCGCAAACTGCACGAGAGATGCAAGCATTGTAAAATATGAAATTAAATCGCACACTCTCCAAAAATTAATTATTCCTGATACTTATATAACTCACATGAAAATTTTTAACGACAAATTGTTTGCATTCGGTAACTCATTTATCTATATAATCGAGACAAATTCTATGACAATATCAAAATCAATTGACATAACAAATTGTGGAATTGGAGAATATGATTCGATTCAAATAGGCGACGAAATTTTTTTTACAACCTATTCGCAGATAAATGACAATTTTTTTGAAACCGACAGCAATATTTTATGTAAATATAATTTGAAAACAGGACAAATAAAAAAAATAATGTTGCAAGATATTTGCCCAAAACAAATTTTACATTATAAAAACAAATTGATTATTTCGCATGAAGATTGGCATCAAAATGGAAAAACTTTGAGCGTTTATAATCTTGACACGCAACAATTAAATTTGTTTGAAATTCAAAATGCACCTTACCAAATTTATCTTTATGAGAATAAAATTTATTCGATTGACCGTAAAAAAATTTATCGCTATAATCCGAAAACTTTTGAATTGGAAAAAGAATTTGATATGGATACGCAAAATAAATTTGGCAAAGATTTTTTTATTTCAGGATTTTTTTGCCCAAAATAAAATTGTTGAACTTTTATTCGCCACCCCGTTATAATCATAAAAAGGTGTGATTTTTATGAAAGATATGAAAAAAATTATTGGCGAAAGAATTCGCAATGAACGTTTAAAACGAAATATGTCATCGGAAGAACTTGCTTCGATACTAAATGTTTCACAAAGTTTTATTGGTTTAATTGAGCGCGGTCAACGCGGTACAAATATCAAACTTTTGTCGGATATCTGCGATATTTTTCAAATTACTCTCGACGATATTATTTCCGATAAAAAATTAAAAATGTGCGAACGTAAAAATGATACTTACAATGATAAAATTTCTGCTATCAATAGTTTACTTCGCACTCTGAATGTTTATGAGCTGGATTTCGTTATTTCAACTATTAAAAATCTATATAATATGAAAGTAAAAAGTGGCGGCGAAAAAAATCCACAAAATCAAAAAGAATATTTCTATTAAAATCTTGGTAAGAGGTGAAAAAATGCGACAAAAATTTATTAGAAATTTTTGTATCATTGCCCATATCGATCATGGAAAGTCAACTTTGGCTGACAAATTAATTCAAAATTCTGGCCTGCTTTCTGAACGTCAAATGCAAAATCAAGTTCTGGACAATATGGATTTGGAACGCGAACGTGGAATTACAATTAAAGCACAATCTGTACGTTTGCATTACAATTTTAATAACGCAGATTATATTTTGAATTTAATTGATACGCCCGGACATGTTGACTTTAATTATGAAGTATCACGAAGTTTGGCGGCGTGTGAAGGTGCAATTTTAGTTGTTGATGCCGCACAAGGTGTTGAGGCTCAAACAATTGCCAATGTTTATCTCGCTATCAATGATAATTTAGAAATTGTCCCCATTATAAATAAAATTGATTTACCGAGTGCTGACCCTCAGCGCGTAAAAAATGAAATCGAAAATATAATTGGAATTGATGCGGAAAATGCACCACTCATTTCCGCTAAAGCCAATATCAATATCGACCAAGTATTTGAAAAAATTGTCAATGACATTCCTGCACCAAACGGCGATGAAAATAAACCGCTCAAAGCTTTGGTTTTTGACTCAATATATGACGCTTATCGCGGCGTTATTATTTTTTTGCGCATTTTTGACGGAAAAATATCTGCCGGCTCAAAAATAAAATTTATGGCGACAGAAAAATCCTTTGACGTAATTGAAGTTGGATTTTTTTCACCCGGTAAATTTGTTCCATGCAATGAATTAAAAGCTGGCGATGTTGGATATTTTACAGCAAGCATAAAAAATGTTCGCGACACACAAATTGGCGACACTGTTACAGATTTTTATACACCTACTGAAAATCCATTGCCCGGCTACAAAAAAGTTACACCTATGGTTTATTGCGGGCTTTATCCTTCTGACAGTTCATATTATCCAATGCTTCGTGATGCGCTCGAAAAATTAAGTTTAAATGATGCGTCACTAAGTTTTGAACCAGAAACTTCTGCCGCTTTAGGATTTGGATTTCGTTGTGGATTTTTAGGGCTTTTACATCTTGAAATTATTCAAGAACGTCTCGAGCGCGAATATAATTTAGAATTGGTTACTACGGCACCTGGCGTTGTATATAAAGTTTACTTGACAGATGGAAGTTGTATAAATTTATCGAATCCGTGTGATTTGCCCGACACAACAAAAATTTCAAAGATAGAAGAACCGATAATAAAAGCGGAAATTATTTTACCGCAAGATTATATTGGTGCAATTATGAAATTATGTCAGCAACGGCGTGGCGTTTATATTGACATGAAATATTTAGATGCTACGCGCGTAAAAATTATTTATCATTTGCCGTTGAATGAAATCATTTATGATTTTTTTGACGTTTTAAAATCGCGTAGTCGTGGCTATGCTTCTTTTGATTACGAATTAATTGAGTATAAAGAATCTGACTTGGTACGTCTAGATATTTTGATTAACCGTGAAATCATCGACTCATTATCATTTATCGTGCATCGCTCAACAGCTTATGAACGCGGCCGAAAAATGGCAGAAAAATTAAAAACTTTGATACCGCGTCAATTATTTGAAATTCCTATTCAAGCCAGCATTGGAAATAAAATAATTGCACGCGAAACAATTAGTGCTATGCGTAAAGATGTTCTTGCAAAATGTTATGGCGGCGATATCTCTCGTAAAAGAAAATTGCTTGAAAAACAAAAAGAAGGTAAAAAAAGAATGCGGCAAGTTGGAAATGTTGAAATCCCACAATCCGCATTCATGAGCGTTTTAAAACTTAATGATGAATAAATCAGTAATCTATCACTGACAAAATATTTTGATACTTAAATAAATTTTTACGACCATTTAAATTTTTTAACTCTATCAAAAATTCTATGGCTACAACTTCTCCTCCAACTTCTTCTATTAATTCCGCTAACGCTTTACAAGTCCCACCGGTTGCTAATAAATCATCAACTATAATAACTTTTTGTCCAGGCTTTATTGCATCAGCATGAATTTCGATGGAATTTGTGCCATACTCAAGCGAATATGATTTGCTTACAATTTTATACGGAAGTTTTCCGGCCTTTCGCGCCGGTACAAAACCTTTTTTCAATTTATATGCCAATGGCATACCGAAAATAAATCCACGAGATTCTGGGCACGCAATTAAATCAAAATCGATATCGCTTATCTTTTCAGCCATTTTATCAATTGCAAAACTAAGTGCGTCGGGTGAATTTAAAATAGTAGTTATGTCGTAGAACAAAATACCTTTTTGCGGGAAATCATTTATGTTTCTTATTACTTTTTTTAAATCCATATTAATCTCCTTCGATCATAAAATCTTTCAGTCGTAACTGCAAGCAAATATCATTATTAAACTCATTTATTTCTATACTGTAAACTATGTCGAGGACCAAGTCAATATCTTTCAAGACACCGTTTAAAATTTTCACACTCTCATAATTATCGTAATGAAATAAAAGTTGCTCATGGAATTGCTCGTACATACCAAAACAAATTGCCTTGATAGATTTTTTATTTTTGCACAAAGAAAATATAAGAGTATTTTTATCCTCGATCGCATTTAATTTTTCAACATGAACATTTTGACAAATAAAAAGTGGCTCACGATTTTTATGGCCAAACGGTGCGAGTACCATTAATTTTTTTGCGATATCATAATTTATCTTATCGATGTCAAGTTTTGCATCGATATTTATTTTTGCGACAAAATCATCACTGCTTAATTGACAATTAGAATTTAATTTTTCACTTAACAAATCAAAATTTTCTTTTTGCATCGATATTCCTGCCGCCATTGTATGGCCACCAAATTTTAAAAATAAATCACGACATTTTTGTAATTCATCAAACATATTATAACTGTCAATCGAGCGCGCCGAACCTTTTATTATATTATTACTATCAGTAAAAAAAATTACCGGATGATAATATTTTTCCTTGATTTTCCCCGCAACAATCCCCGCAATACTTTCCGCAATATTATTATTATAGTAGACAATCACTGGATTTTGTATTAAATCATAATTTTCAAGCTCTTGGAAAATTTCACGGCATGCCTCTTTTGTCATTATTTTTCGTTCATCATTTAATTGGCAAATTTCAAACGCAAGTTCTTCATCTTCCGTTAAAAATAATTTTGCGGCGAGATTGGCAGATTTTATTCGCCCACACGCATTTATACACGGTCCGATTATAAAAGCAATATCGTCAGCATTAATTTTGCGATTATAAATTTTGTTGAATTTAAGAAGCGAAATAAGTCCTTTGTTTTTAACTTTTTTGTCGTTTATCAAATCGAGTCCACATTTTGCAATAATACGATTTTCATCTATGAGCGGAACAACATCGCATAAAGTTGCAATTGCGGCGAACACAAGAAAATCGTCGTCAAATTCCACTTTAAATTCATCAAGCAACAATTTTGAAATTTTGTAAACCATACCACCGGCACACAACATTTTAAAAGGATATTGGCAATCTTTTTGTTTGTTATCGACAATGGCATCAGCTTCCGGCAAAATATCTTTTTCGGCATCAGTGTTTGGTGAATGGTGGTCAATGATTATAATTTTTATTCCCAATTTTTTTGCGTGTTCAATTTCTTTTACAGCTGCAATTCCATTGTCGCAAGTTATTATCAATTTCGTACCATTTTTATAAATTTTATCTATCGCATTGATATTTAATCCGAAACCGTCGTCCGTACGTGATGGCAAATAAAAGTCGACATCAGCATTAATCTTTAATAAAGTTTTAAATAAAATGACTGTGCTCATAACTCCGTCGACATCATAATCGCCATAAACTGTAATTTTTTTATGTTCAGCAACCGCAATTTTTATTATGTCAATTAATTTATCCATGTCTTTCATCGCGCGCGTATCGTGTAAAAATTTCAAATTTGGATTTAAAAATTTAATCGCGGTATTTTTTGTACGGATATTTCTGTTAGCTAATATGTTTGCGATTTGGCGGTCAATTTTTAAAACTTTTGACATAAGTTCCAAATCAGCGTCATTTTTATTTATAATCCATTTTTTCATTTTTCTCACCTTAAATATTTTACCAGAAAGGAGCAAAATAGTTGGAAGAAAAAATTTTGCAGCTAAAAAATTTATATCCATTTCATATGCCTGGCCACAAGCGCAATAAAAATTTTATCGGCCAAGATTTATTAAATTTAGACATGACGGAAATTGACGGTTTAGATAATTTACATAACCCAAACGGAATTATAAAAGATGCACAGGAAAATTGTGCAAAAATTTTTGGCTGCTACGAAAGTTTTTTTGTTGTAAACGGAGCGAGTTCAGCTGTTATGTCGGCAATTTTTTCAATTTGTAATGAAAATGATGAAATAATTGCGATGCGTAACAGTCACAAAAGTTTTTATAATGCACTGGAACTTTCCGGTGTTCGCGCGCATTATTTATACGGAAAAAATTTTTGGAATGCAATAAATTATAACGAACTAGAAAATTTATTGCGCCAAAAAAGTAAAGTTAAAGCGGTTTTTATTACAAGTCCAAACTATGAAGGATTTTGTTTAGATGTAAAAAAAATTTCACAGCTCACACATCAATACAAAAAAATTTTAATTGTCGACGAAGCGCATGGCTCACATTTTATTTTTCATAAAAAATTCCCGCTCCCAGCGATAAAATCCGGAGCAGATATTATCATTAATAGTTTACATAAAACTCTGCCGTGTCTTACGCAAAGCGCTGTTTTACATATGAACAGCAATTTAATTGATACAGAAAGTGTAAAAAAATATTTAGCAATGTTTCAAACGTCAAGCCCCTCATATATTTTTATGAGCATAATTGATAGCACACTTAAAAAAATTTCTCAGCCAAATTTTTTTGACAAATATGTGAAAAAATTAGAAAATATACGAAATATTTTATCTGACAATAAAATAATCAATCTTGTAAATAAATTTGACGTAAAAAATTTTGGATTTAATGATTTAGATATCAGCAAATTAACTTTTTTCGTGAACTCAAATATAAATGCAGAAAAAATTTTACGCGATAAATTTTCTATACAAATTGAAATGCAAGGTTTAAATCATTTTGTAGCGCTTTCTTCGATTGCCGATACCGATTTAGGATTTGAAAAATTAATTCATGCAATTGATTATCTCGAAAAAAATTGTGAATATAAAAAATTAAATTTCAAGCAAGAAACTCCTGTAAAATTAAAAACTGCGTTTTCGGTAAAACAAACGAATTTAAAAAGCAAACAGTATATAGAATTAGAAAAAAGCTTAAATAAAATCAGTGCCGATTATATTACAGTTTATCCGCCCGGAATTCCACTAATAATTCCCGGCGAAATTATCAGTCAAGAAATAATTGAGTCAGTAAAAAATTATATGAATAAAGGTATAAATGTTTTGGGTGTAAAAGAAAATTTTGTCGCGGTTGTTGAACATTAATTCTTTTTCGCTTCAACCATTCGTAAAAATAAATATGGGTCGATAAAAAAATTTTTGTCCGCAAATTTTACCTTTGGATTTATACAAAAATGTAAATGTACAAAATTTTCTTTCTTACCCATATATCCTAAAGTTTGTCCGGCTTTTACTTTTGAATTTTTTTCGAGACCGTCTGCAAATTTTTCCAAACAGCAATATAAATAAACGTTACCGCTCGAAGTTTTTACTTCAATATTATAGCCGAGATTATCATCCCAACATATATTTGCGATTTCGCCATCACTTACATTTATAATTGGAATACGGCCAGAAATATTTTCGCGGTCAAAAATATCGCAGCCTTGTGGGATTTTACTATTCGTTTTTCTTTCCCAGCTATCGCCAAAAATATAATCGCTACCATTTTGTATCGGAAAACATTTAATTTCGTCAATAATATTTTTAAACATACGTGTATATTGTCGAATATTTTTATACTTTTTTTTAATCGTATTGTAATTTACGATTAAATTTTTTTCGATTTCATCCTCAGGTTCAATATTTGATTTATTCGGGAAAAATTTATTCTCAAGCGAATAAACACTTAAGATTTCCTCGAGTGGAATATTATATTTTTGTGAAAGGGTTTGAAGCTTAGCAAAAGTTTTATAAGGCATTTGAAATGCTGCAATAATTTCTTTTGGTACAATTGTTTTGATATATACTCTGTTATGCACTAATGCACCTAGTAATATTAAAAAAAATATTGACAAAAAATTAGTAACATAATCTGGCTTGCGATATCTCATTTACTTCACCTATATTGTTTTATTCACTTCAAAAATCTTTAGAACTTGTATATTTTTTTTGGCACTGTCAATAATATTTAACGAATGGAGGTGTATAAAATGCCAAATCAGGAAATTCAATGCAAAGTTATTAATTGCCGCCATAATAATAAAAATAATTTTTGTACATTGCCCAATATCGAAGTTGGCGAATCAAATTTTGAAGCACGTCATAAAAAAGATACCGAATGTAATAATTTTGAGCCAGAAATATAAAAAAAATGGGATGCATTTTCGCATCCCATTTTTATACCGATTTTTTATTCATAACAAACCATAGTGACGTTGCAATACAAATTGAGGAGTAAGTTCCACAAATTATTCCGATTATAATTGGCAATGAAAAATCTTTAATTGACGCCACGCCCATAAAATATAAACAAATAATAGAAAGTAAAGTTGTCAATGAAGTAAAAAGTGAACGCCGCATAGTTTGCATAACACTTTTATCAACAAGTTCTGTCTCATCCTTTATATTAAACATTTTATTCTCGCGCATTCGATCAAATATTACTATCGTTGCATTTATTGAATAGCCTAAAATTGTAAGAACAACAGCAATAAAAGAATAATTCAGTGGAATACGAAAGACAGCGTAACTTAATATTGTAATGATTGTGTCGTGTAAAAGAGCAATAACAGCACACGAACCAGTTTTTATATTTTTGAAGCGAATTGAAATGTAAATCAAAATTGCCAAACATGCGAGCACTACAGCAATTATTGCGCTACGTTGCATTTCATTGCTGATAGTCGCACTAATATCCGAAATAGCTACAGATTTTTTATCAAATCCATAATTTTTTGCGAGCTCATCAATTAAATCATCACGAACTTTTTTATCCGTCGATTTTATTTTTATCATAACTTGATTTTTATTTAAAACACGTTGAATTTGCGCAGATGATTGCCCCGTAATTTTTGAAACTGTCTTCTCAATATCTTCGTTTGAAAAATCTTTACCGATGTCGATACGAATTGACGTCCCGCCAGAAAATTCAACATCATAATTAAAAATACCATTGCCATTCACATAATTGTAAATCATGAACGCTATGCCAACCAAAATTATTATAAGTGACAGCAAAAAAAATTTATTTTTGTTTTCTACTATTTTCATTTAAAATTTCTCCTTTCACTCCAAAAAATTTCACATTGCTCAATCCCATTCCAACCAAACTGTTTATTATAAAGCGTGTAACAATGAGCGCCGTAAACATTGAAATAATAATTCCAAGCGATAAAGTTTGTGCAAAACCTTTTACCGGGCCTGAGCCGAAGCAATATAAAACCAAAGCCGCGATAAGAGTTGTGATATTGCCGTCAAAGATAGCGGAAAAAGCTTTAGCAAAACCTGATTTAATTGACGCACGTATACTTTTTTTGTTTTCCAATTCGTTTTTTATTCTCTCAAAAATAATTACGTTCGCATCGACTGCCATACCAACAGATAAAATAATTCCGGCGATGCCCGGCAAAGTTAAAGTAACTGAAAATAAACTCAACAATGACAGAACCAAACCTACATAAATGAACAATGCAATATCGGCTGCAAATCCAAAAATTTTGTAAAAGATAAGCATAAATAAAATTACAAGCAATGTTCCGAGAACTCCAGCCTTTAAACTTGTTTCGAGCGCATCAGCTCCAAGTTTTGCTCCAACATTATCCAAATTTATAATTTTTAAATTAAATGGCAATGAACCTGCACGAATCAATGCCGCCAATTCTTCAGCTGATTTTGCAGTAAAATCGCCCGTAATCGTTGCATTACCTCCGGTAATTTTTTGTTGAACAGTTGGCATACTTATTATTGCATCGTCGAGGCAAATACAAATTCTTTTGCCAATATTTTTTTCAGTTGCCTCTTCAAATAATTTTTGGCCTTCACTCGTAAATTCCAAAGCAACCATTATTTCAGTTTTATTATCTTTTTGTGCGACTTGTTTGCTAGCATTTTTTATTTCAGAACCTGACAATAAAACTTGTCCATTTTCATCGCAAAAAATTAATTGTGCAGTCTTACCAATTTCATCCACAGCTTCCTCCGCATTTTCAACTCCGGGAATATCAACGCGTATACGATTTGTTCCCTGAATTGCAACTTGTGCTTCCGTAAAATTTTTTCTATCGAGTCGTCCTTGTAGCAACGATTTTGCTGAATTCATTTCCGCTGTTGTCGGATTTTCTTTATCAGCTTGATAAATTATTGAGACGCCGCCACGTAAATCTAAACCTAATTTTATATTTTTGATACTGAATAAATTTTTGGGCCCAACACCGTAATATGCCATAAAATTTATTCCGATAGCAATACAAATAATAAAAATAAACAGTAAAAAATTTTTAAATTTCATTTTTATTTCTCCTTTGTAAAATAAATTAATCAAATCGGTCAAACCCATTCCCAATTATATGTGATGAATTCGTAATCGAAATAAATGCTTTCGGGTCAATCGATTTTATATAATTTTGCAATACAGCTGCTTGATTTCGTGACAATATTACCGTAATTACGTCGTATTGTTTTTGCGTAAATGCACCACTGGCTCTATGAATTGTTGCACCACGATGAATATTATCGCATATAAATCTTTTTACGTCATCACTTTTCTCCGTTATTATAACTAAAATTTTAAAGACATGAATACTTTCCATCACGGAATCAAGCACAAAAGATTTAAGACATACACCAAGAATTGAGAACAAACAAGTTTCAACGCCAAAAAATAATCCCGTACAAAATGCAATAATAAAATCCAGAATTAACATTGAAATACTAATTTTGATTTTAAAAAGTTTGCTAATTATTTTGCCCAATATATCCGTTCCACCGGTAGTAGAATTATAACTGAAAACGATAGCATTTCCAACCCCCGGTAAAAATACGCTGTAAACGAGCTCCATTAATTTTTGATTTGTCAATGGCGATTTAATTGGGAAAAAGATATCTAATAGCCATACCATTAATGAAAGAACGAATGAACCATAAATAGTATTAACGACAAATTTTTTCCCTAAAATAAAATAACCGAACAAAAGAAAAATTAAATTTAATACGAACATTAAAGAGCCAATACGAATATTAGGAAAATAATAGCGAGTAATAATTGAGATACCACTAGTGCCACCTAATGCAAAATTATTTGGAGTTTTAAAAAGATGGATATCTAAAGCAATTAAGAGCAATCCGAAATTAATATACCAAAATTCCTTGCGGATTTTCATTAATTATCCTCCCAATTATAATTAATAGATTCAAGTTTATGGAAAAATTTAAATAAAGCTTTTGCAACAATATCCGATTTTTTTATCGGAGCAAAAATTCTGCTGTCAACACTAAAATTTCTGTTGTCACCCATAATAAAATATTCATCAGCGTTTAAAATAATATCAATATCATTTGTCGTAGTGCCACGAACATATGGCTCATTCAAAATTTTTTCATTGATATAAACTAAATTATTTTTGATAGATAATTTTTCCGATGGCAATGCAATTATACGTTTAATAATAATTTTTCCGCCATGTTTGCAAATAATAATATCGCCACGTTTTAAATCAAATTTAGATAATAATCGTGATGCACAAATACGATCATGATTTTGTAAAGTATTTTGCATTGAATCACCAATAATAATAAACGGCCAAAATAAAAAAAACATTAGCACAGAAAATATAAATAAAAGTATAAAAGTATTAAACCAATTGACTAAAATTTTCATCTTTTCATCTCCAAAATTTCTATCCATCAAATATTATACGCAATAAAAAATAAAAGCCAAGAAAAATTTTTTGGCTCTTATTTTTGTGTCAAAACTTACTCTTATTGATATTTAATTGAAATTCTGTTATAATAATTTTATTAATTGTACATAAAAGGAGAGATATGTTATGGAAAATAAAACAGACAAAAATTATAAACAAGATAATTTTTCCCAAACAGACAATAATGAAATAAAAACTCTTACTCCTATTACACAAGAAGATTATAAGCACGAAGATAACAGTTGTGGTCCTATATTTTGTTGTATGGGAGGTTGTGGCTCATGTGATAAAGATGGTGGTGAAATTTTATTAATTATTGTCCTTGCTTTTTTGGTTATTGCTGTAATTGCTCTTATTTTTTGGGGAATATATGAACTTTGCGATTTGGGTTTTGTTGGTCAAGCAATTGGTGTTGGACTTGGAAGCGCGTTTGTCGGAGCCTCAACTGCAATTGGAACATTTTTTGGTGTAGGTGCAGCTTGTTTGGCTGCTATACCACAAATTGGACTTGCAGCTTTAGCAATTACAGGCTTTGCATTAGCAATTGCAGGTTTAATATTTTTAATTCGTTTTAGTGTAAAAGTTGATGAACATAGAGAGAAAAAAGCTTTAGAGAATATTTCTAAAGCTAAAGAAGCAGGACGTTATAAAGAAGACGTAGAAAAGGAAACCGCAAAAGATTTACTTTGGCGTTGTAATATTAAATCTGCTTTAAATGAATTAAACAACAAACCTTCATCTGAATATGAACAATCGTTGTTAGAAAATAAATAATAAATATTGGTTAACTTAAATAAAAAGCAGCTGATAAAAAATAATTTATCAGCTGCTTTTTTATTAATAAAATTAAAAACGTTAAATAGTTTTTTTGGCAATAAATAAATTTAAATTGAATCTTTTGTGTTTACTTTTGTTTTTTGTGATTTTTTCATTTCAGTTTTATTATTACTATTTCTTGATATTAAAGGATGATGTAATTTTTGTTGTGGATTTTCTTGTAAATCTTTTGACATAATATTAAATATTTCATCAGAATCACCTTTTACATCTAAACTTTTCAATATTGATATATGAAATATTTCAATTTTGTACTTATTAAGAAAATTTTTCACATAAGGATCAATTTCTGCAACATTTTGAAAATTTTTTAAAATCGCAAAAGCTGTTTCATAATCGTTTCCAAAAATTAAATATATTTCAGATAAAAATTTTGGTAAAGTTTTTTCATTTAAAGGAGCATTGCCGAACATTATATCTTGTAATTCTAAAAATTCAATTTCTAATTTTTCTTTAATACTAGGACTTAATTTACTTTTTTTATCTAAAAGTTTATTTAAAATTTCTTGCCGCTTATCATCAGGATAAATTTTCAATTGGGAACTAATAGCCTGAATAAAATCATCTTCACTTTTAAAATCTTTTGCTGTTATTTCTCCACTAGAACAATATTTTAAAAATCCTGAACCTTTTGCCCGTGAAAACATTAACATAAAATCTTTATTAGAATGCAATGAAGATAATAATTGTTTTCTTGACATATTTTTTTCTGCAAATTCAAAAAATTTGTTTGTAAAATCATCATAAATACTATCCAAAACATTATCTTCTACTATAACATTAATTTTTGTATTATCCACTGAATCAATTGTTGACATTGCATTTTGGAGTTCTTTTGGCATTTCAATTTGCTTCGGTTCATCAAGAGAATTAATAAATTTTTTTGCCCATTCTGAATTGTTTGCTTTAGCTGCTTCTTGCAAAAAAGCATCTTTAAGAGATTTTTCTTCAGTAGTTAAATCTTTATCTGGTAAATACATAATCCTTTGAAATCTATTTTTATCTGGCAAACGTTTAATAATAGTTTCACCGTTTACTATCTCTGTATAATTTGTTAATTCTTGAAATGTATTTTCTTGATAATTAATAACCATATCGCGAAAATCTTGCGAATTAAGTCTTTCCCTTAAATTTCTTTCTGCCTCAGTTAATTCATTGATATCAGCATTATTAATGTAAGATAATCTATTACTTTGTTCTTCTGTTAATAAACTATCAATTGCAATCCAAAATCTACACGTAGCTTCATCCGGTGGTTCACTAGAATCAAACCAACTATGATCATAATATGCAACAAGCTGACATACAGTAATAATGCGTTTTGTTTCACTATCAGCAAATTCTTGAGCTCTTGGAAAATCTACATATAACATTTTTGGTTTTTGTGTTTTTTTCGGAAAGTCAACTAAAAAATCTGTTTGACCTTGTATATTAAAATAATTATCATAAATAATTTTATTTAAAACACGTGAATCTTTTACTATTTCTCTAAAAAAATCAACACAAAATTGAAAATACTTATTAATTGCATTTAATAATTCTTTAGGATATTCTTTTCTCGTATGCAAGCTTTTTATCTCTTCACCAGATTTAATACCAACACTTGATAAAAATATTTGTAACGTATAAAAAGGCTGGTAAGAAGTTATTCCTAAATTTAAAGTCTTTTCCTTGGAGTCTGCGTGACGATAGTTCAGAATACTCGTAAGTGCAAAAAAAAGCTCATTACAATCTGCACCTGGATACATAAATACACCAGTAGCGTTTAAACTTATAATATCTCTTACCTTTTCCCAAGATCTTAAATGAGCATTCATCGGTTCAGTCATATTAAATCACTCCTTTTTTTAATTAAATTTACATTTGTATCTAATATGTAATATATCACAAAAAATATTCATATGTCAAATTTATTTCAGCAAACAATAATCAATGTTCCATTTTCAACTGAAACTATTGACTTTTTTTGAATAAATTCATTGCTTATACCAAGAGGAAATTTATTTGAAATAATTGCATTTTGTAATTCATATTTCAATCCAATTATATTTACACCAAATGATTTATCAGTGTGTGAAAATATTGATATATAACCTTTATATTTTTCGTCAAATAAAATTTTATCATTAGTGATTGCCGTCATTGTCCAATCTTTTGCATGTAAATAACACTTTAATTTTTGTGCAGAAAAATTTGCTAACAACTGAATATTTGCAAGCGTATGAGAAATTCGTCCGCCAATTCCACCATAAATATGAAAAATTTCGCAACCAAATTTAATTCCCTCACAAATTGCAGCATAAGTATCCGTAAAATCTTTTTCCGTCGGTAATTTTATTTTTTTTATTTCATCTGGAATAATTTTTATCGAATCAAAATCGCCAATCAAAAGATTTGGTTTTATATTCGCATTTTTCAAATATTCATATCCACCATCAACCGCAATTACAATATCATTTTTAGCTGGCGAAAAATTTACAAATTCACCCGCACCAACTATGTGACAAATTTTTTTGTACATAAATATCACCTTTTGAATAAAAATAAAACCGTTCTTTTCTTGCAAGAAAAGAACTAAAAGAACTTTATAAAAAATCTTTGTGTGAGTTCACACAAAGATTTTTTGGTTACTTTTTTTTTAATAAAATCTTAACATTTTATCTGTAATAATTTTTCTCCAACTTTATAAATATCTCCAGCACCAATCGTAACAATTAAATCATTTTCTGAAATTTTATCTTCAAGATAATTTGCAATTTCGTCAAATGAATCAAAATAAATTGCATTACCACCAAATTCTTTTATTTTATTTGCCAAATCTTTTGAACTTATACCATAAATATTTTTTTCACGCGCCGCATAAATATCTGCCAAAATTACATTCCCGGCGTTAAACAAAACTTTTGCAAAATCATTCAAAAACATTTTTGTACGCGTATATGTATGCGGCTGAAAAACGCACCACAAATTATTGTACGACATTTTTTTCACTGCCGATATAGTTTCTTTGATTTCATTTGGATGATGTGCGTAATCATCAAATATTTTTGCACCGCGAAAAATTCCTTTAAATTCAAATCTTCTTTGTGCGCCATGAAAATTTTCCAGCGCATTTTTTATACATTTTTTATCTATTTGTAACTCACAAGCTGCACTAATTGCTGCAAGTGAATTCAAAACATTAAAATGTCCGGGGACTTTTAATTTAATTTCATCGATTCTTAAATCATTACTCACGGCAGAAAATTTTGCACATTGATTTTCATCAAAAATCAAATCTTCTACGCGCCAATCAGCGTTTGCATTACCGAAAGTTACAACTTTTTTTTGTTGACTTCCAATTACATTTTTATAATTTTCGTTAATAATTACAGCGCCATCATCTTTAACATTTTGCGCAAATTTTTCAAATGATTTTTCCATTTGCTCCAAACTTTTGAAATAATCCACGTGATCCAAATCTATATTATTTATTACCCCAATCTTAGGGAAAAAATTCAAAAAGCTATCACAATATTCACATGCTTCCATAACAAAATAATCTGAATGACCCATACGAAAATTTTCATTTATGGACGATAAAATTCCACCAAGAAATATTGTCGGATCTTTTTGCGCAGTCAATAAAATTTCTGAAATCATTGCCGTCACAGAAGTTTTACCATGCGAACCAGCAACTGCCACTGAATATTTATAATCATCCATTATCATCCCAAGAAATTTTGCACGATTAACCATCTTTATGCCAAGTTTTTTTGCCTTAATAAATTCTGGATTATCGTCATGTATCGCAGCAGTATAAACAACTAAATCAACTGTTTCATCCAAATTTTTTTCATCATGCCCAATATAAATATTTACATTTTTATTTCTCAAACGCTGTGTTATTGATGATTCCGTGCGATCTGAACCCGAAACTTTGTAATTATTCATTGTCAAATATTCTGCTATTGCGCTCATACTTATTCCGCCAATTCCTATCATATATATATGCTTAAAATTTTTCTGCATAAGTTCCTCCTATTGTTATGGCAGCGGCATTAACTTTAACGACTCAAACGTATTAAGTAAATTAAGCTTGCCATATCCCCATTGATTATTCGGATAAATAAAACCAGATTGCTGACTACAACCCTGAATCAAATAGCTCCATGCAATTAAAGTATCCATTGACGGTGAATTATTATTGACAATTGCCCACTGTAAAAGTAAAGCGCAAGCACCTGTAGTTATCGCGGCAGAAACACTTGTTCCCGACATTACGCCATAGCCACTCGGATATAATCCAGTTACATTTACGCCCGGCGCTACAAATGATGGAGCAAATTTATTAAATTGTTTAGGGCCACGACTGCTTGCCACATATAAATTATTCGTGCTTATGTCATAAGCACCGACCGATATTACTCCTGAAGTTGTAGCGGGCGACGTAATTGTTGACTCAGAAGTTGAGTTCAAAAAAAATGTTCCCTCATGCAGCAATCCTTTTACCGGCAACCATGCATAATATAAACCATCTAAAATTATATCACCATATAAAGTTATTGTCCATATGCCCGGAGTTGGTTTATCAAGTCTTACAGCTGAATATTGATTACTCAAACTATTTTTGTTGAATTCATAGCCAATAGTAACCGTTGTCTCCTCAAGAGTTAGTTTTGTTGTGGAATAAAAATTATCACGTGGTGGAACTCGCTCAATATATTCACCTGTTGGTGATGTAACTGACAAAGAAATTCTATTCGGCGGGAAATTCCAAAGTTGAAATATAAAACCTTCATTACCTTGTGAAACATTTATCTCAATATCATTTTTATCACCGACATTTAATAATTTACCTTGAAGATGATTTTGAGCATTACCTTCATTCCCGGCCGCAATACATAAAATTGTACCCTTTTGTTTTGAAATATCAGTTATGTATTGCTCGAAAAGTGATTCACCAAAATGTGCACCATCATTTGTTCCAAGTCCAATACAAATTGCAATTGGGCGACCAAGCTGTAAAGATTTTCGATATAAATATTCTATGCCTGATAGAACATCAGAAGCTTGAAACGCAATTGCATTCTCACTAATTAATTTTCCACGCCTAATATTATTTTTGGCAGGTTTTAATTTTACAATAACCAAGTCTGCATCGGGAGCCGCACCAATATTTTCACCATCTTCACGTCCAGCAGCTAATGACGCCAAAAATGTTCCATGGCCAATTTCATCACGATGCGCTACGATATCAAATGGATTTTCAGATTTAAGCGCTTGATTAATTTGTTGATTAGTAAATTCGCTGCCATAGCAAAAATTTTCTGGCGGATTACCTTGAATAGTCTGATCCCAGATAGAAATTATTTTACTCGTATCATCTTCATAAATAAAATTTTTTTTGGTATAGTCAATACCCGTGTCAACGAAACCAATCAAAACTTGTGAACCACGTAAATCTAAATAAGGATTATTTTGTACGGCAGTAATACCTGAAGCATCCATACTTTTTTTATCCATTAGTGTTAAAATTGCGGGCCACTCGGCAATAATTTTTGGATAAATAGTTTTTAAAAATTCTTCAATTTTATCCATTGGAACATTTATTATCACATAATTATTATTTAACACGGCACAATTTTTTATGTAAGAAGATTTTTTCAACAGGTCACCAACATAATCGTTATACTTGACAATCATTTCAAAATAATCTTCTGACATTACAGCATTCTCACCGTTAATAAAATTTTGTGCGGAATAGACTTGACTGTTTTGTAAATAGTCGAAAGTTTTTTGCAAACAAAGTGAGCCAAATCCCCATTGATTATTCGGAAAAGAAATATTTTTTTTACGATTCGCACCTAATCTTAAATACGCTTTTAATTTTTGTCCGTATAAATATGGGTCATTTTTTTTGACAATCCCCCACTCCATCATTAAAGCTGCCGCACCTGTAACAAATGGCGCGGCTAAACTTGTACCTGATGCACTCTCAACATTTCCATTTGTATTTATAACTGAAACGTCGACGGCCGGCGCAACAATGTCTGGTTTTATTAAACCGTTTCGCGTATAGCCACGTCCTGAAAAATTTGCCATTGAATTTAAATTTGCATCATATCCACCAACACTTATAACATTTTCAGCTGTAGACGGCAGCGTTAAAGTAATATCAGTAGTAGAATTTAAAAATTTTGTATTGCCAGTTGAAACTTCGTTTATCGGCAGCCAAATATTAAATTCACCGTCAACAATTTCTTCACCGTAAATTCGTAAAGTCCACGTTCCTTCTGTCAACATATTTTTAGTGCTTACAAATTGAAAATAAATTTCTTGGTCAAAATTATATGGAGTTGGGTCGTTGTAAAAAATATAAACTTTGATATCGTCAATTAAAAATTCGGACTCACTAAAATTTATTTTACCGGTTGTTCGTCCGTTGGGTGCAATTATTTCTAACGAAAATTTATCGACAAATGATTTCCACATTGTTAAAAATAAAGCATTCGCGCCGCCGCTCACAACAAATTCAACGTCAAGAGTTTGTCCCTGCGAAATTTTATTGGCATAATGATGAGAAGCATTACCTTCGTTCCCAGTCGCAACAATTATTGAGAGGACACCTTCCTGCGCAACTTCATTTATGTACGATTCAAACAAACTTTTTCCATCGTGTGCACCATTATTTGTCCCAAAACTTATGTTTATTGCCAAAGGTTTTTGTAATTTTTTTGCTTTATCCACGCAATATTTTACGCCACGCATTAATTGAGTTGTGAGCGGGCGATTACTATCGAGTTTGACAACAATTAGTTCGGCATCAACTGCCACACCTTTTACATTTCGATTTGTTCGACCATTTCCAGCAGCAATTGATGCAACCATCGTGCCATGTCCGTTAAAATCTGAGCTAACGAAATCTTCACCACTTTGCAAAATTTTATCCAAATCATTTTTTGTATATTCAGTACCACTCAAAAATCCATCAGGCGGATTATTACTTAACGTTTGGTCCCAGTAAAATAAAATTCGTGATGAGCCATCATCATTTAAAAATTCTTTAAGCTTAATATTAACGCCCGTATCAATTATCGCAATCAATGTGCCTTTTCCCGTCAATCCTAAATTATTTTGTACGGATGAAATACATGAAGAAAGTAAATTGTTGACGATTCCTAAAAGTTTAGCACGTTCTATATATTCAATTTCACTGTATGAAGCCAACAAATTTATTTTTTGTGGCTCAGCCAAAACGATTGCATAATTATCATTTAAAATTTCGATAGGGATATCTAAATCGTCCGCAATTTTTTTAATACCGCCACTATATTTGACGATAAATTCGAAATCATTTTGCGATTCATCGTTATACAAATTTTTCACTCCATCATTTATAATCATCAAGTTATAAAATATGCAGTAAAAAATTTTTTAAAACCAAAGGTGATTAAAAATGTATTTTGATTCTCATGCACACTATGATGATACAAAATTTGATAGTGATCGCACTGATTTACTTACAAATTTAAAAGAAATTGATTGCATAATAAATTGTGGAGCAGATTTAAATTCTTCAGAAAAATCTTTGCAGTTAGCAGATAAATTTGATTTTATTTATGCTGCTGTCGGCATTCATCCGGAAAATGTTGAAAGTGAAAATGATATTGACAAACTAAAAAATCTTGCCGCACATAAAAAAGTCAAAGCGATTGGAGAAATTGGTCTTGACTATCACTATGAAAATTTTTCGCGCGATAAACAAATTGAATTGTTTAAAAAACAAATTGTGCTCGCAAATGAAATGAATTTGCCAATAATAATTCATAGCCGCGACGCACAAAATGATACGTTTCAAATTATAAAAGAATGTGCAAAAACAAATGGCGTCATTCATTGTTACAGTGGAAATTTACAAATGGCATTGGAATATATAAAATTTGGATTTTACATTGGAATTGGCGGCGTAATAACGTTTAAGAATACAAAAAAATTAGCGGAAGTTGTCGAACAAATTCCGCTTGAAAAAATTTTAATTGAAACTGATTGCCCATATCTTTCACCGGAACCAAATCGTGGCAAACGAAATGATTCATCAAATTTGAAATATGTTGTCGAAGAAATTTCACAGCTAAAAAATATTTCGCATGATGAAGTTGCAAAAATTACTGAAGATAACGCAAAAAAATTATTTCAAATTAATTTTTGATAAAAAAATAAAACGTTGATTCAGCGTAAATTTTGTCAATAAAAATTAAAGCAATCCGATAAAAAATTACAAATAATTATCACAGACGAAAATATAATTTGCACAGGAGGAGATCTTGTGCAAAATATATCGGTGCAAACAAAAATTAATAGACGTGAGCTAATTTCATTAGCATTAATTTTGATAAATTTTTTCATATCGCGCGTAGTAGTTTTTAAATTTTTAAATCCATTTGCGATTTCATATTTAGGATTATTTTTAGGGAGTATAAATTTTTATTTTTGTGCACTAGCGACCGCGATAGGATTATTTACGAAGTTATCCGGCATTTATTTGGGAAAATATTTATTGAGCATATTTTTCATGTTGATAATAAATATTTTTATGAGTGGCAAAAAAAAATTATTCGTCAAAGCATTTTGTATATTTTTATCCACAATTTTTTCAGCATTAATATTTTCGGGCGGCGGAAATTTTATTCTTTTCGTAAATCTTATCGAATGTTTTCTAATTTTTTTTCTCGTATATATTTTTAATCCGGCGTTTAATTTTTTTTACAGCAATCAAACAAATTTGAATACGGATGATTTAATAAGCATCGCAATTGTTTTAGGCACAACAATTGCCGGAACAAATGATTTTTATATCGGTAATCTTTGTGTGTTAAATATTTTTCTCATTTTTATTTTATTTGTCATTGGAAATAATTATGGCAGTAGTTATAGTTCAATGTTCGGATTAATTTTAGGCATAATTTTAAATTTGTGCGGGCTGATTAATTTTAATGAAATTGTTATAATTGCAGCTTGCGGAATTTTTTGCGGCGTTTTTAAAAATAAATTAGCAAACATAATTACATTGGCGTTTGCCGCGCCGACAATTATTTTTTATATTCAACCATCTTTGATGAAAAAAAATTTACTCTTAGAATTTTTTATTTGTACCGCATTATTTTTTTTGTTGCCGACAGAATTTGTAACCAAAAAAAATAAACTTGAAAACGAATATTTGGACTACATTAAAAATACGGTCAACTATCGCTTAAAATCTTTTGGCGATTCATTTAAAAAATTGGCCGTAACTTTTAACAGCATTTCTGAAAAAAAACCATCGCTTGACCGAAAAGATATTTCAAAATTAATTGACAATATCGCCGTTAAAACCTGTAATAATTGCAGTATGAAAAAATTTTGCTGGGAAAATAATTTTTACGATACATATCAAACCGTCTTCGGTATATTAAGTGCATGCGAAAAAAAAGGCTACGTCACCATAAATAATATCGCTGACGATTTTAGAACTAATTGCGTCAATCTCGGTAAATTTGTCGACACTACAAATAAATTATTTGAAATCTACAAAATAAATTTGGCGTGGAACAATAAAATTATTGAAAGCCGTGAGTTAATCTCTCAACAACTTTTTGGCGTCTCCGACGTTATAAATAATTTAGCTGATGAATTGAATTTAGACATGCGATTTGATAATACGCTCGAAGAAAAAATTTCTGCCGCACTCGAAAAATTTAATTTCGAATCCATAACTGCAATAAAAAATAAAAACAATCGCTACGAAGTTATTATCAATTTCAAATCCCATGCCGATAAATCAACCGTAAAAAAAATTTCGTCCATACTTAGCAATGAATTAAATAAAAATATTATGCTAGATAAACAAACTTTTATCGGTGGATTTTCTGTCTTAAAATTTGTTGAGCGCCAAAAATTTTTTGTCACAACTGGTGTCTCACGTTTAACTAAAATTGATAGCAATGAATCTGGAGATTGCTATTCCGTTATGGAATTGAAAAATAATCAATTCGCTTTAGTTTTATCAGATGGAATGGGTTCTGGTAGTCGCGCTAAAACTGAAAGCGTTGCAACCGTAGAATTATTTGAAGATTTTATGGAAGCTGGCTTTGACAAAAATATTGCTATCAAAATGATAAATTCCATTCTCGTTCTCAAAAGTAACGAAGATTCTTTCTCAACATTAGATATTTGTTTTATCGATTTATTTAATGGTAGCGGTGAATTTATTAAAACAGGTGCGACAACTTCATTTTTATTTCGTGACGGATTTTTACAGACAATAAAATCCTCGTCATTGCCAATAGGAATTTTAAACAATATTGAGTATGAATTTTTTAGCAAAAAGTTTCGGAATGGCGACATAATTATTATGATGACGGATGGAGTTTTTGACACAATCGAAAATATTTCTGATAAAAAGAAGTGGCTCTTAGATTTATTAATTACTTTAGACAGTAATAATCCACAAGATATTTCAGATTACATAATAGAAAATGCGAAGCATGAGAGTAAAAATATTATTAAAGATGATATGACAATATTGGTGGGACGAATATGGGAAAAAATTTAGCGCCACAAAAAACTATAATAATTAAAGGTGACGAGTCAAAATTTTACGACGAAGTTATATTTGTTATGAAAGAAACTCCACCTGATTTAATTTTAGCCGATAAAATTATCAATAAAATTAAAGGTGAAAATATAATAAAAGTAAAAATGATTTTGGAATGCATTTTTTATTTTGTCCTACTTATTTTAATTTTGCTTATCAGCATTAAAATTTTATCAATAATTTAAAAAGGAAGTGGTTACTATAAATTTTGCAGACTTACATTGCGATACAATTACGAAAATGTTTGAGCACGACGCCGATATTTATCAAAATTTTTGCCAAGTTGATATTAAAAAGTTATCAACATTCGATTCAGTTATTCAATTTTTTGCGATATGGCTCGATAAAAAATATTTAGCAAAACCATTTGATAATACTGTCGAATTTATAAAATATTACACAAAACAAATTGAGAAATATAAAACATATTTTACGAACATGAAATTTTTTTTGGCAATAGAAGGTGGCGAAGCGCTCGAAAACAATTTGAATAATCTAAAAAAATTTCACGATATGGGCGTAATTTTACTCACACTCACTTGGAATTATGAAAATGATTTGGCCGGCGGCGTAAAATCTCAATGCGGGCTGAAAAAATTTGGCGGCGAAGTTGTAGAATTAATGGATGAATTAAATATGATAATCGATGTCTCACATGCCTCTGTAAAAACTTTTTGGGACGTATATAAACTCTCAAAAAATTCTATCGTCGCTAGTCATTCAAATTGCCGAAAAATTTGTGATAACGCTAGAAATTTAGACGACGATCAAATTTTAGCTATCAAAGAAAAAAATGGATTAATCGGTTTGAATTTATATTCAGATTTTATTTCGGATGGCATTGCAAATTTAAATGATATCGCAAAACACACGGACCATTTGCTAAATTTAATTGGTGAAGAAAATATTTGTTTGGGCTGTGATTTTGACGGCGCCGACAAATATCCAAGTTCAATAAAAAATGTTGCGGACATGAAAAATGTTTACAATTTGTTTAAAAAATTTTATGGCAAACAAATCACTGACAAAATTTTTTATGACAATGTTAAACATTTTTTAACTGCGCGCAAATTTCTTTAAATTTACCTCGCAATGAAATATAATTGTTGCGGGAGTTGATTATAATGGCTGATTTGGAAAAAATTATTGCTTTGTGTAAAGGTCGCGGATTTATCTATCCTGGTTCCGAAATTTACGGCGGACTCGCAAACACTTGGGACTATGGACCGCTCGGTGTCGAATTGAAAAATAATATCAAAAAAGCTTGGTGGAAAAAATTTATTCAAGAACAATCATTTAACGTTGGTTTGGACAGTTCAATATTAATGAATCCAGAAATTTGGCAAGCATCAGGACATTTAAGTGGCTTTTCTGATCCACTTATTGATTGTAAAAATTGTCATAATCGATTTCGTGCTGACCATTTAATTGAAAATTTTATGCGCGATAATAATTTAAACGAAAATATTTCAGCGTGGTCAAATCAAAAAATGATGAACTTTATCCGCGAAAATAATATTAAATGCGGCGAGTGTGGTGCAAATAATTTTACAGAAATACGTCAATTTAATTTGATGTTCAAAACATTTATCGGTGTTACTGAAGAAAATAAAAATGTCGCATATTTACGACCGGAAACTGCTCAAGGGATTTTTGTCAACTTCAATAATGTTTTACGTACGTCACGAAAAAAATTACCGTTTGGAATCGGCCAAATCGGTAAATCTTTTCGCAATGAAATTACACCGGGAAATTTCACTTTTCGAACACGTGAATTTGAACAAATGGAACTTGAATTTTTTTGTACGCCACAAGAAAGTCAAAAATGGTTTTCATATTGGCGTGATTTTTGCTATAAATGGCTTTTAGATTTAAATTTAACTGAAAAAAATCTCAGAGTGCGTGACCACGAAAAAGAAGAATTGTCTCACTACAGTAATGCTACAAGCGATATTGAATATTTATTTCCATTTGGTTGGGGAGAACTTTGGGGAATTGCCGACCGTGGCAATTTTGATTTACAGCAGCATGAAAAATACTCACGACAAGATATAAAATATTTTGATAGCCAAACAAATGAAAAATTTACACCTAATTGTATTGAACCATCTGTTGGCGTCGATAGAGTTATGTTAGCATTTTTGTGCGATGCATATTGTGAAGAAAAATTAAATGATGAAACACGAAATGTTTTAAAATTACATCCTGCATTGGCTCCGATTAAAGCTGCTATTTTGCCATTATCAAAAAAATTATCTGAACCATCAATGAAAATTTACGAAATGCTCAGCAAACATTTTATGTGTGATTTTGACGAAGTTGGATCAATTGGTAAACGATATCGTCGTCAAGATGAAATCGGTACGCCATTTTGTATCACATACGATTTTGATTCACCAAATGATAATTGCGTAACATTGCGAGAACGCGATACTATGCAGCAACACAGAATTAAAATAGAAAATTTAATTGATGAAATAAAAAATAAAATTGCTTATTAAAAAACGAACCGTTTTGGTTCGTTTTATTTTTGTTCAAGAAGTTCAAAAACTTTTTGCAAATATGTTCCTAAAATTTTGTTATTCATGTAATAAATATTATGCAAAGATTCATTTATTCGGTAAATTTCGCAGCTTGTAACTAAACTTGCAAATTTATTTTGATTATTTGGCAAAACAGTTTTGTCATTTTCATATTGAAATAATGCAATCGGCGTTTTAATTTTTGCAAGATTTTCTAGCATAAATATATTTTTTATTGCTCTTACTGATTCTTTAAACCAACCGAAACTTGCGCCACTCGTAATTAATTTTGGATTTGCGGATTCTTTTTTGACACTATAAATATATCGAGGAAAATTTTTATAATCGGAATTGTTAAGTCTATTTTCTAAATCAAAATCATTATGTCCGGGACAATATTTTTTTTCGGCTTCAGCATCAGAATATAAATTTGCAACTTTAGGCGGGTAAGGTTTTGTTGAAATTTCAAGCATTGGCGCCGATAATATACAAAAGTCTACATTAAAATTTTGTGTCTGCAAAAATCTTATTATTACCGTTGAACCCATTGAATGTCCGTACAAAATTATTCGTGAAGATTTTACATGCTCATTTAAAAATTTATTTAAATCTTCAACGTAATCGTCAAATTTTTTTATATAAACCATGTTATAAGTTTCCGACAATCTGTCTGATAAACCATGACATCTTTGGTCATAAATATAAACCGAATAATTTTGCTTCAAAAAATAGTAAATCAATTCATCATAACGCTGAGAATTTTCCGTAAAACCGTGAACAATTACAACTGTAGCTTTTGAATTTTCCAATTCAAATTTTCTGTAAAATAAATTTGTATTATCAACGCCAGTAAAATATCCACTTTTTTCATATTGCGATATAAATGGTAAAACTTCTTCATCCATTTGTATCACATAATTATTTTCATCAATACAAAAATTATTAGCAAATTCAGAAACATTTTTATCGTACATTTTATCACCCACAAAAATTATATCACTACTATGATATAATGGCATAAAATTTACTTTGCAAATAAAATTAAATTAACAATCGACGGACAAAATTATAAAAACGGAGAATATTTAAATGTTAAGTAATACGCTACAAACTGTGAAATATTATAATTTGAATATAAAAAAGAAATTTGGGCAAAATTTTCTTATTGACCAAAATATTATCAAGAAAATTATTGATGCAGTTGATATAACTGAAAATGATACGATAATTGAAATTGGGCCGGGCATCGGAACTTTGACACAATTTTTACTTAATGCGAATAAAATATTTGCGATAGAACTTGATAAAGATTTAGTAAAAGTTTTGCAAGAAAAATTTGTGGCACAAAAAAATTTGCAAATCATAAATGCTGATATTTTGAAATTTGATTTGCAAAAATTAATTGACAGTAAAAATGTAAAAATCATTTCAAATCTCCCCTACTACATCTCTACAGCCGTAATTACAAAATGTTTGACATTACAAATTCAATCGATGATTGTGATGGTACAAAAAGAAGTTGGTGAAAGAATTTTTGCGCGTCCGTCAACAAAATCTTACGGTTCATTATCAATTTTCTCACAATTTTATGCTGACATATCAGAAATCACAAAAGTTTCAAGTAATTCATTCTTACCGCGTCCAAAAGTTGAATCAATGGTAATTAAATTTACAATGAAAGGTTTACATGAAGAAAAATTTTTGTTTGAGCTCGTACAGCGTGCGTTTTCAAAACGTCGTAAAACTTTGATAAATTGTCTTGATAATTTTTACGGATTATCAAAGCAAAAAATAACGAATATTTTAATCCAAAATAATTTGGACAAAAATATCCGTGGTGAAGCATTAACCATTGAAAATTTTATAAAACTTGCGAAACAAATTGAAAAATTAATCCATTGATTTTTTAAGCATTAATTCGGCATCACTTCTTTTTATTCCGCACGATAAAATTATTTCACTTAAAACAATTTGTTTTGCCGAGTTCATTAATTTTTTCTCGGCAGTTGATAAAGTTTTTCCACGTTCTTTATGTGAGAGATATTTTAAAACGCCCGCAACTTTTTCGATATCACCTGATTTAACGTTTAGTAAATTTTCATTATAAGTAGTGGTCCAATTCTTAGAAGCATTAGGTTTGAATTCAGCTTTAGCGATTATGTCCATCAATTTTGTTTTCTCTAAAACTTGACGCATATGCAATGAATTTGCCTTATTTACTGAAACACTTACTTGTAAGTCATTAATCGGAATTTTTATTATGTAGTAAGGTTTCGTTTGCCCATCTACTGATTTCTCCTCAATATTATCAATAACGCCAGCGCCATACATTGGATGAACAATTTTATCTCCCTTGGCAAATGCCAACATCCTTACTCACTCCTTTATGTAATAAAAATAAATGTGCCCAATGGGAATCGAACCCATAATTCACCCTTAGGAGGGGTGCGCGATATCCGTTTCGCTATGAGCACTAACCCTTAGTTATTATACATCAAAAAAAATTTTTAGGCAATTCTTTCATAGAAAAAATATTTTTAAATTTACTCTTGACATGTAACTTTTTTTATGTTATTATATTTTATGTTAATCCTCGATAGCTCAGCGGTAGAGCATTCGGCTGTTAACCGAAGGGTCGCTGGTTCGAATCCTGCTCGGGGAGTTTTTTTTATGGCTCGTTGGTCAAGTGGTTAAGACACGGCCCTTTCACGGCTGTAACAGGGGTTCAAATCCCCTACGAGTCATCTAAATTGGCGCCATAGCCAAGTGGTAAGGCAGAGGTCTGCAAAACCTCCATGCATCAGTTCAAATCTGATTGGCGCCTTACTTTTTTTATATAGCTAAAACCATTCTTTTTTTTGTAAAAAAAAGAATCCTAAGCAGCTTTTTCAAAGCTGCTTCATGAAAAAACTTTATAAAAAATCTTTGTGCAAACGCACAAAGATTTTTTTGATCATATTTTTTATTAAATTTTATTAGCGAAATTAATTAATAAATCCGGCAAATATTCAACAATATCGCAAGCTTTTAGCCAATAATTTGGTGAGTTTATAATTTTTGGATTAACTAAAATCATCAAAGTTTGATCAACGTTTTCAATTTTTCCTCTTTCAAGTGCACTGTTGTTTCAATTAAGCTATTTTGAATCTCGATAATTATATACAAATGTTTCGATTTTGCAGGCTTTTAAAACTTTTTCAAACTTTAATTCAATATTTAATACAATATCTTTTTCGTGAATATTTCCAATTACAGCATCGAGATTTTTTCATCATGCCATGCATTTATAAATATTTTTATCATTATTTTTGTTCCTTAAAAAAATTTCTTGCATATAATGTTTAATTAGTTATATAATAATTGGAAAAGGAATTTTTAGCTTTCTATTTAGATTCCATATTTTAGAGAGTGTCTTGTAGTAATTATAAAATTCTATTTATATTAATTGTAATTAATGTTTGCCTTTGCATGTGGCGCAGTAATTTTTTTGTACTTTTGTAAAATTTAATAATTAAATTTATGAATTTAATTATTAAGTCAAGAAGATTATATAAAGACATTATTGGCAAAAGCATTTCTCCATTTTATTATATTAATTATTTAAAAAATATATTAATATATAAATTTGTCTATGTTATTATATAAGTGTAAATTGGAAGTTGCAAGTAAATAGTTTGTTCGCAAAAACGAAAAACTTATTTTACAATAGCTATCAAAATTTTTAAGAGTAAACAATTATCCTATAATATTAGACAAAAACTTATTAATAAATTGCGAGCTGTTCAAATTTATTGCATATATAAATTTTACTATGAGAACTAAAAAAATGGTGGTTCTTTATCAAATTATTTTATTTTAAGATAGCAAAAAAATTTATAATAAAAATTACAAATTATTAATGCGTTTAATAATACATAATGCTCGAATTATTTTTGTGCGCAATTTAAAGTTAATCATATATGAAATATATTTACATTTTTATTATTTAATAACCAATGTTTTCGTTCATACTTTATGGTATTAATTTGAATTATTATATTTATTATGATGATTTTATTCTATTAAAAATAAATATTTATCGCAAAAACTTGGACGCTTCTAATATAGTTTCTTTCTTAATTTTTATTTTTTCATTTAACATATATTTATCCTAAATATATCTTCAGATTTTAAATTTTATTTTTTAGTAAATTTGATTTTTCATGAAATATATAAGGCAGTTGAAATTTTTTTACCGCCTTTTTTTTTAAAAAATTTTTACACAAAAAGCAGACAAATTATTTTGTCTGTTTTTTTTACTCAATTTTTGAATTTTGTTTCAATTTTTATTATAATATTTTATATACGATTACGATTAAATTTTTTAAAAGTGTGGTGATTTTTATGTCGGATGAGCAAATTTCAAAGCAAAAACACAAGCAACAATTTCAAAATTTTTTGAGTGAGATAAATAATGTATATAGCTGGGGGCAATTGATTTGGAAATTTGCGATATTAGGTAAAAATGTATTGACTACCGAAGAAGCAAAACAGATTTTAAATGCGCTGGAGAAAATTGGAATTGATTTTGATAAATATTTATCATTGTACTTTTTTTTAGATTGTAGAAAAGAAAGCTTGGATGCAGAGTGTGTAAAAATGTTTTTGAATAAATTTAAAAGTTTACTTTTTGATGATTATTTGTTAACTCAATTTCTTAATGCTTGTGGAGAAAATAGTTTAGATGGTGAAAATTTAAAAAATCTTTATCGCGTTTGTTATGGATCTGTATTTAAAGGTGATAATAGATGTAAAATAAGTTCTGAATTAAATAAAACGTCAAAAAAACTTTTTCAAAATTTGTGTAGATTTCATGATGAAAGAGAAAAAGAAAGTTTAAAGAAAGAATTACCTGAAAGAAAAGCAAAAAATAAAAAGTTAGGAATTTTGGGTGGCATAGGAATAACATTTGGCGGATTACTTAGCTTTGGAGCAATTGGTTTAGGTGCAGCAATAGGAGTTGGAGCGTTGGCAGTTACAATTTTTGCGCCAATAGCAGCTGCATTTGCTGTTGTTAGTTTATTGTTGATAGGAATTTTCGGTTATTTGACAGATAAATTTAGGGTAAATAAAGAATTAAATAAAATTGTAGAAGCAAAGTTAAATGAAAAAGTTGTTGATAAAAAAGAAATTCCATTTGATTTACGCAATCGTAAAGAAATTCAAAATGCTTTAGATGAATCGAAGGCTCCGCTTCTTCAAAATGTTGAAGATGAGATAACACAATAAATTTGATTTTTCATAAAACATATGAGACGGAGGAAAATTTTTCACCGTCTCTTTTTATTTTGCCAATCATTTCAACTTTATTTTTATTAATAGTGTCTGTTGCGCAAGATTTTATTTTGTAATCGAAATCGTTTTCACGTTCAAAATTAATTTCTATTTCGTAATCGCGAGGTGCATTTTTGATTTTCATTAAAATTTTTTCATTGCCAAGAAATTTTTGCATGTTCTCATGAAAAATTTGTGATTCAGGTTGATTTGTTTCTTCGGCTTGTTTGACACTTAATTCCAAAATTTTATTTGCTATGTCAGAAAATTTATCGATACCGCTTTCTGCCATGTAATATAAATTATTGTTTTCACTATGTTTTTTTTCATCGTTGATTTTTATGATGTCAAATGTGCTGTTCAAAAATAATGATGAAATCATCAAAATTAGAATGACAAAAATATAAGCGCTGCCGTTTTTATTTTTCAATTTTTATCGCCGCCCAAAATAATTTTTTTGACATCAGAAAATTTTGCAGTGCACGACAAAAGAATTTGATCCATTAATGTTATTGCCGTCATTGATTCTATAACAACGACGGCACGTGGTACAATTAATTTGTCATGACGGCCGTTTATTTTTATTTGTAAATTTTCGTTTGCGTTGTTAATTGTGTTTTGCAATTTTGCAGTCGATGGTGTCGGTTTAATTGCAGCGCGAAAAATTATGTCACCACCGTCTGTAATTCCGCCCGTAATTCCACCGGAATTGTTTGATTTTTTTTTGACGCCGTCATCGAAATAATATTCATCATTGTTTTGTGAGCCAAATAAGTAAGTTGAGGCGAAGCCGCTACCGAATTCAATTCCTTTTACTGCGCCGATGGACATAACTGCTTTAGCAATTTGTGCGTCTAATTTATCGAAGACAGGTTCGCCGATGCCACACTTAATATTTTTTACAGTGCATTCTACAATTCCGCCGACAGAATTATCTGCGGGCATGTTTTCTAAAAAATTAACGGCTTCGGTGAAAGAATTTTTGTCGGGCATGAATAAAAAATTTTCGTGCCAATCAATTTTTTTTATGCAAATATTATTTATCGAATAAGTGTAGGCGCGGACGTCAATTTCTAATTGTGTCAAAAATTTTTGTGCTATACATCCTGCAATTACGCGTGCGACAGTTTCACGTCCTGAAGCTCTACCGCCGCCGCGATAATCTCGACAGCCAAATTTTTTTTCATAGCAATAATCGGCGTGGCCCGGTCGAAATATTTCTCGTGAGTAATCATCGGCGTTGAAATTTTTATTCTCGACGATGATACAAATTGGTGTGCCTAAAGTTTGGTTGTCCATGATTCCCGAAAGTATTTCAAATTTATCGGGTTCGTGGCGTGCCGTAGAAAATTTTGAAATTGGTGCGCGGCGCTGTAAATATTTTTCGATATCGTGTTTATAAATTTTTAATCCCGCCGGACATCCATCAATTATTACGCCGACTGCTTTGCCATGACTTTCGCCAAAGGTACTGATTTTTAAAACCCGTCCGAAAAATGATCCACCCATTTCATTCACATCCTTATTTTTTTTGCTGAAAAATTTTTATTAGAGTATAATATATTTTTGGAAAGGAGCTGAGATTTTTATGGCTATTACTAAAAATATGACTATCGGTGAAATTTTAGAGACTAATGAAAAAATTGCCGATGTTTTAACTAATGCCGGAATGCATTGCTTAGGTTGTCCGTCTGCTCAAGCGGAAACTTTAGAACAAGCTTGCGACGTCCATAATTTGAATTGTGATGAACTACTACATGAAATTAATGAAACTTTGCAATAAGGAGGAACTTTATGCGTAAAACAATTATTGCTGGCAATTGGAAAATGAATAAAAATCCTGCCGAAGCTACTAAATTCGTTTCCACAATTAAAAATAATATTGACTCAAATGATTGTGACATTGTCTTATGCGTCCCCGCAATCGATTTGATTTCAGTTCGTGATTGCCTCATTGGCACAAATATTAAAGTTGGCGCTCAAAATATTTATTTCGAAGATTCCGGCGCGTATACTGGTGAAATTTCGGCGAAAATGCTTGCCGATTCGCAAATAAATTATGTAATCGTTGGACATTCTGAACGCCGTCAATTGTTTAATGAATCTGACGAAATGATAAACAAAAAAGTTATAAAAGCTATTGCACACGGAATTGTTCCAATAATTTGTGTCGGTGAAACGTTGCAGCAACGTGAAAATCATGTCGAAATTGAATTTATTCGAATGCAAATAAAAAATGCGTTGATAAATGTCAACCGCACTAGCAAATTTGTAATTGCGTACGAACCAATTTGGGCTATTGGTACTGGAAAAACTGCTACCGCTTCACAAGCACAAGATATTTGCGCGGAGATTCGTAAAGTTCTTGCAGAAATTTACGACCAAAATATTGCCGATGAAATTCAAATTCAATATGGCGGTAGTGTTAATTCAAAAAATGCTAAAGAATTGTTTGCAATGCCGGATATCGATGGCGGTTTGGTTGGCGGTTCAAGTTTGACAGATGATTTCGTTTCCATAATTAAAGAGGCGATTTAGATGAAAAAATCTGTTTTGTTGATTCTTGATGGATTTGGCTTGACTGATGTTAAAGAAGGTAACGCAATAAAACTTGCAAATACGCCAAATCTTGATGCGTTGTTTGAAAAATATCCGTGGACAAAATTAAATGCTAGTGGTTTGGCAGTTGGTTTGCCCGATGGACAAATGGGTAATTCAGAAGTCGGTCATCTTAATATTGGCGCAGGACGCGTTGTTTATCAAGATTTTACGCGCATTACAAAATCGATTGAGCAAGGTGATTTTTTTGAAAATCCGGCGCTGTTGGCCGCAATTGAAAATTGCAAAAAAAATAATTCAGCGTTAAATATTTTTGGTTTGCTATCAGATGGTGGTGTGCACAGTCACATAAATCATTTGTATGCAATAATTGAAATGGCGCGGCGCCATAATCTTGAAAAAGTTTTTATTCATGCATTTTTGGATGGGCGCGATACTCCGCCGTCGTCAGGCAAAGATTTTATTTGTGATTTGCAGAAAAAAATTTCAGAGATTGGCATCGGAAAAATTGCAACCGTTATGGGACGTTATTATGCGATGGATCGTGATAAACGCTGGGAGCGAATAAAAAAAGCGTACGATGCAATGGTTTATGGTGTCGGAAATAAATCTGACGATCCGATTGCATGTATTGAAAAATCTTATACTGATGGCGTGACAGATGAATTTGTCGTGCCAACCGTTATAACTGAAAATAATGAGCCAATTGCGTTGATAAACGAAAATGATTCCGTTATATTTTTTGATTTTCGGCCGGACCGGGCGCGTCAAATTACTCGTGCGTTCTGCGATCCAAACTTTAATGAATTTGAACATAAATCGTTAAATTTGACTTATGTTTGTTTCACTGAATATGATCCGGAAATTCCAAATAAACTTGTCGCGTATAAGCCGCAGTCATTAAAAAATACACTTGGTGAATATATTGCAAGTTTAGGTTTAAAACAATTACGGATTGCGGAGACGGAAAAATATGCGCACGTTACTTTCTTTTTTAATGGCGGCGTTGAAACGCCAAATAAAAATGAGGACCGGATTCTTATTCCGTCGCCAAAAGTTGCTACTTATGATTTAAAACCTGAAATGAGTGTCTATGAAGTTACGGAAAAATTAATTGAGAATTTACCGAATTATGATTTAGTGATTGTAAATTTTGCGAACTCTGACATGGTTGGGCATACAGGAATTTTAGAGGCGGCAATAAAAGCAGTTGAAGCAGTTGACGAATGTGTTGGTAAACTTTATAATGCCATTATGAAAAATGATTCACAGTTATTAATTTGTGCGGACCATGGAAATTCGGATAAAATGATTGATTATGCGACAAAGGAACCATTCACTGCGCATACGACTAATCCTGTTCCATTCTTATTTGTTAACTGTGATGTCAAAAATGTTAGAGATGGCGGTGCACTTTGTGATATCGCACCAACTTTGTTGAAGCTGATGGATTTACCGCAGCCGGCGGAAATGACTGGCGCATCGCTTGTTTAATTTTCATTTTAAAAATTGGGAGGTTTTTAATGATGAAAGGTGTTTTCGAAATTGTTGATGTTTACGCAAAAGAAATTTTGGATTCACGTGCAAATCCAACTGTTGAAGTTGAAGTTATTGTTGCAAATTCTAAGGGCGATTTATTTACAGGTCGTGCAAGTGTACCATCGGGTGCTTCAACTGGAAAATTTGAAGCGGTTGAATTACGTGATGGTGGCGAAAGATATTCAGGTAGTGGCGTTGAAACTGCCGTGAGCAATGTGAACGATATTATTGCGCCGGAATTGATTGGTATGAATGCGCTCGACCAAGTTGCAATCGATTCATTAATGATAGAATTGGATGGTACGCCAAATAAAGCTCGACTCGGTGCTAATGCAATTTTAGGTGTGTCAATGGCTGTTGCAAAAGCTGCCGCAAATGCTTTGAGTCTGCCGCTTTATCAATATCTCGGCGGTTTTAATGCAAAAATTATGCCGGTTCCGATGATGAATATTTTAAATGGCGGCAAGCATGCTGACAATACTGTCGATTTGCAGGAATTTATGATTATGCCGGTTGGCGCTGAAAGTTTTAAAGAAGCATTAAGAATGTGCTGCGAAGTTTACCATTCACTGAAAAAAGTTTTAAAGGCTAAAGGTTTGTCTACGGCCGTTGGAGATGAAGGTGGATTCGCACCAGATTTAGCTAGTGCGCAGGAAGTTATTGAAGTTATAATCGAAGCAATTCGAATTGCAAACTATGAGCCTGGAAAAGATATTAAAATCGCAATGGATGCCGCATCAAGTGAATTGTATAATGCGGAAGATGGTAAATATTATTTTCCCGGCGAAAGCAAAATGAAAAATCAAAATGTTGTTAGAACTTCCGAAGAAATGGTTGAGTATTATGCCGAACTCGTTGAAAAATATCCGATTATTTCGCTTGAAGATGGTTTGGCCGAAGAAGATTGGGCTGGTTGGAAACTCTTGACTGATAAGTTGGGTAAAAAAATTCAGTTGGTTGGCGACGATTTATTTGTTACAAATACCGAACGTTTGCAAAAAGGAATTGACTTGGGCGTTGCAAATTCAATTTTGATTAAAGTAAATCAAATTGGTACACTGACTGAAACTTTTAATGCGATTGAACTTGCAAATCGAAATAAAATGACGGCGGTAGTTTCACATCGTTCCGGTGAAACGGAAGATAATACGATTGCGGACATAGTTGTTGCAGTAAATGCCGGACAAATTAAAACTGGTGCGCCGGCACGTTCTGATCGTGTTGCAAAATATAATCAGTTACTTCGTATTGAAGATGAACTAGCTGGATTTTCAAAATATCTTGGTGAAAATGCATTTTTTAATTTAAAATAATTTGTTTGAAAAAAACTTCGCGTTTGCGAAGTTTTTTTATGCCTAAAAAAAGTTTTTTGCTTGAAAAAATTTCATATTTTGTTACTCAAACGAAATTTTTCTAATAAATATTTGTCTTGCTAATTTTGCTTTTTGGTAAATATATATTTACTTTTTATATATTTTGTATTATGATAATGATATGTCAGTAAATTTGCAAGCGAGGTGATAAAATGAGTGAGACTACCGCACAAAAAATTTTCGATGAAATAGATAAAATTGTTTTAAATACGAAAGAAAATGGAATTCCTGTGTTTGAAAATTTGGATTTAAATAAAGAAATAATTGTAGATTTTGATAAATTAAATGATTCTGGTGAACTAGATGATTCAAATGAATCTTTTATAAATTTAGATGATCTTGATGATTTAGATGATAATTTTAAACCTAAATTTAATAAATTTGAGTTAGAAAATTTAGATTTGTCTGATTCAGATTTTAATAATGATATTGTAAATTCATGCATTGAAATTGCTTCAGATTTAGAAAATTTATTACAAAATGAGCATTCATGTAAAGAATTAATAAATCTATTAAACGATGGAAAAAGTAAAGAAGAGCTAGAGAATTTATCAGAAGAAGAATTTCAAATTTATGAAAGAAGAAATTGGATTTTTTTACAATTATTATGTGAATATGCTATACATGAAAGAAAAAATCTTAATGAATTATTGAATTTTAGTTATATTGAAGAAAATTATGTAATGCAAGCAATTATTAGACAAAATAAATTTGGTTCTTTAGACCGTAATAAATATACTGGAACGAAAGCTGTTTCAACAGTTTGGTTTTTAACTAAAATTGAATTGTCGATTAAAAAAAATGATTATACTTCTGTTTTTAATACAAAAAGAGGAATACCAAATGATGTTTGTGGTGATTTACTTTTTGAATATCTGGAGGAGAAGAACCAAACCGATAATTTTATAAAAAATTTTTCACTTAAGTTAAATGAAATAGAAAATGAAATAGAATTAAGCGAAACAGATGACAAAGAGAATAATATTGTTTTTCTTCATGAAGTTAATGGATTTATAAGATTCAGGGAAAGCGAAAATAGATTTTCATATAAAATTTTCAGAAATAAAAATTTTTCTTTTAAAGAAACTGTTGCTTTGCAAACTATTTCAGACAAATGTTATTTTTGGAACAGACGCAGAATTTTAAAAAATGCAATGCAAAATAATTTGAGCGATATTTATGATTTTGCAAATAAATTACAATCAAATCGTCGTGATGAATTTTTTGTTTGGGTGCGAAATAACAGAGGTAATTTTAATCCTGAATTTGCACAAAATGCTGGTTTTTTCTCGCGTGAACAAGAGAAACTTTTACAATCTGTACCTTCTGTACCTTCGGAAAGAAAAGATGAATTTCGTAAATTATTTCGAAATGAAAATTTTAGAAAGGTTTGTCAAACGCCTCAGGCTGTAAAAAATTTGTTAACTATTATGGAAACTTGTTCATTAAGTCCTATTGAATATATTAATTTTTGTTTAAGAAATGGTGTAAAGATTGAGGATATAAGAATTGCGCTTGATACCTTTGATATAAATAAAATTTATGAAATTTTTGAAGATAAATTAAATCCATTTTCTAAAGATATGCAAAAAGCATACGAATTTCTTTTTTTGAATAATTGGATTTCTTTTGTTAAAGACTTAAACAAAATTGATAATGCGATTGTTATAGAAAATAAAAATAAATTATTACAATATCCTCAAATTTCATGTAATTTGAATGTTGATAATATATGTGAAATTATTATAAGAGAGTTAAGCTTTAATCCGGAAGTAATAATTAATAACATAGATAAATTAATTAGTAAAGAATGTATAGAATTTTATTGTCGTGAATTTGCGAATAATAAAGGGTTAGCTTTTGAAGAAATTACGGATATAGCGAAAAAATATTTAAAAATTAATAATGTAGTTGCAATTTATGCATTTTTTCAATTGTTACCTACAGCAGAATTTTCAGAAAAAAGTTTGTGTAACAATTTGTTAAAACCTAAGTTTATTGCTGATACTTTTTTATTTGCCATGCAAAATAATAATTTATATTTATCTAATGAAATTAGTTTGTTTTTAGATAAACCAGGATCAGAAAAAACAAAAATTGAAGTTATGAAAGTTATTGTTGAAAAAAAACAACATTTTATTACAGAAACTTTTGAAAATGATAAAAGTAAAATCAATATGTTTTATAAATTAGCCAAAACGTGTGATGTTTTTAAATTTATAAATTCAAAAGAAGATGTTTTGATGTTAAATGAATTTTTAAATTTAGGATTAGATGTAAATCGAATAGATATTTTGGATTGGAGTTCAATAAAAAGTGAACTTTCCAAAATAAGTGCTGAGTCAAGCAAAAAAATATTAATGAAAAAAATTGTTGAGTTAATTAAAAAATGCGATATTAAAGGGTCTATTTATACTGCATTTAAAATTATTAATAGTTTACTTGAAAACAGATTTACAAATGATTTGGACTCGTGTTTAAATAGTTTTGTTAAATGGCGCGCAAAAGGTATATTAAAAATTTTGTCTGATATTTTATTATCGATGGAGCAATCAGTTGAAAACTTAGCAAACATCGTTACTTTATTACAGAAAACAGATAATATGAATGCTATGGAATTAGGTGCACATTTAGCTGCAAATCCAGAAGTTGGAATGAAACTTACAGAAAATAATGTGCCGCCTCAAGAAAATTTTAATTCGAATGAAATTGGTAAAAAATAAAACATTAAGCACTATTAAATTTAAATGAGTATTTATTTTATCCGCATTAACTTTAAATATATTTTTATATGTATTATAATAATTATATGATAATTAATGTGTTTAACATTTTAATCGAGGTGATAAAATGAGTGAGGATACGGCTGTAGCGGAAAATAATGAAGAGCGTTCAAAAGCAAAAAGAATTGCAGAAGGTATTTTTAATTTAATAAAAGATATAGAACTTCTTGATGAAAATAATATTGACAAAGAATTGTTTAATAGATTTTCATTTTATATTAATCAAATTGATGAAATTGATGAAATTGAAAGTTTAGTTTATGAAAAGTTGAGTAATTTATTAAATGAGGAAAAAAGTGATTTTCAAAATTTAGAAGAAAAAGAATTTCATGTTTATGAAATAAGAAATAGAAATTTTTTGATTTTGTTGGCTGAATTTATTGCGAGAAATAAACATATTAACAAAAAATTTTTTTATGAATTTGCTTCAAGCCCAAAGGATGATAAAAATACTTTGATTCATGCTATTTATCGAGAATCTAAATTAGGAAATTTTTTATACACCGAAAAATATACTGAAACTAAAACAAATGATATATTATGGCTTTGTCAAATTTTAGATGTATTATGCAAAAAAGTTGAAGAGGCTAAATTCGAGGCTAAATTCAATGAAAGTAAAAATTCAAGTAATGAAGAACAATATGTTTATTTTTTAACAAATTTGTTGGCATTTGCAGAAAGAAAAAAATTTATTTCAGAAGAACTTTTTTATGATTTAATATTTGGCAAATTAGCTTATGATAATGAACTTTGTGATTTTGCTGCTTTTTTTGAAAAAGTTCAAGAGGGTAATATAAGTTTTTCAACTGATAGAAAGAAAAAGGAATTTGAAGAGTTTTTATCTAGTTTTAGTAAAAGCGATTATGCAACAAATTTCAATATTGTTTTTGGTAAAGTAGTAAAAATATATTCTTTTGCAGAAAGAAAATTTAGTACAAAGGCAAATGAATTTACTAATAATTTTTTTGGAAATTTATCTTTTGGGGAATCACTTAATTTTGATGTAAATTCTTTGAGAAAAGAATTTGATAAATGGTCGGTTTCAAGAATTATTAAAAATTATGAATTACCTGCTTCAGAATTAGTTGTTTTATTTTCTTTTTCACGTAAGTGTTGGTTTTGTAACAGAAATAAAAATTTGCAAAGATTATTAAAAAACATTAATGGCGAGAGAGGTTTATCAAAAATTGCATATACTTTAAGTAATTTGCCTAAAGAACAAATTGAGAATTTTTATGAATGGTTGTATCAAAATAGAGATAATTTAATAACAGAAGATGGATTAGCAAGTGATTTTTGGACTCATGCACAAAATGCTGGTTTCTTTTCGCGTGAACAAGAGGAACTTCTAAAACTTGTTCCTCTAGAAAGACAAGATGAATTTCGTAATTTATTTCGAAACGAAAATTTTAGAAATGTTTGTCAAACACCTCAGGCTATAAAAAATTTGTTAACTATTACGGAAGTTTGTTCATTAAGTCTTATTGAATATATTAATAATTGTTTAAGAAATGGTGTAACGATTGAGGATATACGAATTGCACTTGATACTTTTGATGTAAATAAAATTTATGAAACTTTGGGAGAAGAATTAAAACAATTTCCTGAATGCATACAGAAAGTATATGCTTTTGCTTATATTTATAATTGGATTTTGTTTATATCTAAATTAAATAAAACAACCCCACCAATTGATAAAGGATATAAAAATGAATTGTTAAAATTTTGTTCAATTGCATGTAATAGTCAAGAGGATATAAATGATTTGCTTATGGAAGAATTGCTAAATCCAAAATGTAGAGATTTAATAAATAAGAATAAGGAAAGATTATTTACGAGAGATGTTATAAACTTTTATAAAAATAAATTTCCAGGAAATAATATTCTAGAACAAGAAAAAATTTGTCAAGTAGCATGTGATTATTTAAACGATGAAAATGGATATAAAATTTATACAGTTTTCAAATTGTTACCGAATGTAATTGAATCATTACCTAAGGTTCAAAATTTAATTTTTAAATTACCATTAAAACTTGAGTTTATTGCTGAAATTTTATTTTTTGTAGAAGAAAATAGATATTTAAACTCGCTCAATGAAATAATTTCCTTTTTGAATGATGAAAAATCAAAAAATTTAAAGGCTAAAGTAATGGAAATTATTGTTAGTAAAAAACAACCTTTTATTACAAAAGCTTTTGAAAATGATAGTGCTAAACTTAAACAATTTCATAAGTTAATTAAAACAGATGATATTTTTTATTTTATAAATTCAAAAGATGATGTTCTTATATTATTTGAGCTTTTGAAATTAGGATTTGATATAACCAAAACAAATGTTTTAGATTTTGAAAAAATAAAATTAGTTATGCAAAATGTAAATGAAAAAGAACAATTTTATAATGTATTTGCTGAACTTTCTCAAAAAGTTTATTCAAATTATATTTTTGAATTTGTTTCTAATTTAGAACGTGAAAAATTAAACATCGGCGAAAATATTTTGAAGTTAAATGAATTATCAAAAGCAGGTTTAAATATAAGCAATGTGCATTATGTTTCCTTTAATGATTTCAAAGAAATAAACTTAATGTTGGAAAATAAAAATGAAAATGAAAAAAATAAATTGTGTCAGATATTTGCTGAATTTTCTAAGAAGAAATTTTTTATTAAGAAGGCAATAAATTTTTCGAAAACAATAGCTAAAGGAATAGAAGAAAATAATTTAAGTGAGAAGAATTATGCGCGTTTGGATGAGTTATTAATTGATTCAAAATTAATTATAAATTCAAATCCTAAACTTTTAGCTGATTTTTTATTATTAAATTTTAAACCAGATAAATTAGCTGATATTTTTATTTTGTTAGAAGAATTAATAAGTAAAAATAAATGTTTTGGATTTGCGGATGATTTTAAATGTCATTTAGGTGCACATCCAAAAGTTGCAGAGGCGCTTGCAACAGGAGAAAATATACCAAAGCTTGAAGCTGTTATTAATAGAACAGCAGTACGAGCGCAATAAATAAAAATTCAAAAGGTTATAGAAATCTGCCAAAATTTATGGCAGATTTTTTGTTTGCACGCAATATCTTGTTTTTATATAATTACCTTGAAAATTTTTTTGGAGGTAAAGCGATGAATTTTTTAGATAAAATGAAATCGATGGCAAAGCAAAATAAAAAAACTATTGTTTTGCCTGAAACATCTGATGTCAGAACTTTAAAGGCCGCCGAAATTATATTGGCGGAAAATATTGCGGATTTAATTTTAATCGGCAAACAAGAAAATTTTTTAGATTATAATTTATCAACTGCAAAGTTTATTGAGCAAAAAGATGATGAATTATTAAATGATTTGTCAAATAAATTTTATGAACTTAGAAAAAATAAAGGTATGACGCCAGAAAAAGCTCACGAGATATTGCTTAACGATTCTTTATATTTTTCTGTTATGCTTGTAAAAGATGGAGTGGCTGATGGAATGGTTGCCGGTGCGATAAATTCAACAGCAAATGTTTTGCGGCCGTCTTTACAAATTTTAAAAACGGCGCCGTCGGCTAAGTTGGTGTCGGCAATTTTTGTCATGGTTACGCCGACAACTCAATTTGGTTATGATGGCACATTAATTTTTGCGGATTGTGCTATAAATCAAAATCCGTCAGCGTTAGAACTTTCTGAGATAGCTAAGAGTAGTGCTGAGTCATTTAGAAATTTGATTGGGGGCGAACCGATTGTCGCAATGCTTTCACATTCGACGAAAGGTAGTGCAAAACATTCTGACGTTGACAAAGTTATTGAAGCTACAAATTTAGCTAAAGAAAGTAATTCGGATTTTCTTATCGATGGCGAATTACAGCTTGATGCGGCAATTGTTGATTCAGTTGCACAAATAAAATCTAAAGATAGTGATGTTGCTGGGAAAGCAAACGTTTTAATTTTTCCGGATTTGGATGCCGGAAATATTGGTTACAAATTAGTTCAGCGATTTAGTGGCGCGCAAGCATTTGGTCCAATTACGCAAGGTATTGCAAAACCAGTAAATGATTTGTCGCGCGGTTGTAGTGCCGAAGATATTGTTGGCGTTGTCGCAATTACTTGCGTTCAGGCACAGAAAAATTAAAGGAGCGTTTCGTATGAAAATTCTTGTTTTGAATTGTGGGAGTTCGTCGCTCAAATATCAGTTAATTGATATGGATACTGAACAGGTTTTAGCGAAAGGTTTATGTGAGCGAATCGGCCTTAATAATTCACGTGTCACTCACAAAATTTTTGATGGCAATTCATTTGAAAAAGAAATTTCATTGCAAAATCATTTGGACGCTGTACAAATTGTTATGGACAATCTTTTGGATGAAAATTATGGCGTTTTGCAAAATATTACAGAGATAGATGCGGTGGGTCATCGAGTTTTACATGGCGGAAAATTTTTTAATAAGCCTGTTATAGTTGACAGCGAGGTAAAGAATGCTATACGTGAATGTTTTATACTTGGACCGTTGCATAATCCACAAAATTTAATGGGGATTGAAGCGTGTGAAAAATTGATGCCGTGGACAAAACAAGTTGCGGTTTTCGATACCGCTTTTCATCAAACAATGTCGACAAAAGCTTTCCTCTATGCCTTACCTTATGAATATTTTGAGCGCTATCAGATTCGCCGCTATGGTTTTCATGGCACAAGTCATCAATATGTTTCGATGCGTGCAACAAAAATGTTAGATAACTCAAATTTGAAAATTATTACTTGCCATCTCGGTAATGGCTCAAGTATTTGTGCAGTCGAAAATGGCAAGTGTATCGATACTTCGATGGGGTTTACACCGCTTGAAGGTTTGGCAATGGGGACAAGATGTGGCGACATCGATCCCGCTATTATAAAATTTTTGATGTGTGAAGAAAATTTGACAATAAATCAAATCGATGATATATTAAATAAAAAGTCGGGAGTTTTTGGCATTTCCGGCATATCTAGTGACTTTCGCGATATCGAAGCCGCTGCAATAAATGGTAATGAGCGGGCAAAAATTGCGCTAGAAATTTTTTACTATCGTTGTGCAAAATATATTGGAAGTTATGCGGCTGCTATGAACGGTGTTGACGCAATTGTTTTTACTGCTGGATTAGGTGAAAATAGTCCGATTACTCGTGAAAAAATTTGTTCATATCTAAATTATTTAGGCGTTGAAATCGATAAAGAAAAAAATAATTGTAAGGGTCAAGAGATTGATTTTTCAGCCGATAATTCGCGCGTGAAACTTTTAGTTGTTCCGACAAATGAAGAATTAATGATTGCCAAGGAAACGCTTGCTCTTATATAATCAAAATTTACATATTTTTGTTGATATTTTTACAGTATCGCGTATAATATAAACAGGGAGTTTTATTTTGAAAATGAGGTGATTAATGTGAGTGAGCCTGCGGTGACTCAAAACGATGAAAATGCTGTAAATAATATTTTAACTTTAATTGCACAAATAGAAATCGAAAATTATGATAGCTTTAAGTTTGTAACTGAAGATAATGTAAATGCGTTTAGCAATGATATGAAAGTAATTGAAGCATTTGAAAAAAAAGGTTTTGAAGCATTGCAAAATGCTTTGAATCGTGATGAGCAAAAAAAGCTAAATAATAATTTGAGGTTTAGAGATTTGTATGCAAAATACATTTGGAGAGGCAAATTTAGTACGAATTTTTTTACGACAGCATGTTTTGAGCATTATGATGAAGTTCCATTTCTTCAATATGTATTTCGTGGGGCATCTGGTGCCCTTGCAAAAGCAGGCCAAAGACCAGAAAACAAAAAAGATGATGGATATGTATATACTGATGAATTAAACTCAAGCGAAGCATATTTAATAATGCATAATTTTCGATTATTGAATGATGTTTTGTGCATTTTTAAAAAATGGCAAAACAATAATTTGGCTTATTTTTATAATCTAGAACAATATGCAACGGAATCTATAAACATATTTATTGAAAACACTAATAATGTCGATGAATTTAAAGTAATTTCTCTTTTGTTAAATAAAATTATTTATTTAAAAAATGATTATAATAAGTTTTTTGCTAATGTGCTTCGTAACATTGGTCTTGATTTTAATTATTTGATGCAAATATTGGATGCAATAAATTCGGTGCTTACATCAGAAAAAAAATTCAGTTTATCTGAAGATGGTCAAGTTTATTATTATAAAAATGGCGATAATTTTATTCCAAAAAAAATGTGTGAGTCTTTTTTTGATTTAAGAAAAGTTTGGAAGCAACAGCAAATGGAAAAAAAAGTACACAATTTAGAAATAGTGATAAATAAAATATTTCAATTAAAAACTGAGGGAAATAAGGAGCAAAATTCTTTAAATTTATTTAATCAAGCAGACTTGTCTCAGTTTACAGATGAAAATAATTTTATTTTTACTAATTTCATGAATTACATAGAAAATATCACAAATGATTATGAGGGAGAAATTAAAACATTTTTGAATCAATATGTTTTTCGTTCAAGATTTTTCAAAAAAGCATTTGAAGATGAAGAATTTTTAAATTTTATATTAGAAAAAAATGAAAATTTTAAAGCTTTGTTGGAATGTTATAACGAAAATCAAAGACTTTTTTACAATCGTGATGTTACATGGGAAACAAAAGCAAAAGTTACTTTAATTAAGGAAGGAGAATTTTTTAGAGACGATACTGCATTAAATATTCCATTAAAGAAAGATGAAGTTAATAGATCATCTGTTATGGTACGTATGGATAAAAGACCAGAGCTAGAAGGAGACGAAATAGTTATTTTATTTGAGCTATCATCAAGAAGTTGGTGGTGGAATAGAAGCTTATGTTTGAATTTAAACAAAGAAAGTTTTACTAAACTTGCAAAGGTTACGGAAAAGGTTCCAAATCAAAAAGAATTTCTTGATTGGATTTATTCAAACAGAAAGAAATTAATAGTTAAAAATAGAGGCGAGAATAGCAACACGCTTGTCACAAATTTTGAAAAATTAGCTCAAGATGCAGACTTTTTTGTTCTTTCTGAAAATCAGAAAAAAGTTTTCGGTCTTGTACCTGAACTAAACAAAGAAGAATTTAAAAATAATTTTATTCAACATCCTGAATTTCGTGCAACTGTTGAGATTTTAGGTAAAACAATAACTGATACAGAAAGTTTTGTTGAATTATATGGAACATTTATTGGGGCAATGAATTTGTTAAATTCGGTTGCTGGTTTTAGTTTAATTATGGCATCGTTGCTTACTAAAGAATTTGTTGAAACGTTTATGGTGAGTTGGTTTGAACAAAAGAAAAGCGAAGAAAAGAATATGAGTGAAATTTATCAAAAAATTATAATGGAAGCGAATGGTAGTAAATTGGGTTCAGATTTAAAAAATTATTTTGATGAAAAAAATATTTTTCCACAAATTGAATCTCAACCAGAAGTTGTACAAATTTAACAAATTAAAAACGCGTAACACAAATTATTGACTTGCACGGCACCTCTTAGGCCTACATATATTAAATTATGTAGGGCGGGAGGTGTCTTTTTGTTTGGATTATTAAATTTTATATTTATGTTCGCATACGTTACGAATAATTCTTTTCCAAAGCCTTTAACACTTGAAGAAGAACAAAAATATTTTAATGAGTACAAAAATGGTAGTCATGATGCTAAAAATATTTTAATTGAGAGGAATTTACGGCTTGTTGCTCATATCGTTAAAAAATATAATGGGAAAGAAAATGAGGATTTAATCTCTATTGGAACTATTGGTTTGATTAAGGCAATTAATACGTATAAAGTTGACAAAGGAGTACGACTTGCAACTTATGCCGCTCGTTGTATCGAAAATGAAATCTTAATGCATATCCGTTCATCTAAAAAATATTTTAATGATGTCTCACTACAGGGCCCAATAGGTATTGATAATGAGGGGAATGAGGTAAGTTTAGAGGATAAACTTTTTGACGAACGTGAGAATATTGATGAGAAAATAAATCTAAAATTTGAGAGCCATCGTGTATACCAGATAATCAAAAATTTTTTACATGAACGTGAAAAATTAATTATCGCTATGCGCTACGGTTTACTAAATGGCTATGAGAAAACTCAACGTGAAATTGCGGAACTCTTAGGTATTTCTCGTAGCTATGTCTCTCGTATTGAAAAAAAAGCGTTAAAAAAACTTTACCAAAAAATGCAGGATTAATTCTCTTTTGTATGTTATAATTATCTAATAACGTACAAAGGAGATTTTTTTTATGAAAGCAATTATTTTAGCGGCAGGCTATGCAACTCGTTTATATCCTTTGACATTAAATATGCCAAAAGCTTTATTACCGATAAATAATAAGCCAATTATTAATTACATTGTTGACCAAATTAATAATTTGGAGGCAGTTGATTATATCTATGTTGTAACGAATGCGAAGTTCGCACAAAATTTTTTTGACTGGCAAATTTCAATTAATTCACAAATTCCGGTAAAAGTTATAAATGATGGGACGACACAAGATGGAGATAAAAAAGGTGCGATTGGCGATATTCAATTCGTTATTGACCATGAGAAAATTAATGACGATTTAATTATAATTGCTGGCGATAATTTCTTTACATTTCAGTTAAAAGATTATTACGAATTTGCTATGGCGTGTCAAAAAGATTGTGCGTGCGCAAAAGAGTTTAATGATAAAAATTTGTTAAATCAATTTGCTATTGCATTAACGGATGGAAATAATAAATTAATTGATTTAGAGGAAAAACCACAGGTTCCGAAGTCAAATCTTGTTGTCTATGCAAATTATATTTATCGCAAACAAACTTTACCGCTCATAAAAAAATATTTGCAAGATGGAAATATTCCGGATGCACCTGGATTTTTTTTGCAATGGCTTTATAAACGTCAAGATGTTTATATATATAAAATAATTGGCGAATGCTACGATATTGGTACGCCGAAAGCGTATGAGGATGTTCAAAAAAAATTTACATATTAGAGAATGTTCACAATCCCGCGCTCATATATTTATTTCAGATAAATATGTGCGAGGGATTTTTTTTGGACAAGTTCGCAATTTTTAATTACGTGGAAAATAAAGCTGAAATTCCCATTAGGTTTAATATTTTGCGTAAGGCGCCGGATTTCATATGGGATTGGTATGTCAAAAAATTTAATCCAATTTTGATTGAGAAATTAAATTTTGATTTCGCAGATGGTTTTTCGATTAAACTACCACTTGAGAAAATAAAAACCGATGAAAAAAAATTTTTACATTCATTAAACCTTGCTATAAAATCATTGCCACAGATTAAAATTATAAGGTTGCCGCGCACGGACATTGAAATAGATATACCGATTGCACACGGTAATTTTTTGTTCGCATTTTTGGCAATCGATGTAATAAAAAAATTTTTTGATGTTACAGACAAAAACTTTGGACAGCTCGAAATTTTTATTCTTGATAAAAATTATTTACTGACACAAATTCTTATTGATGCAATATATCCGCATGTGAATTATTTGACAATTATTACAGGTACGAAAGAAATTTATACGCAAAAAGAGCACGACATTTTTAAAGATGTCGGTTTGAATATACAAATTTTGAATTATAATAAATTGTATCTGAAAAATGCGGACGTAATAATAAATACGGGAATGGATTGCGATTTTGCACACGCATTAGGTAAAAAAGTTTTGTATTTTGATTTAAGTGGACGAAAAGATAATTTTACAGATTTTAAAATTAAACGTCCTGATGTTTTTGCGCTCGATAATTTGAATTTATATTGCATGAATAAAAATTTTGACAGTATTTTGTTGGAAATGTGTTTGTATTGTATGTGCAATGATTTTAAAAAAATATTTGATGGTACGTACAATGAATTATTATTCGAAAACGCAATGAAAACGTTAAAAGAGTTGGATGTTAAAATTTCTTCGTTTCAAAAAAATTAAATCGAATACTTTATGATTATGCAGAAAAAATCACTAGCAACTATTGAATTGATTTAGAAAAAATATTATAATAAGTCCATAAAATTCAAAAAAGGATTTGAATGATATGGATATAGTAAAGGAATTAAAAACAAATTGTATGTTGTTGCAAAAAGTTCCTAAAAAAGAGCAAACACCAGAAATTTGTGAAATAGCTATTAAACAAAATCCATTAGCATTAAAATTTGCATCTAGAAAATGTTTAAATTCTAATATTTGTTTGATAGCTGTAAAAAATAATGCAAAAGCTTTCCAATACGTTCCTAATCAATTTATTACTAAAAAAATGAGTGAATTGGCAGTTGAAGCTTATCCCAAATTTTTAAATAAATTACCGGAAAATTTTAAAACATCAGAAATTTGTATGAATGCAGTAAAAAAAGATGTAAAAAATTTATCATATGTTTCATATGAAAATATATGTGAATTGTTTAATGATAAAATAGAAATTGATTTGATAAAAAAAATTGTGAGTTACGATCCATCTTGGTTTAAGTATATGCCTAATCGTCCGGATGTAAGAAAATTATGTATAGAATATATGAAAAAAGATTTTTCTATTGCGCAATATATGCCAGAGCAAATAAAAATATCTGATGATATTTTGGCTTATCAAAAGTCAATGGGGAAATTACAAGTTGTAAAGAAATTTTATGCTGCAGAGAGAAAAATGTTTGCAATTTCTATTAAAGTAGTATATGACAAAGTTTCTTCATTATTCAATGAAAATATTATGCATGAGAAAACATATGAGATTACAAAAGAATTTAATGATTTCAATGAATTTTATAATTTCTTGAATGGTAATCTTTTTGATGCCGTGTTACTTGAGTATGATTTTGCTGGAATTGATTTGAAAAAATATAATATTGAAGGTGCAATTATAAAAGCAGACATATTAGATTTGTAAGGATTATATGATGGGAAATATTATTCCGGTATAAAAAAACATATAAATACTGAAGAAATTATCGTAAACAATGAAATTGTAGTAACCGATAGATTTTATTATCCCAAACCTATTGATGAACAAGGAGAGGCACGTTGGGATATTGAACATATTATATTTTTTTATATTAGTGATATTCATTTAACACATCGCGTTTACAATATGTTTGGTGAGGGAAAAGCAACAAAAGAAGAAATACGCCATTATATAAGATGTTTAGCAAGAGAAATGGTTAATTCTATTGGGACCAAGCCATTACCATTCAGTTATTTATTAATTGCAGGAGATACTTCTTCTAGATTTGAATTTAATTGTATATTTTATAAAGAAATAATAAAACATTGGGATTCCGAAAAAATAGTAGTAGTATCTGGTAATCATGAGTTAATTGATCCATGGATTGAGATGGAAAAAAATATAGGAATGTACAGAAAATTTTTTGATATTTTAGGTATAAATTTTTTACATAATGATTTATTATATATGGAAGATACAGAGTATAGATGGAAGTGTAAAATTTTGCATGAAGAAGAAATATTAAAAATGGGTGAATCAAAGTTAAGAGAGAAAGTTCAAAATAGTGCAGTTAGTATTTTAGGTGGAATAGGTTTTAGTGGACTAAATAAAGAATTTAATGCTTTACAAATAAATTATGGTAAAAGCTTTTATGAATTATCAGGAGAGGAAGCTTTGCAAAAAGATATACAAGAAACTAATCGTTTTAATGCAATATATAAAAAATTGCTAAAGACTTCAGGTAAAAATAAAGTTATTATTCTTACTCATACTCCAAAAAGAGATTGGAATGCAGATGAATATAATTCTTCTTGGATATATTTAAATGGTCATAATCATCGTAATTATTGTGAAGTCAGTGAGAAATGTAAAATTTATGCTGATAATCAAATTGGATGTAAAAAAGTAAAAAATATTGGATTAAAATATTTTAATTGCGATAGTTTGTATGATATATTTATTTATTATAAAGATGGGATACATAAAATAACGAGAGAACAATATATTAATTTTAACAGAGGAAAAATAATCAGTATGCAATTTAATAGGAAATATGGGGACATATATATGTTAAAGAAAAATGGTATATATATGTTTATGATATATTGCGGAAGTCGTGAAAATTCTATATTTAAAGGATTATATCTTTTAGATGGTGGACAACCTAGAAAATTAGAAAGAAATAAGTTAGAAGATTTAGATTATTATTATGGTAACCTTGAGAAAGTCGAAGCAGGTATAAAGTTGTTATTACATAGAAATAAATATACAGAAAAGCAACAACAACTTTCTAAATTTATAAAGCGAATAGGTGGTTCAGGGAAAATTTATGGTTGTATTATTGATATAGATTTTTTTTGCCATTTATATGTTAATTATATAGATGGTAAAGTAACTCCATATTCTGCTGGAAATATAAGTGCAAGGTTGGTTTATAAAGATTTAAAAAGTTTATTGCAAGCAAATGATGACTGTAAATTAATGGCTGATAATTATTTGTGTTTTGAAAGAGAGTTTGTGCAAAATCTTCCGAGCGTTCAATATTCAAATAGCTCAGAAGAATTTAGGAGTAAAGAATGTATATTTAATGAAGGGGAATATATATATGATATTTCTAAAGTTATAAGAAAATTGCAGTATTGTACAGAAAAAAATGTTGTTCGTATATGGGATGAAAAATTGTTTGAAGATGCAGATAAAATTTACAATCAACAAATTGTTTGTTAATACGTGATTTCCTAATTATATTTTGAATTTATAGAATTAATTATGACTAAATGTATTTATATATTCCATTTCAAGTAAGTATCTTTTTTTTCAATACCACCTGCATAGCCAATTAAATTTTTGTTTTTACCAATTACGCGATGGCAAGGAATAATTAATGAAATAGGATTGTGACTAACAGCATTTCCGATAGCGCGTGCGGACATTACAGACGAATTTTTACCATTTGTAATTATATTAGCAATTTCTCCATATGTTATTGTTTGTCCGAATGGGATTGTTAATAAGATTTTCCATACAGTTTTACGAAATGGAGTTGTTTCTATTTTCAGTAGTGGAATAAAATTTGGTTGTTTACCGCTGAAATAGATATTAAGCCATTGATGTGTCTGTTTAAAAACAGGTAAATTTTTTTTTACATAATCTTTTGAAAGAGTATTAGCAAAATATTTTTGTCCATTAAACCACAAACCGGTCAATACTTTACCATCACTAGCCAGAGTAATACCGCCTAATGGGGAATCATAATAATATATATATTCCATATTGCACCTCCTTTGACACAAAATTTTATTTTTTTTATTGCAATTATTTTAAGGAATAGTTTTTATGATTGATAGTATTTTTGGTGGAATTATTTAAATTAAAACAATAAAGAAAGGAAAAGTATAGAGGTAAATAAAAATGGCTTTATAACTTTTTAATTAAATAATTTGAAATAAAAAAATAGACTCGTACAGGTTAATTTTTTATCTGCACGAGTCATTTTTTATAAATTTATTGCACAACAGGTTGTGTTATAAATACTTTTCCATTTTCAATTTTAGCTTTTGCACCAACTGGAATAGTTAAAGGATTATTAATATGTCCCGTATGAAAATTATAAAGTATAGGAATTTTTGAACCGTCTAATGCTTTAAGAATGGAGTTACGATATATTTCATCTCCGTCTGTTTCAACTCGAGCTAGTGGCCCAACAATTATACCGTTTAACTTCTCAATATTTTTATTTAATATTAACATATGCCACATTTCACTATTTACTCGATATGCTTCTTCCTTACTTACATCAGACCAATCATCTTCAAAAAAGAAAATATTATTTTTGAATTCAACTTCATAAGGTACCCATTAAGTGTTGCATCTCCCACATATTCCCGCCAACAATTCTACCTTCACAATTCCCATTTTTATAAATTTGAAAAGGAGTACCGTCATCAATATTTTTAAGTTCAAATTCAGGTTTTGGATTCATAAGTATATCAAATAAATTATCAAAACATAAGGTTTCATTTAAATGATACGTAGCACCTAGCATAGGACCGTGAAAAGTTATTACGCCTGATTTTTTTAAAATTGCCTGACCTACTATTGACGCATCGCTATATCCTACAAATATTTTTTTATTTGCCCTAAAAGCTTTATAGTCTATTTTGTCAAGAGTTTGGATCGCACAAAATCCACCAGAAAAATCAAATATTGCTTTTATATCTTTATCTTTAACAGCTTTATTAAATAAATCTGCACGAAGTTGAGCTGTATCATCTCCAACAAATTCAGAAACTTTAAAAGCTTCCTCATAAAAATCAACTTCTAAGCCATAACTTTTTAATTTATCAATTGCAATTTTGGCACGTTCTTTATAAAAATATGGATCTTCCCAAGGTTCTACATATGACATCGAAAGCAAGCAAACTTTATCGCCTTTTTTTAAAGCATTCGGTATTAATATTTCGCCATCAAATCCAAAAACTTTTAAGCTGAAAAGCAAAAGTATTGCAAATACAATTGAAGATATTCCTACAATTTTAAATTTCATAATATAATTTCTTTCAAAAAATTATTATTCACTAAATAAATTTTTTAAAATTTGTTGAGCAGGCATTTCAGTATAACCATCAGGATCTTTCATAACATCATTAGTATTCCACCTAAACTGTTTATACTGCGTTAAATAATCACTACCCCGCATATAACCTTTGTATGAAAATTTTTTATCATACTCGGGATAATATTTTTTCATGTAATACGCTGCTAATTCTACAGCTTCACTTTGTTCGTTACCATCTGGTGTAACTGTTCCACAAATATGAACGCCTGGAGGACTTGAATGTGTAAAAACAACACTACCGTCATTACATTGACCAATTACCATATAAGTGTGTCCCGGTTTAGCCATTATATCTCCCGCTCTAAAATCTTGTATGTCCTCAGGATTTATGGCAATCCCCCAATTGTTATCAATAAAATTTTGCATTTCGCCAGAAAGAAATACATATCCCAGACCTTCCATATCTTGACTATGAAAAACGTTGTATAGAATCCAGCCGCGATAGCCTGAACAATCAAGTCCTAATGGAACAAATTCAGGTATAGGAATTTCAGTATCACTATCTTTATCGATAGTAGCATAATTGTGAAAATCATAGGTTGAGTCTTGACTATCAAAAAATTCTTTCCACTGTGGCCAAACACCAATGTGCATAGCAGTTTCACCAGCAGCAAAATCTTCTTTATTCCAGCCGCCACCCCACATATAAAGAGTTTTACCAACTGGCTGCATAGCTGTTGACAAAAAATTTTTTATTGTACAAAGACCAGGAGTACAATCAGGAATATTATCAGCGAAAACTGTTGGACATGGAACTAACAAAGTAGAAATAAAAATTAACGATATTTTTTTGAGTTTTAATATTAACCTTTTCGTATTAATCAACTTCTTTATATTAAATTTGATTTGAGCATATCACATTACACTATTGATATCAAGATACGCTAACCATTAATATTTTAGAAGAAAACTTTTTCCCATATTTATAAAATATATTATGTATATAAAAATTTTTAGTAGAGAATAAAAATGAAAAACAATTCGAAGCTTACTATTGTTCTGAAATGCCATATATCTATTTATTAAATAATAAACTTTTATCAATGTGGCAGAAAATTTGTTTTATGGTTCAATATTATTTACCCTATTTATTATTCCACATGGTCGAACATTAAATCTATTAAAAATGCAATTAAAAGTGGTTTTATTTCAGAATGGATCGAGATGACAATAAAATCAATTGAAATAATTACTAATATAACAAATATAACAAAATGAATCAAAAAAACTGCAGACTTTAACTGCAGTTTTTTATTTGTAACTTTTAAAAAATATTTTTACAATGATTTTTTAGCCCAATCAGTGATAATACTTTCAGATTTAGAAACATCAGTGCTATAAAAAGCAAGATCTTTGCTAAAAATTGTACCATTGTAAATTTTTTTCAAATCACAGTTGCAAAGTCTAAATTTGTAAATCATCATCGGTTTGGCAAATAAGTTATACTTCAATTAACGCAATTTTGTCCATTATGTGAGTAATAAATGATTAAAGTTGTCATTTTAATTTTGCCTTTGATAAATATGATGAAAAATTTTTTTGTTTACGTAAAAAAATTTGAGCAAACTTTTTTATTCGTGTGTAAATTTTGCTTTATAATTTTAACGGTTTAGATTCAACTTAAAAGGAGAGTTAATTATGTCATTGATTAAGGTTCAAAATCTTACGTTTTCATTTCCATCCAGCCACAATAATATTTTTGAGGACGTAAATTTTCAGATAGATACTGATTGGCGGCTTGGGTTTGTCGGTAGAAATGGCAGAGGGAAAACTACTTTTCTCAATCTTTTGTGTGGCAAATATGAATATAGCGGGAAAATTATATCGTCTGTAAAGTTTGCTTATTTTCCATATTCGATTGCAGATAAAAATAAATTGACAAAAGATATTTTGTGTGAAATTTGTCCGTATGCGCAAGAGTGGGAATTTTTGCGTGAATTCTCATATCTCGAAGTGAATGATGATGTATTTTATCGATCGTTTAATACGCTTTCGAATGGTGAGCAAACAAAAGTTTTGCTGGCTGCATTATTTTTACATGATGAAAATTTTTTGTTGATAGATGAACCGACAAATCATTTGGATATTAATGCGCGTAAAATAGTTTCGACATATCTACAAAAGAAAAAAGGATTTATTTTAGTGTCGCATGACCGTTACTTCTTAGATGGTTGTGTAAATCATATTTTGTCGCTAAATAGAGCCAACATAGAAGTACAAAGTGGGAATTTTTCATCATGGCTGACAAATTTTGAACAGCGCCAAAAATTTGAATTAGCACAAAATGAACAATTGAAAAAGGATATCAACCGTTTGCAAAAGTCGGCAAAGCGTTCGTCTATTTGGTCTGACCGAGTTGAAACATCAAAAATTGGTGCGGTGGACAAAGGTTATGTTGGGCATAAATCTGCAAAGATGATGAAGCGTGCCAAATCAATTGAGGCGCGGCAACATAAATCAATAGAACAAAAAGCGGGGCTTTTAAAAAATTTGGAGACAGCTGAAAAATTAAAAATCATGCCGCTAACATATCATAATGACACACTTATTTCTGCTTCCGATGTTGCAATTTATTATGACAAAAATATTATTTGTAACCCGATATCGTTTAATGTAAATCGTGGAGAACGAATTATTTTATCCGGAAAGAATGGATGCGGTAAAAGTAGTTTGTTGAAATTATTAATGGGAGAGAAAATTGAACATAGCGGGAAAATTCATATTGGTGCTGGCGTTTTGATTTCATATATGCCGCAAAATACTTCATATTTAAATGGAAAACTTTCTGATTTTGCACAAAAAAATCATATAGATGAAAGTTTGTTTAAGGCAATTTTACGGAAGATGGATTTTGAACGGCTACAGTTTAAAAAAAATATCGCTGAGTTTTCAGAAGGACAGAAGAAAAAAGTTTTGATTGCAAAAAGTCTTTGCGAACAGGCACATTTATATATATGGGACGAGCCGTTAAACTTTATTGATATTTATTCACGAATACAGATTGAGCAGCTTATCAAAGATTTTTCACCGACAATGTTATTAGTTGAACACGATGAATTTTTTCAAAATAACATAGCGACCAAAATTATTAAAATGTAATTAGAGGAGTCAAAATGATGAATTTTCAAAATGAATTACAAAAATATCATGCCGATGTGTTAAGTTTGGCCGTAATTAAAAATTACTAAATTGTTGAAATGGTTGTCGAGGGAATAAATAAGATGAGTCAAAAGGGAAAGCAATTATACAACAAATTTTTACGTATACAGCTGAATATGAAAGTTTGGTCTTCATATACAAAATATTTTACGTAGGCAAGACGATTTGATTTCACAAGAGCTTATGAAAAAAATGATTACGCCACAGCATGATGATTTATTGAAATTAGAGGGAACATTGTGTCGTACGGGACTTGGTTGTTACCTGAAAACAATATACGGTAAAAAATATTTTGGGTATAGCGGTGGAAATGAAAGATTTGAATCACTTGTTAATTTTTCCGTAAGTGATGGCAATGGTTGCTGTATTTTTATAAATTCAAATGATGCATATCCTTTAATTTTAAAATTACAAAATGAATTTTTAAAATAAAACATTGCGGCACTTTTAAATTAATAATTATTGGAGAAAAATAAAATGAAAATTAGAAAATGTAAAACGGATGATTTGTCAAGAATAGCGGAGATATTTGTTTTTAATAACAGAGTAAATTTTTTTCCTATATTTAAAAATGAAAAATTTTCATTCGGTGAATTACAAGTTGTTTCGTTGGCAAATAATTATTTCAATAAAAGTGAGATTATCGAAAATATTTATGTATATGATGAGGATGTGGTAAAAGGTTTTGTTCAAATGAAAAAAGAAACGGAAATTTCCAAATTGTACGTAGATACATTTTTTCAAAATAAAGGAATTGGTGGCGAATTAATTAAGTTCGCAATTCAAAAACTTTATGCAGATAATTTGTGGGCATTAGAAAAAAATATCAAAGCTATCAAATTTTATAAGAAACATGGATTTTATTTGACAGACGAAAAAAAATTTTTGGACGATACGGATGAATATATTGTCAAATTAATAAGATAAGTAAAATTGTATTTTGATTGCTGAAAGTGTAAAATAAATTTTGCAATACAAAAATTAAAAAGGTGATTGCAAATGGAATATTTGAAATTAAATAATGGGGTAAAAATTCCGAATATCGGTATCGGTGTGTTTACTTTATCGCCGAATGAAGCCGAAGAATCTGTCTGTAATGCTTTGCAATGCGGCTACAAATTAATCGATACGGCAAATGCTTATGAAAATGAGAAAGCTGTTGGTCGCGGCATGAAAAAAAGTAAAATCGCGCGCGAAAAAATATTTTTGTCAACAAAATTGTGGCCATCAGTTTATGAAGATGAGAGTGCAATAGATAAAACTTTGGAGAGGCTTGATGTAGATTATATTGACTTATTATTTTTACATCAGCCTGCTGGAAATTATATGTTTGGATATAGGCAACTTGAAAAAGCGTACAAAAATGGGGAAATAAAAGCGATTGGCGTTTCAAATTTTGAGGGCAAATATATACAAGAAATTTTGGCAAATTGTGAGATTAAGCCACAAGTTATTCAGGTCGAAGCGCATCCATATTTTACGCAGTCGCAGCTTCGAAAAATTATTGATGCCGAAGATATTAAATTAATGAGCTGGTATCCGTTGGGTCATGGCGATAAAAATTTGCTAAATGAATCTGTTTTTAAAGAGTTAGCGGAAAAATATAATAAAGCGCCAGCGCAAATAATTTTGCGGTGGCACACGCAAATGGGATTTATAGTTATTCCGGGTTCGAAAAATCCGGTGCATATTAGAGACAATTTTAATATTTTTGATTTTGAATTAACAGCGAACGAAATGGTGCAAATTGCAAAACTTGATACGGATAAACGCTATTATAATCGAACCGATGGGGTGCTACTACAATTTGCGAATTGGACACCAAATTTGGATAATCAAGAATAAGGAGATAAAAAATGAAAAATTTTGTGTATGACATACCGACCAAAGTTTATTTTGGTGAAAATCAATTGACAGGAAATTTGTCAAACGAATTAAAAAAATACGGCAGTAAAGTTCTTTTGGTATATGGTGGTGGCTCGATTAAAAAAATTGGGCTTTATGATAAAATTATTGCTGAATTAAAAAATTCTGATTTGAAATTATTTGAACTTCCAGGTATTGAACCTAATCCACGACATACATCAGTTAATGATGGCGCAAAAATTTGTAAAACAGAAGATATTGACGTTATTTTGGCAGTAGGCGGTGGTTCGGTTATCGATGCTTCAAAATTTATTGCGGCGGGCAAATATTACGACGGCGATACGTGGGATTTTTTAACGGGCAAAGCGGATATAAAAGCAGCATTACCGATTGTAAATATTTTAACGTTGGCGGCGACAGGTTCAGAGATGGATGCCGGCGGAGTTATCACAAATTTAGATACGAAAGAAAAATTGGGACGGATAGATCCGCATTTACAGCCGAAAGTTGCGTTTTTGGACCCGACGAATACGTATACAGTTTCAAGATATCAGACGGCATGTGGTAGCGCGGATATTTTGTCGCATATAATTGAAACTTATTTTGCGCGTGAGCCTGGATTATTTATGTTGGATACGGTTATGGAAGGATTAATGAAGACGGTGATAAAATATACGCCGATTGCGCTAAGTCAACCAAATAATTATGAAGCGCGAGCAAATTTAATGTGGACATCGTCGTGGGCAATTAATGGATTTGTACGGGCGGACAAACCACATGCGTGGAGTTGTCATCCGTTAGAACATGAATTGTCAGCTTTCTATGATATTACGCATGGGCTAGGACTCGCAATTTTAACGCCGCGATGGATGAAATATGTTTTAAATGAGAAAACGGTGGACAAATTTTATCGATTTGGTGTTAATGTTTTTGACATAGATAAACGGGAAAGTAAAACAGATGTAGCAAATCAAGCGATAAAATTATTGGAAGAATTTTTGTACAATGATTTGGGACTGACAGATAATTTGACAAAATTAAATATCAGCGATGAATATTTTGAAACTATGGCGGAACGTATTGGAACGTTAAATGGATTTGCCGATTTGGACAAAAACGACATCATTAATATTTACGAAATGTGTTTGTAAAATAAAAAGTAAAGATTAAATAAAACTGTTCTTTTTTTTGTAAAAAAAAAGAACCAAAAAAAACTTTATAAAAAATCTTTGTGCGTTTGCACAAAGATTTTTTTGTTAAAGTTTTTTTGGTTACTTTTCTTTCAAGAAAAGTAAGGTTTAAAAAAGTATAAACTCATAAAATTATTTTACTGAATCCATATGTGAAATTAAATCAAGAACTTTATTTGAATATCCCCATTCATTATCGTACCACGAAATTAATTTCACAAAATTATCATTCAAGGCGATACCGGCTTTGGCATCAAATACAGAAGTACAATACTCGCCCATAAAGTCTGATGAAACAACATCTTCATCGGTATATCCTAAAATTCCTTTGAGTTCGCCCTCAGCATATTTTTTTACACAATCTTTTATTTGTTCGTATGTTGCACTTTTTTCGAGGCGACAAGTTAAATCAACTACGGAAACATTAATAGTTGGGACGCGGAACGACATTCCAGTTAATTTTCCATTAAGTGATGGAATAACTTTTCCGACAGCTTTTGCTGCGCCCGTAGATGATGGAATAATATTTGCAGATGCGGCACGGCCACCACGCCAATCTTTTCTTGAAGGCCCGTCAACAGTTTTTTGTGTTGCCGTTGTAGAGTGAACCGTTGTCATTAATCCTTCAATTATTCCAAAATTATCATGGATAACTTTTGCGAGTGGCGCTAAACAATTTGTTGTGCATGAAGCATTTGATACGATTGTCATATCATTTGTATAAGTATTTTGATTTACGCCCATAACAAACATTGGGGCATCTTTTGATGGCGCACTTATAATAACTTTTTTTGCGCCACCTTTTAAATGTGCACTAGCTTTTTCTAAAGTAGTAAATGCGCCAGAAGATTCAACTACATATTCTACGTCGCACTCACTCCATGGGATTTCTTCAGGATTCATTTTATTATAAACAGTAATTAATTTCCCATTAACACATAATTTATCGCCCTCAATTGAAATATCACCCGCAAAACGTCCATGTACGGAATCATATTTAAGCATATAAACCATATAGTCAACGGAAATAAAAGGATCATTAATTGCAACGACATCAATATTTTTACGTTCAACTGACGCACGAAATACTAAACGTCCAATACGTCCAAAACCATTTATACCAATTTTAGCCATAAAAAAATCCTCCTTAAATTATGAAAAAAATTGTAACCATTTTACTTTTGCATTATACCACATAAAAATTATTTAATGCAAATTTTATGGTAAAAATTTTATTTAGCATTATCTATGCGTTCATAATTTGTGAGCTTTTGCAAATTATCTTTATTTAACATCAATTTTGTTTCTAGTAAAGCTTTAATGATAGTTTCTCTTGTTTCATTAATTTTGCCTATTTGTAATGGTTTATTTTTTTTAGTGTTTTTAATGTCATTTTCAAATTTTTTAATTGCATCATAAAGTGAGCCTGATGAATTTCGAAAGGCTCTTTTTGTTTCCTTATCGCCAATATAATGCCATATGGTATCAATAGATTTTGAAATAAGATAATCATGTAAATTATCTGTTAGCCATTGTTTCGCTGCAGTTTCACCTGATTTTCGCTTGATTTTATTATATTTATTTTGCGGGAATTCTTTCATAGTTTGTAATATAAAATGTTTAGTATATATATTAGGATTTTCTTGTTTGGAATCATTTAATAAAGGTTCATAAAATGGAGCTAAATAATTTTCATAATTATATTCATATTCTTCACTTTTTGTCATGGATTCTATTGTTTCCAATAAAATTTTTCTATAATTTTGGTTGGAATTTTGATAATTTTTGTTGATTTCATCTGATTTAAGATCGAACATATCATTTTCATGTTCTCCCCACTGTGAAGCAGATATTGGTGAAGAAATTTCAATTTTATTCGCTTTTCTTTTAGATGGTTTTTCCATATAAATCACCTCGTTTTTTAAAATGCAAATTAAAATTTGATTACAAAATCATATCGTAAGTGTAACATTATTAATTAGCGTTGTCAATAGTTTTAATCATTTTTAATAAATTTTATGATGAATAAGTAAGCAAATCGATAAGCCGGGTTCTGTCGTGGACAGTCATCTATCTGGACATATTGTTACCAATATGTTCATGCGATATGAAAAAGCAAAGCGAGCAACTTTCTTACGCTTTTAATCTTGCTTCATGTGGGGTTTACAGAGCCTGAAATGTTACCAGATCAGCGGTGAGCTTTTACCTCGCCTTTCCACCCTTACCTTTAATATAAAAGGCGGTTTATTTCTGTTGCACTAGCCTTAGAGTTACCTCTACCGGATGTTATCCGGCACATTGCTCAATGAAGCCCGGACTTTCCTCATAATTTTTTATTATGCGACTGTCTAATTTACTTACTTATTTATTTTAATTTATTTTGTTTGTTGAGTCATAGATTTTTCTTTTGGTTCATCAAATAATATTGAACGTAGTTTATCTGTTGAACCAACAATATTTTTTTCTAAGCTGTCCATTCTTTTTTGTAATTCTTCTATTTCTTTTTTATCATTTTCTTTTTTTAATTTAGGTCTGAAAGTCCTATTCATATTTTTTTCTACATGCCGCATTCGTTCCTCTGTAATTTTCTGATCTTTTTGTAAAGCTTCAATTGTAAGTTTAAAGCCATCAATTATCTTTTTTTGTTTTGGATCTGCATAGTTATAAAAAATGTTCATGGATATATTTTTAAAAGAAGTTTTAATTTCGTCATGTAATTGTGTCCGTTGTATTGGACTAAGATTATTCAAATCAAATTCTTTGCTTTCTAAAATATCTATCAAACGATAAATAGTATCAATTGCAAATTGCTTGGGGTTATTTGAATATAAATCGTTAGCAAAAGGTACCATAAAAAGATCATTTGCTGCAAGTTCCTTAGCAACTGTACCAAAAATAGGTTGTATTTTCGTTAATGTGTTTTTCATATGATTTTCAATTGTATCACGTAATAATTTTTTATGCACTGGTCTAAGATTATCAAGATTATTAATATCATATCCCTTGTTTTCTAAAACATTTATTAAATCATTAAAAATATCAATTACGAATTTAGCAGGTTTTTTGCGATTTAAATCTTCAACAAAAGGTAAAACAAAAGAGCTTATATTTGCACGTATGTTAGTTTCTTTCATTTCTTTTAGAATTGGCATTATCTTTTTTAATTTTTCTCCATTTTCCACAAAAATCAACTCCTTGTAAAATTTATATTTCATATTAACATTTTTTTTTTGCTAATGCAATTTTTTTTACAAAATGATTTCATTTCCTAAAATTATTTTTCACAAAATTATTATTGAAAAATTTTATACGTATAAATTTTTTATTGAAATTTTTTTAATTTGACTGACTAAGTTAGTTTTGCTAAAATTATTTAGTTAAAAATAAATACGGAGGTAACAACATGTCCGCTAAACGAGATTATTATGAATCACTTGGCTTAGATAAAAATGCAAATGATGAACAAATAAAAAAAGCATATCGTAAACTCGCTAAAAAATATCATCCTGATGCAAATCCCGGCGATAAAACTGCTGAAGCAAAATTTAAAGAAATTAGTGAAGCCTATGCTGTACTTAGTGACCCTCAAAAACGTGCGACATATGACCAGCTTGGCCATTCAGCTTTTGATGGCAGTGCCGGCAGTGCATATAATGCTGCTGATTTTGATTTCAATGATATATTTGAATCATTTTTTGGTGGATTTGGTGGATTCAGCGATATATTTCATAGTGGCTCCGGAAGAAATCGTGCCGCAAAAGGTGCTAATGTTCATGTTAGTGTACAAATCGATTTCGAAGAATCTATCTTTGGTGCCAAAAAACAAATACGTGTTTCCGTAAATGATAAATGCGATAATTGTAAAGGTACGGGCGCAAAACCTGGAACTATTCCTGAAAATTGTCGTAAATGCGGTGGAACAGGGCAGATTCGTGCGCATCAACAAACAATATTTGGTACAATGACAAGTATTCAGACATGTGATGTTTGTCACGGTGAAGGCAAAATAATAAAAGAAAAATGTCCGAAATGTTATGGGCGCGGAGTTGTGAAAAAGGAAAAAACGTTGGAAATTGAAATTCCTAAAGGCATCAACAGTGGTCAAAGTATTAGAATAGCGGGAAAAGGCGAGGCAGGAAGTAATGGTGGACCGAATGGTGATTTATTGGTTACGGTTTACGTTAAGCCACACAAATATTTTGTAAGAAAAGATTACAATTTATACTTGGATGTGCCGATAGAATTTATTCAGGCTGTTTTGGGCGATGAAATAGAAATTCAAACTTTTTATGGCAATGAAAAAATAAAAATTAAGCCGGGAACACAATCCGGAACAGTTATGGTTTTGAAAAATAAGGGCGTACCAAATGTCAATAACAGTAGAATTATCGGTGATTTAATTTTAACGTTAAATGTTTCTGTACCGACAGTAATTTCTGAAAAGCAGCGGCAACTTTTAAAAGATTTTGCTAGTGAAAATAATAAATCAAATGAAAAAAAGAAAAGTTTCTTTGATAAATTACGTGAAACTTTTAGATAAATGTGAATAAAAATTTGTATTGCGGTAAATAATTATCAAGAGGTGTTGATAATGAATCGCTGCAAAGAAAAAAAATATTGCTCGCAAAATAAAATTACGAGTTATGACAAAACTTCTATATTAAATGAAAATGCTAAATCACCTGATTGTTATGAATGTATCTATTTCTTTTCTAAAAATTGTTCTAATACTAATCGGATTATTTGAATACAAAATTTTTACTTTTTTCTTTAAAGATCTTACTTTTCTTGAAAGAAAAGTAATCAAAAGAACTTTAACAAAAAAATCTTTGTGTGAAATCACACAAAGATTTTTTGTAA
>CAOVHW010000001.1:86381-215634 GCA_948543815.1 uncultured Eubacteriales bacterium | reverse complement strand
CAATCCTCTTTAGTTGCTTAATTCAATTTTTGTCTAACTTTTTGGGTGCAGTTCACCAATGACAGTATTTTTTTTTACAAAAGCTTTCCTATAGCACAATTTTTATCAACATCAATTATCATTACATCAACAATTTGATTTATCAAGTCACAATCACTTTTTACCGAAACTTTTATGTAATTATCAGTGTAACCAATGTATTCATCATTCAATTTTTTTTCTACTAAAACAGATAAATTCTGTGCTAAAAATTTTTTTATATATTGAGTAGAAAGTTTGTCACTCAATGAAATTAATTTTGTACTGCGAATTTTTTTTGTTGAACTATTAATTTTATTTGTAAAATTGTCTGCGCGTGTATTTGCACGCGATGAAAAAGGAAACACATGTATCTTTGAAAAACCTATTTGTTCTACAAAATTATAGGTATCTAAAAAATCTTTATCAGTTTCACCAGGAAATCCAACAATTACATCAGTTGTAAGTGAAACATTTTTGAACATCTTTTTCAATTTCTCAGCTGCTATAAAATATTCACGTGTTGTATATTTTCTATTCATTGCACGTAAAATTTTGTCACTTCCACTTTGTAATGACATATGAAAATGCGGACAAAGTTTTGGTAAAAATTTTATCCTTGCCAAAAATTCATCGTTAATCAAATTTGGCTCAACTGAACTTAGTCGAATACGTTTCAAACTTTCGATACTATGTAATTTTTCAATTACGTCACCCAAATCAAAATCACTACTTTCGCCATATGCCGAAATATTTATTCCTGTCAAAACAATTTCCTTGAAACCATTTGCACATAATTTTTGTGCTTGCTCAAAAATTTTATAAAAATTTCTGCTGCGAGATTTCCCACGCGTATACGGAATTATGCAATACGAACAAAATTCATCGCATCCATCTTGAATTTTTATAAATGAACGCACACGATTGTTCGAATCAGAAATTTGCATCTCTTCAAAAATATTTTCATTACGTACGTCAGAAATTTTTGTCTTATGAAACTTTTGCCCAAAAGATTTTTGTTCAAAAAACTTTTCAATTAACGTCAAAATATCTTTGCGATTATTTGTTCCAATTATTATGTCGGCATCCGAAGAAATTTTTGTCGCCGAAACTTGCGCATAACATCCCATTGCAATAATCAGCGCATTTTTATTTTTTTTACGTGCACGATGCAACATTTGTCGCGACTTACGGTCGCTTAAATTTGTAACGCTACAAGTATTAATTATGTAAATATCAGCTGATTCGCCAGCACCTACAAATTTATATCCGGCGTCGCTCAGTAATTTTATAACGGCCTCAGAGTCATAATAATTAACTTTACAGCCAAGAGTTATTACGGTAAAAGTTTTCATGATTTACCTCGGCAATATTTGTTCAAAAAACAATTTGTGCAATCAGGCTTGCGCGCTTTACAAATTTTTCGTCCATGCGCAATAAGTTGAAGATTCAGACGAATCCAATGCTGCTCGGGAATAATTTTCATCAAATCAAACTCAACTTTATCCGGATCATCGTTATTTGTAAGGCCGAGCTTTTTACTAATACGTTTGACATGAGTATCGACAACAATGCTTGGAATGTTAAATATATGCGACCGAATAACATTTGCAGTTTTACGGCCAACGCCCGGCAATTTAATTAATTGCTCAATATCTGCAGGCATTTTAGAATTGTAATCAATAATTAATTTTTTTGAAGCCAAAATTATATTTTTGGCTTTATTTTTGTAAAATCCAGTTGACTTTATATCATATTCAAGTGTTTCATTTTTGACATTCGCAAAATCTTCCAACTTTTTATATTTGACGAACAAATCTTTCGTTACAATATTTACGCGATCGTCCGTACATTGCGCGCTAAGAATGGTTGCAATCAACAATTGCCAATCATAATTGTAATTGAGATAGCATTTCAAATTTGGATAATTTTCATCGAGTAAACTTAAAATTATTTTGACAAATTTTTTTTGCATTTTATTTGCCTTCCAATTTTGTCAGCGCAAATTTCAAACGATTAATCGTTTCAGATTTACCAATCATTTGTGCAATTTCAACAGCTCCACACGGAGTGGCTTCTTTACCGGACAAAGCAATTCTTGCAGGCCAGAAAACTTGTCCATTTTTTAATCCATTTTCATTTACGATATCTGTCAAACTTTTTTTAATATCATCTTGTGTCCACAAAGTTAAATTCTCAAGCTTATCAACAATAATTTTTAAAATATCGAGCGAATTTTCAAGTGTTGTTTTCATTTTTTTATGTACAAACAAATTTACATCATAGTCTGGCAATTCATCAATAAAATCAAAAAGCGATGGCGCTTCATGTATAAAATTGATACGAGTTTGCGACATTTCTGCGAGTTGTTTATAATCCAAATCACTTTTTTTAATCGAATTTTTAAAATACGGCAAAACGGCCGCATAAAACTCATCAAACGACATTTTTTTTATGTATTCACTATTCATCCAACGTAATTTATTTAAATCAAAAATTGCTGGCGACTTACTCAATGAACTAATTTTGAATTCTTTTTCAAGCTCTGGCAAAGTAAAAAATTCTTGATTACTTTCAGGACTCCAGCCCAAAAGTGCAATATAATTTATAATTGCTTGTGGCAGATATCCTAATTGTAATAAATCTTGAAATGATGCCGCGCCGCGCCGCTTCGAAAGTTTCTCGCCATTCTCATCCAAAATTAATGGCAAATGAATATAAGTTGGAATTTGCCAACCAAACGCGTCATACAACAAATTGTATTTCGGTGTCGACGACAAATATTCACAACCACGCACTACATGCGTAATTTGCATTAAATGATCGTCAACTACATTGGCAAAATTATATGTTGGAAGTCCATCTGATTTTATTAGAATTTGATCGTCCAACTGTGAATTATCAACCGTAATCTCACCGTAAACTTCATCTTTAAAAGTCGTTTGTCCATCAGGAATAAATTGTCTGATTACAAATGGAATTTTTGCTGCAAGATTTTTTTGTATTTCTTCTGTCGATAAATTTTTACAATGTCTATCGTACGAAAGATTTTTTTTATGCAATGAATCCAAACGTTCTTTATCGCAAAAACAATAATAGGCCTTACCACTCTCAATTAATTGCAACACATATTTCATATAAATATCTTTTCTTTGACTTTGAATGTACGGGCCAAAATTCCCTCCAATATCTGGACCTTCATCATATTTCAATCCGGCAATCTCTAGCGTATCAAAAATAATTTTCTGTGCGTCTGCAACTAATCTATTTTGATCCGTATCTTCTATACGTAAAATAAATTTACCACTATTCGATTTCGCTATTAAATATTCATAAAGTGCCGTACGTAAATTCCCAATATGCATAAAACCAGTAGGACTCGGCGCAAATCTTGTTCTTATCATTATAAAAACTTCCTCTCATTTTTTTTGATAATTATATATGAATTTTGCATTAAAACAAAATACATAAAAAAATTTCTCTCATAACTGTTTCTTACTTGCAAAAAAAAAATAAAAATAATATAATTAATATATAAATAATTAAGGAGTGAATAATTTGGAATCTGAGTCTATTTTGTTGGTTAAAGTTCCAAAAAATGAAAATTGGAATACAAATTTATTTGGAATTAACATGATATATAATTCAGAAATTAGCATGAACCCTAAAAAATCTTTTAATAATTATGATTTTGGGACTGGAGAAAGTAGTTATTCAAAATATGATAAAAAATTATATTTTGAGGAAAGCTCTTATTTTTCAACGTCAAATTATGATGTTTACATTTTTCCAATCAAAAACAGGTACACTTTTATTAAAATTCTTTATATAGAAAAACAGTTTTTGCATAATAATATTAAACCTATGGACATAAATTTTTATTTAACTGAAAAACCCACAGCCGATTCCTTTGTCATCGAACTGCCTGCAAATCATTTACCAGGAAATTATAAAATAAAATGTTTAAATGAAAATGAAAATGAAAATGATAATTTAATTGGCCATTGTAAAAATATATTAAAAGTAAAAGAAAAATTAGAAATAATAAATAATAAAATGTCTTCAACCAAAGGCGATCAATGGCGCAGATATAATAACCTAGAAGGAATAAAAAACAAAATAAGCTATATAATAAATTCCAAAAAAACTCAAATTAAAGAAAAAGGAAATTCAAAAATTAAAAAAGCAAGAAACAAAAAAATAACATTTTTCATCTTAGGAATTGTTACATTAGCATTACTAGCAACTTTTTGTACACTAGGTTTTGGGTTTGCTTTAATAGCTGCAAAAATTGCGATTGCTCTTATTGTATTGACTGCAATAGCTTCAGCTGCTTCTTTTTTGTTTTCTGTAATTTTTCGAAAAAAAGCTAATGACATATCTAATAAAACTCAAGGTAAGATTGAAAAATTGAATGAATTTAATCAGCAAAATGAAAAATCTATTGATCAAAAAATTGAAAATTTGAATCAGCAAATTGAAAATTTGGGTAACCAGATTATTGAAAAACAGAATAAAATTAAAACATTGAGTCAAAAAATTGAAAATTTGGATAACCAGATTATTAAAAAATGGGATCAGGAAATTGAAAAACTGGATAAAATTAAAACATTGAATCAGGAAATTGAAAATTTGAATCTGGAAATTGAAAATTTGCAGGAAATTGAAAATTTGAATCAGCAAATTGAAAATTTGAATCAGCAAATTGAAAATTTGAATCAGCAAATTGAAAATTTGAATCAGCAAATTGAAACATTAGAGAATAAAGAAGCGTTTCTGCAAATTGATGAATTAAAAGACAAGATTAAGGATGAAAACAAACTGCAAATTGAAACATTTGAATCGATTACAGTGAATAGTAATGAAAACGAACCGAATATGCAACCAGAATTGAAGCAGCAACTTGATAAGTTGCAGCAGAAGATTGATAAACTCCAGCCTAAGTCACAAAAAAATTCCAATTATCAAAATCGTAAATAAGGGCGCCAATTAATTGGCGCCCTATTTTTTTAATCATTTATTTTATCTTTAATAAAAGTCATACTTAAAATTACAAAAATAAAAGCTTGCAAAACGCCTGAAAATATATCGAAATAGATATGAAATATTCCTGGCAATCCAAGTTTTAATATCGTTGGGAATAACGCATAAATCATTCCCATAATTACAAATCCACCAAATATATTTCCAAATAAACGAAAACTAAGTGAAATCGGTGTCGCTAATTCTCCAATAATATTTATCGGTAAAAGTAATGCGAATGGCTCAACATATGACTTAAAATAACTTTTACAGTCAGTCATAATTCCCATAAAGTGAATTAAAAAGAAAGTAGTAAGTGCAAACATTAAAGTAGTTGCTAAATCTGCAGTTGGTGGTCGTAAACCAATTAATCCTGATAAATTTGAACATAATAAAATAGCGAACACGCCGAAGAACCATGCACTAAAGCACAAATATTTTTCACCCATATTAGTTTTTGTCATATTATCGATAGATTCAATAATTAATTCAATAAAATTTTGGAAGCCACTAGGAATCTGAGTAAATTTTTTTATAGATAAACGAATAAATAATGAGAAGATAAATAAGAAAAGAATAATGATCCAAGTATTTACGATAGTTTCGGTAATCCAAACATCGAAATTAAAAATTCTTATTACGGTTAAAACTTTATTATCAAAATTCATTTAGTTTACTCCTTTTCACTAAAGCCAACAATATACGCAGAAATTTGTAGAGATAATAAACCGATAATAAATCCGCATAAACTAAAATTTTTATTTGTAATAACTAAGAATAGAAATAAAGCAGTTAATAGGTAACGAAGAAGATATCTGACAAAAATATAATTTTTTGCATCACTACTTGCCATATCTAATGATTTATCAATTGCACTATCAAGCATAATTAATTTTATCATAGATAAAAAAGTACCGGCAAGTAATCCCAAAAAAAATGGTAAACGATTTTGTAAGAAAAAAATTGCAGACATAGCAATAAAAAAAATAGCGATGATAGTCCGTAACATTTTTATTCCTGTCGTTGATAGTTTCAATCTTTTTCATCTCACTTAAAATATTTTTTTGTCATTAGAAAAAAATTTCTAAATGCTGCCGCTATCGCTAGTAGTAAAAAAATTATCAAAAATATTGGTGCACTTTGAAACTTATTATCTAAAAATTTTCCTACTAGTAATCCAAAAAATATTGTAACAAATAAATTTAAACCTAATTGCGAAATTAATGCAATCCCACGTAAAAATTCATTCAATTATTTTTCCTCCATGCTAAAATATTTTTGGTGATTCCTAATGATATATATAAGTCTATCAGAAATAGATACAAAAAAAATCGCTCGAACTATTGCGAAAAATTCCGAGCGTGGTAATATTTTTTGCCTCGAAGGTGAACTTGGTAGTGGTAAAACTTTTTTTGTAAAAGAATTCGCATATGCTATTGGTATTAAAGATTACGTTTCGAGTCCAACTTTTAGCATTATAAATGAGTATCATGGCCCAATTAATTTATATCATTTTGATGCGTACCGAATTTCATCAATTGATGAAATGGAATATACAAATTATGAAGATTATTTTTATGGAGATGGAATTTGTATTATTGAGTGGGCTACGATTATTAAAGAAATTATACCGGATTTTGCAAAATGGATCTATTTCTCAAAAGATTTATCGCGTGGCGAAAACTATCGCTCGATAAAAATTATTGATTGATGGAATTTAATTGTTTGAGCGATTCCACAAGATTTTTATAATTTTCATTTGACATTTTAGTGAGCGGGAGTCGGCATTCTCCAACTTCAAATCCCATTATATTCATTGCAGCTTTAATTGGAATTGGATTTACTTCGCAAAATAAATTTTTTATCAGCGGAATAAATTTTAATTGTAAATTTAAACTTTCCTTGACATCGCCTGAAAAATATTTTTGACACATATCATGTACTTGCTTCGGAAAAATATTTGCTAAAACTGAAATTACTCCATCGCCGCCTAATGATAAAGTCGGAACAATTTGGTCATCATTGCCACTATATAATGAGAAATTTTTTTCATTTTGAGTCAGCATTGAAATTTCTGCGACTTGCGAAATATTCCCACTCGCTTCTTTCACCGCAACAATATTTTCAAGCTGCAATAAATTTTTGTACGTGTCGGGCAAAATATTTAAACCGGTTCGACTCGGAACATTGTAAATTATTATTGGCAAGCCAACTTTTGAAATTTCCGCATAATGCTCAATTAATCCTTGCTGTGTCGTTTTATTGTAATACGGCGTAACAATAAGACATGCGTCTGCACCAATCTCTTTCGCACGCAGTGTCAATTTTTTTGCATGATTTGTATTATTGCTGCCAGTCCCCGCTATTATCGGAATTTTGCCAGCAGATTTTTTTACAGCAAATTCTATCAACGAAATTTTTTCTTCGTCACTAAGCGTTGCAGATTCACCCGTCGTTCCACAAACTATAATTGCATCAGTTCCATTTTCAAAATGAAACTCCAATAATTTTTCAAAACTTTTGTAATCAATTTCGTTATTTGTATCAAATGGCGTAACGATAGCAACGCCTGAACCTGAAAAGATTTTCATTTTATTTCCCCCACGTTTTATTTTTATAAAGCAATTCTGCAATTTGTATTGCATTTGTCGCGGCACCTTTACGTACATTATCAGCAACAACCCATAAATTTATTCCATTATCGATAGTAAAATCGCGGCGAATTCTGCCGATCAAAACTTCATCTTGTCCATCCGCATTAATCGGCATTGGATATTGCATTACATTAATGTTGTTCACAAGTTTTACGCCGGGCGCTTTTTCTAAAACGGCAATAATATTTCCCATATCAAATGAATTTTCAAACTCAACATTAATTGCTTCACTATGACAATTTTTCACGGGAATACGAACTGCTGTCGCAGTAACTTTAATATTTTCGTGAAAAATTTTCTGTGTTTCATTTACCAATTTCAATTCTTCTTTCGTATAGCCAAAATCATTAAACGTATCAATTTGCGGAATACAATTATTAAAAATCGGATAGCGGAATTTTTTTTGCTCGATATTTTTTGCACCGTTTTCTAAATCTTTAATTCCTTGATTACCCGCACCTGAAACTGCTTGATAAGTTGAAATTACAACACGTTTTATTTTAAATACATCATGCAACGGTTTTAATGCAACTAATGCTTGAATCGTTGAGCAATTTGGATTCGCAATGATACCTTTATGCGACAAAATATCTTTTGGATTTACTTCGGGAATAATTAGCGGAACAGTTTTATCCATTCGCCATGCTGAACTATTATCGATAACGATACAACCAGTACATGAAGCAATTGGAGCAAATTTTTTACTAATAGTAGCGCCGGCAGAGAATAATGCCAAATCAATTTTATTTTTTTGAAATGAGTTATCCTCTAATTTATCTATAACGTATTCATTACCGTTAAAAATAATTTTATCGCCGGCAGATTTTTCTGAGGCAAATAGGAATAAATTTTTAATGGGGAACTTACGTTCTTGAAGGATTTTGATAAATTTTTGGCCAACTAAACCTGACGCACCGACTATTGCTACATTTATTTCTTTATTGCTTTTCATAATTTCACTCCTAAAAAAAATTAACCTTATACATAATAAATTTTTAATAATAATTACGCAAGGCATTGAATGTAATTTCTTAGCATTATAAAATAAAAATACGATTAATTTTAAGATATGAGCTTGACTTTAAAATGTTTCAATAAAATTGTTTCAATAAAATTTGTGAGGTCCTTACTTATGATTAATATTTTAGGAATTGAAACATCATGTGATGAAACCTCAGCCGCTATCGTTCAAAATGGCCGTATCGTTTTATCAAATATTATCTCATCTCAAATTGATATCCATAAAAAATTTGGCGGTGTCGTTCCTGAAATTGCCGCTAGAATCCATCTTAATGTTATAAGTCAAATTGTTGACCAAGCTTTAACAACTGCTTCAATGAATTTTAACGACATAAATTCTATCGCAGTAACATGTGGCCCGGGATTAGTCGGCGCACTTTTAGTTGGCGTATCTTACGCAAAAACGTTAGCTTTTGTTTTAAATAAGCCAATCATCGCAGTAAATCATATTGCCGGACATATTTGTGCAAACTATTTGGAAAACGATTTTGAACCACCATTTATTTGTTGCGTAATTTCCGGCGGCCATACAAATTTAATTTACGTCAGCGATTATGATTCATTTGAAATTTTAGGACGAACACGCGACGACGCAATCGGTGAAGCGTATGATAAAGTTGCTAGAGTTTTAGGATTAAATTATCCCGGCGGCCCCGCAATTGATAATCTTGCAAAGCTTGGCGATATGCACGCAATAAAATTTCCACAAGCTTTACCTGACGGTTTGGATTTTAGTTTCAGTGGAATAAAATCTTCGGTGATAAATTTCGCGCACAAAAATGAATTAACAGACAAACTCAAAAAAGATATCGCGGCGAGTTTTCAATTTTCAGTCGCACAAATTGTTTTGAAAAAAACTTTTGCCGCAAGTAAATTAAAATCATGCAAAAAAATTGCATTGGCTGGCGGCGTTGCTTCTAATTCATATTTACGTAAAATATTTGAAATAGAATGCCAAAATCAAAATTACAAATTGCAAATACCAAAAAATATTTTTTGTACGGACAATGCTGCAATGATTGCCGCTGCCGGATATTTCTGCGGGCAAAATGCTGGTTTAAACTTAAATGCAATCCCAAATTTGAAATTAGAATAAAAAAACCGTTCTTTTCTTGAAAGAAAAGAACCAAAAGAACTTTAATTAAAAAAGTTTTGCACAATGCGCAAAACTTTTTTGTTAAAATTTCTTTCACGTAATTTATAAAAAAAATCAAAAAAACTTTATAAAAAATCTTTGTGCGATGCACAAAGATTTTTTTTTAAAGTTCTTTTGTTACTTTTCTTTCAAGAAAAGTAAGATCTTATTTTTTTTACATAAGATTCTACAAATTTTTTAATTTGAAGTAGCTATCATTAAAATATTTTCAGCAATGCTAAGGAGGAATTTTTATGCAAATAAATTCTGTGGGAAAAGATTTGATTGTAAAAATCGACGGCGATATTGACCATCATGTTTCTTCGCAAATAAAAGAAAAAGTTGAACGCGAATTTGAATTTTCAAACGCCGAAAATATTATTTTTGATTTTAGCGATGTAAATTTCATGGATAGCTCCGGAATTGGAATGATTATCGGCAGATATAAAATGCTACAAAAAACTGGCGGTAAAGTTTATATTGCAAATGTCAAGCCCCAGCTTGAATCTATAATAGAAATTTCAGGGCTACGTAAAATAATAAATTTCATTGACAAAATTTAAAGAGGTGTACATATGAAATCCGAAGTCACTATTATTATGGACAGTAATTCTGAGAACGAAATGTTTGCACGAATAGCTATCGCTGCTTTTATCGCGCCACTTAATCCTACAATCGAAGAATTAAATGATATTAAAACTGCCGTCTCCGAAGCTATTACTAATGCAATAATTCATGGCTATGCAGATAAAAGTGGAAAAATTTTTTTGACATGTAAAATTATCGGGCGCGAAGTAGTTATCAAAATAGAAGATAACGGTATCGGTATCGATGATGTTAAAAAAGCAATGGAACCATTATATACATCTAAACCGGATATGGAACGGTCCGGTATCGGTTTTACCGTTATGGAAACTTTTATGGATAAAATTTTTGTTGAGTCAAAAAAAAATTTTGGCACTACTATCGTTATGTCAAAAAATTTAATTGCGTCATAACAGGTGATTTGCATGGAGGAAACAAAAAAATTAATTGTACGCGCACAAAATGGTGATAAATCTGCTAAAGAAAAATTAATTCGTGAGAATACCGGGTTAATCTGGAGTATCGTAAAAAAATTTAGTAATCGTGGCTATGAATTAGATGACTTATTTCAAATTGGTGCTATCGGTCTCCTTAAATGTATCGATAAATTTAATAATAACTATGGTGTGAAATTTTCAACTTATGCCGTCCCAATGATTATGGGTGAAATTAAACGATTTTTACGTGATGATGGATTAATTAAAATTTCACGACCTATTAAAGAAATTTCAAAAAAAATTAAATACGTACAGGAAAATTTTTTTAAACGTACTGGTAATTTCCCTACACTAAATGATTTAGCAGATGAGTTAAAAATTTCGTATGAGGAATTATTAATCGCAATGGATTCAAATAAAAATGTTGAGTCAATTTATAAGACAATTAGGCAACCTGATGGGAATACAACATATCTAATTGATAAAATTAAATATGATGAACATTCAAGAATAATTGACCAAATAACGGTAAATGATATAATAAATAAATTAGAGGACGCTGAGAAGGAAATTATTTTACAGCGTTATTTTTATGACCAAACTCAATCACAAATAGCTAAGAAATTAAATATCTCACAAGTACAAGTTTCACGTCTCGAAAAAAAAATATTACTAAAGATGAAAAAAAATTTATGAAAAGAGGAATTAATATGCAAAATGCAGTTGATAGATTTTTAAAATATATAACTTTTGATACTCAATCTTCTCCTGATTCAGATTCTTTTCCCTCAACTAAATCTCAATTAGAATTCGCAAAAATTTTGGTAGATGAATGTAAAGAAATTGGTTTGAAAAATGTTGAGCTTGATGAAAACGGTTACGTTACAGCATTGCTCGAAGAAAATTCTGATTACGAAAATAAAATTGGTTTCATCGCACATATGGATACAAGTCCAGACTTTTCAGGTAAAAATATTTCGCCACGTATCGTAAAAAATTATGATGGTAAAGATATTTTGCTGGGCAATGAAAAAATTCTTTCACCTTCAGAATTTCCTGCATTAAAAAATTATGTTGGTGAAGATTTAATTGTCACTGACGGACGAACTTTACTCGGCGCTGATGATAAAGCTGGCATTGCTGAAATTATGACGGCTATGGAATATTTGATTAAGCACGATGAAATTAAACATGGACCGATAAAAATTGCGTTTACTCCTGACGAGGAAATTGGACATGGTTGTGAAAAATTTGACGTTGAAAAATTTGATTGCAACTTTGCTTTTACAATTGATGGCGGACAAATTGGCGAACTTCAATACGAAAATTTTAATGCGGCATCCGCAAAAATAATTATTCACGGCAAAAGTGTTCATCCCGGCGACGCAAAAAATGTAATGAGAAATTCGATTTTAATCGCAAATAAAATTATCAATGAGTTTCCACAAAATGAAACGCCTGAAAAAACTGATGGCTACGCCGGATTTTATCATTTGCATAATTTTTCGGGTGCAGTCGAAAAAACTGTAGTTGAGTATATAATTCGGGATTTTGATGAAAAAAAATTTGATGAACGTAAAAAATTTATTGAGAAATTAGTTGCAAATGCCGGTAAAAATTTTAACTGCCAAATCGATTTACAAATAAAAAATCAATATTTGAATATGCGTAAAAAAATTGACAAAAAAATAATTTCCATCGCACGTAAAGCTTTTGAAAAATCCGGCATAAATCCAATTGAAACGCCAATTCGCGGCGGAACTGATGGCGCAAATTTATCATTTAAAAATTTACCGTGTCCAAATATTTTTGCCGGCGGCCACAATTTCCACGGTCCTTATGAATTTATCCCAATTAATTCAATTAAAAAAGCCGTTGAGGTAATTGTAAATATTGCGAGATTGTAAAAATTTTCACGATAATTTGACAAAAATATTTATACTGAAATAAAATATGTGTAAAATTTCTTAAAGGGTGTTGAGATGTGTTACAAAGTTCAACAAATCAAGTAATTGATACACTAAAAAAATTTTGGGATATGATTGCACAAAAAATAAATTCTGAAGAAAAAATTTCTGACGAAGATTTAAACACATATTTGATGCCATTATCTTCAACAATAAGTTCACTTAGCGAAGAAAATTTTTCAAAATCCCTTGACGAAAAAATTTCTGATATAATTTTAAACATTATTAAAAATTATTTTAAAAAAAATGATGTAGACTTTATTTGTAAAATGTTAAAAAATTTAGGCATAAATAATTCCCGAAAAGTATTTGGCGTTTTGAAAAATTATTTGTATTTTTGGAAAAAATCACCGCTAATTGGAAATAAATTATCTCATGATTCAAAACTTGCATATTTAATATTATTTGAGGAAAATCAAATCATTTATCTTTTAAACGAATTTTCTTCTCAACAATTATTTAAAATGTTTGATGGAAATGTTGATTTTGAACAAAATTTTTTTAGTAATGGTAGAAAAAAAATAATCAATATCGGTGATTTTCGAAAAAATTTTTTTTATGCATTATCAAAAATAAATGAATCAAAAGAAGTACAAAATTTTTATTTTAACCTTGTAGAAAAATTTTCTTTTCAAGATTATTTTTTTTGTTTACCAACGATTGCAATAAAAAAAAATTTATTTAGAATAATTTTTGAAGTTGGAGCAAAATATCATCCATATTTTAATGATGATTCTGTTGAAGCACATAGAATTTGGCAAAGTTTCTTTAAATCTTGGGGAAAAATTTCTAATGAAGATAAATCAATTATCTTTGAAATATTAATTAGCGAAGAAACTAAAAATATAATTCAAAATTCAAAAAATGATTTTTTCTTAATATTTTTTCTAAAATACTGGGATAATAAACCACAAATAAATAAATTACGTGAAATAATTTTTTCTCATCTTACTCCAAATCAAAAAAAAATTTTCTATCATTGTTTTAATGACAAAAGAAAATCATTTGTAAATATTACTCTTCAAATATTTAAATCATTTTTTGCTGAAAATTATTTATCTTATAAAGAAAAAATTTCTTTATTTGATTTAATTTTTAATGAATATAAAGCTTTTACTTTTATTGCTGAATATATAGAAGAATTTCCACAAGATTTAAAAGAATATTTTTATAATTCTCTCGAAAATACAAACAATGATAATAAAAATGAAATGATTATTATTTTAGATAAATTTAATCGTATTAATGAATTAATAGACTTTTTTAGTAAAAAATATCCTGCTGATGCAATTCGTAGTATTAAATCATTAAATCTTAAAAATAAAGAGATTTTAATTCCAGATATATTAATGAACGAAAATTTTGACAATCTCCAATTAGCTTCATTAAATTCCGAAGAAAAATTTTTTGTATTTCATAAAAATGAAAATAAAAATAACTATGAACAACTTTCCTATGAAATGCAAGCTTTTTCTTTTATAATTTTATTAAAACGTTCTTTACATAATTCACAAGAAAATTTTTTTATAAATGCTGAAACAATTATACAAACAGAAAATCATGAAGAAATAAAATTTTCATCTTTAAATCCCACAACAAAAATTTTAATTTTAATAGCAATTAAAGAGCCCGAGTTTTTTTTACATATATTAGAACCTGATAAATCTTGCCATAGTGTTCTAAATGATCGTATTAAATCAAATGTTTTATCTATAGAAAAAAATTTAATATCAAATTTAAAATTTAACGATTTACCTGTAAACTTACAAGCCTTAATATTTTTATACTCTATAAAAAAGTACGAACAACAAATTATTGAAATAGCAAATTTAACTAAAATTTCTTTGGCGTTTTTTGATAATTATGAAATAAGTTTTGCAGAACTAGAAATTTCAACACAAGAATTAATATTAGAATATTCAAGACGTGAAGAAAATTTTTATAAACTAACAAATTCACATGATGATTTACAATGTTATTTATCTAATCCAGAAACAATTTCAAAATTTGAACAAAATATTCCGATTGGAACAAAAAATAAAAAAATAAGACAATCATTTTCTGATTTACTTTTTCCAGAATTAAATTTTCCCGTTACAAAAAATATAAATTCATCTTCATCTAATTTAGTTCCAACTAAATCAAAAAGAAGAAATACAAGTTTAAATAATACTAAAACTTTATCAGAAAGTTTACCGATGCCAAGGTCCACATCGTCTTCAAATTTATTATCTAAAATCCCACAAATGATTCCGCAAAATCCTAAACAAATTGAAACATAAAAAAAACTTTGCAGAATGTGCAAAGTTTTTTTTATTTATATTTAGCTATGAGCGAGTTCTTCCTCTTCAACTTTATTAAATAAACAAAGGGAATAGATACCGGCGATGCCGACAATAGCGTAAAGGATTCTGCTAACCCATGAAGTAACGCCACCAAAGATAGCGGCAATTAAATCGAATTGGAAGAAACCGATCAAACCCCAATTTATCGCGCCAATAATTAAAATAGTAAGCGCGGTCCAGTCTAAAGGTTTAGAATTCATAAAAAAATCTCCTCCTTGAAAAATAAAATAGATACCGAAAAAAATCGGTTCTATGGAATATATTATTGCACGAAAAAGAGATTTTAATGAATAATTAATTTGGCATTATGGATAAAATTTATCAAAATTGGAATAATAGGATTTCATCAAAAAAAATTTACCAAAATTATTATGATAATGAATTTCCATCGAAGATATAATTGCTAAAATAACCTGACAAATTATTTTGTGTTGGAATGAAATTAAACACAAACTTTTTATATTTAACGACTGAGTTATTGCGCACGGTTACACATATAAAATTTGTAAAATCATTTTTAATTTCAATTGGCACATTATCAACAAAATAATCGAAGTAAAATTTACTTTCATCTTCATTTTCTTCATAATTTTTCAAAATATAATCGTTCGTAATCAAAACATCTTTACTTATAAAATTAATTGCCGTCAAATAATCTGACAATAAATCAGAATTTTTATTGCCTGTATCATAATTTGTGTATTCCAAAATATTTGATGGAAAATACTTCACCAAAGCCGATTCATTATAAAATGTAAAAATATTATTGATGTTCTCACTATTTTTTGTCGCGGAATTATTAAAAAATATATCCAACTTTTTTGCTATCGTATCCATTAAAATTTCGCCATTCTCCGCATATGGATTAATTATTTCCAACTCTGAAATATTTTGCCGCATAAAATTTTTGTCGTAAAGATTTGACGAAACAGGTAAATTTTCAAAACTATAATTATCTTTCAATCGATATTGATAAAATTTATTTTCAGTTGTGTTGGCAAAAGCAACTTTACCATTGTCGTAAAAAAATATTTTATCAAACATTTTTACACGTGAAATATTGCCAGATTTTTTTGCATAGCAATAAGAAAAATTTTCAGCACTTATTTGAAAACTATAATCATAAACACAAACGGCTTGGCTCAATTCATCTTCAAAATTAAATTCGCGGCTCTCAACAAATTTTCCTTCGTCTAAAACTTTTGTAATTACAAAATCGGTAATTTTTTTTTCATCTTCATTTGGCTTATAAATAATTGAAAAATTGTCGCCAACTTTTGTAATCATACGGAAATTTTCCGCTAATGAATGTAAAACTTTTTTTTCACAATTTTTAATGCCATAAAAAAAATCGTGGCGCGAAATTTTTTCTAACCACAATATATTTGTTTGAATTATCGCAGCAAATGCGAGCACAATTATTAAAACATTCTTTACCTTATTCATTTCCATCGCCACTCATTTTTTTAAATCTGACAATCATAGTTGTCCCAACATTTAATTTGCTGCTTGCCGCTATTTTCCCATCGTGCGCATGAATAATTTCTTTTGCGATAGCAAGTCCGAGTCCTGTTCCACCCATCATTCGCGACCGTGCTTTATCGACGCGATAAAATCTTTCAAAGATATTGTGCAAATCATCTTTCGGAATTCCATATCCATAATCTTTTACATAAACGCGTATATATTTCGCCGTTTCCTCAATATTAATATCTATTGATTTATTCTCCGGACTATACTTTATCGCGTTAGAAATTATATTTGAAAAGACCTGTACAATTCTGTTTGCATCAGCTCTTATGCGATAAATTTCATTATGCTGTGTAAAATTAATTTGCTGATTTTTATTTATCGCTAAAATTTTATTTTGCTCTATACTTTTATTTATCGTATCAACCAAATTTATTGTTGCAAATTCTAATTTCATTTGATTGTTATCGAAACGCGAAAGTTCTAACAAATCCTTTACCAAAAGCGACATTGTATCAGTTACATTATTTATCGTTGTCAAAAAGTTCATACTTGTTTTTTTATCGTCAATCGCACCGTTCAAAAGTGTTTCAGTGTAAGATTTTATTGTTGTTAGCGGCGTACGAATTTCATGTGAAACATTTGCAACAAATTCTTTACGCATATCGTCCAATTTCCTATGCTTAGTAATATCTTGAATAACAATTAAAATTCCTTCGAGCTTACCTTTATTTTTATACGGAATAAAATTTGTATTCAAATATTTTTGATTAACATTAATCGATTCATCATTAGATTGCCTAATATTATTTTTATATGCCGCCAAATTGTTACTCAAATTTAATTTTTTTGCTAGCGCATCAAAATTCAAATTATCAATATGAAAATCAAATAAATTTTGTGCCGCATAATTATATTGCACTAAATTCCCACCAGCATCAAAATACATTACGCCGTCATTCATATTTTGCAAAATTATTTCGAGCTTATTATTTTCCATCGTAAGCTCGTGCATCGCTTTATTCAACCGTTGCGTCATGTAATTAAAACTTTCCGTCAGTTCTCCAATTTCATCATTACTATTTATAACTATTTTTTGTTCAAAATTTCCATTAGCTATTTGCTTTGCCTTTTTTGTTAAATTTCTTATTGGTCCAGTCAACGTTCCCGCAAATAAAAATCCAATTATGCCCGCTAATGTCAAAGCTAATAGCAATGAAAGAATTAATGTAAATGTCATCTTTGACATATTATCTAAAAAATCTGCTGAATTTACTCTTATAAATATAATATAGGAATCAGGATAAAATTCTGACGGCCGTGCATAGTTATACCAAATTTTTATCTTTCCATCATTTTTTTCTTTGAGGTATGAAAAATTTTCTACGCCCGTCATTGCTTGAATTATCGATTGATTATTAAAATTTTCATATGGCAATGAAGTTGACGCAATTGTTGTGCCACGCGAATTTAATATGCTACATTGCATATCATTTTTCGCACTATACAAAATATTTTCAAGGCCATGCTGAAAATTTTGTGGCGTCTTTAGATTATTTATAATTTGTTCGTCAACGTAATTTGCATAATTTATAATGTCAGAATTAATTTTAGTTTGCTCGTAATTTTTTAGTGACGACAAAATATATGTACCAATAATAATCATTACAATAAAAACTAATGTCAAGTAAAGAAACATTAGTTTTATTTTTATACTCTTCATTTTTTATATCACCAATTATTTATCAAGATAAAAGTAATAGCCAACTCCACGTCTCGTTAAAATATATTCTGGATTATCTGGGAATTCCTCTATCTTCATCCGTAATCTTCTAACCGTTACGTCAACAGTTCGTGCGTCCCCAAAATATTCAAAGCCCCACACTTTACTCAATAATTCTTCACGTGTAAAAACTTTATTCGCATGCATTGCCATAAATTTTAGCAAATCAAACTCTTTTGGTGTAAGTAAAATAATTTTGTCGCCACGAAAAACTTCATAGCGATTAAAATCTATTTTCAAACCACCATACTCAACAATTTTAGGTTCAACATCTTTTTCAATACGTCTAAGGTTTGCTTTTACTCTAGCCATTAATTCATTAACGCTAAAAGGTTTTGTGACATAATCATCAGCACCAAGTTCCAAACCTAAAACTTTATCGGATTCCTCAGCGCAAGCAGTAAGCATAATAATCGGGACTTGAGAGAATTCACGAATTTTTTTACAAACATCAAAGCCATTCATTTTAGGCATCATAATATCGAGGAGAATTAAATCAGGTCTACTTGACTTAAATAATTCTAAAGCCTGCTCACCATCATATGCACATATTACATCAAGATTATCTTTTTGTAAGTTAAACGCAATTATATCGGTAATACTTTGTTCGTCATCAGCTACAAGAACAAGAAATTTTTTCATCGAAATATAACCTCACTTTAAATTATTCACGAACATTATACATAAAACATTACACAAAGGCAAATAATTATAAATTTTTTATGACCACAATGTAAAGAATAATACACGTTTAAAACTTTTTCAACAAATATATTTGTTATAGGAATGAAATATTCAAGAAAAAATTGCAATGCAAAAAAAAATAAGTTATTATAAGCGATAATATTTATAGAAGAGAGTGAGCGATATGAATTTTTTTTGGAATTATAGCAAAAATCATCTCAAGCATTTAATTATAGCCATAATAACAATAATTCTGTCCGTTATTGCTGAAATGCTTCAACCAACTCTTATGTCAAATATAATTGATATCGGAGTCGCTAATTTAGATTTCAAATACATTATAACTTATGGATTACTAATGATTTTTTTAGCACTTATTGCAATGGGACTGGGGATATCAAATATTTATTCGTCAGCGATTTCCTCACAAGGATTTGCATTTGAATTACGTAAAGAAATTTTTAAGCACATTCAAGATTTTTCATTTACAAATATTGATAAATTTTCATCATCATCATTAATAACAAGGATAACGAATGACGTAAATACTTTACAGATGACATTTATGATGTTTTTAAGAATGTTTTTACGTGCGCCCGTAACTTTAATTTTTACTTTTGCAATGATTATATTAATTGACCCTAATCTCTCACTTATTGTTTTAGCCGTAATCCCAATATTTGCATTAGTAATTTATTTAGTAATGACAAAAGCAATGCCACGATTTTTAAATATGCAAACTATGCTTGATAAAATTAATATTACCGTTCAGGAAGATTTGACAAATATTCGCGTTATAAAATCATTTGTACGTGAAGATTTCGAGCAAAATAAATTTGATAAAGTTGCCGATGAATTAATGGAAAAAACTATTAACGCTTTTAGTCTCGCTATTCTTATTATGCCTATTATGATTTTCCTTTTAAATATGACAACATTATCAGTATGGTGGCTCGGCGGTAATAAATTTATTATCGGACAAATTGAAATTGGTGAGCTCGTCGCCTTCATAACTTATATTTTTAACATTCTTTTCGCAATTATGACTCTCTCTTTCGTATTTTTATTAATTGTCCGCTCAAAAGCTTCCCTTCAACGTATTAAAGAAGTTTTAAATGAAAAACCTGACGTATTTAATAAAATTTCCGCTATCACTAAAAAAATAAATATAAATTCACTCGAATTCCATAACGTTAGCTTCAAATACGATATCAATGCAAAAGAATTCGCATTAAAAAATATAAATTTCACTGCTGAACGCGGCCAAACTATTGCAATAATTGGCGCAACAAGTTCAGCCAAATCAACTCTCGTTCAACTTATTCCAAGATTTTTTAACGTTACCAGCGGCGAAATTTTAATCAACAATATAAATATCAATGATTATGATTTGGAAACACTAAGAAATTCTGTCGGATTTGTTATGCAAAAAAATATTTTATTTTCGGGAACAATTGAAGAAAATATTCGTTGGGGTAAAACAAATGCGACACACGATGAAATTATAAATGCTTGTAAATCCGCACAGGCTCATGATTTTATAATGTCTTTCCCCGATAAATATCAAACTCAATTAAGTCAAATGGGTGCAAATGTTTCAGGCGGCCAAAAACAACGATTATGTATCGCGCGCGCTATCATTAAATGTCCGGAAATTTTGATACTTGATGATAGTACGAGCGCTGTTGACTCAACTACTGAAGCTAAAATTTATGAGAGTTTCCGCCACGATTTAAAAGATACAATAAAAATAATTATTGCGCAACGAATTAGTTCTATCAAAAATGCTGACAAAATTATTGTACTTGATAACGGTGAGATTGTGGGAAGCGGCTCGCATCACGATTTATTAAATTCAAATCAAATTTATCAATCTATTTGCCGCTCACAAAATCGTTCAATAAATTAGGAGGAAGTGAAGTCATGAAAAATTTTTCAAAACCTAAGGATATGAAAAATACTTTTAACATGCTTTTGAAATATCTTGGCACTGAAAAAAAATTAATGTTTTCTTTCATCATCTTTCTCATTATAAATTCGTTGGCTTCATTTGCTCCATCAATGATTACTGCACCACTCATTGATGAACTTGTTGCGGTGAAAAATTTTAAAGATCTAGCGATAAATACATTGATAAAATATATAATCATTCTCGCTGTTATTGCGCTTATTGGCGTTATATCGAATTACGCATATAATTTTTTGGCGCTAAAACTTTCGCAAAAAACTGTCAATCGCATTCGTAAAGATTTATTTGCACGAATGAAATATTTGCCCATCAGATATTTTGATTCGATTGCGCACGGCGAAATCATGAGCCGCTTCACAAATGATATGGATAATATCAGCGACGCATTAAATAATAGTTTGCCGCAATTGATTTCAAGTTTTATAACTTTAATCGGAACACTCGCCGTAATGATTTATCTGAGTCCAATTTTAGTATTGGTAACTTGTTTGATGTTGCCATTAATGTTGAAATCTTCGTCAATGATATTAAACATGAGTCGGCAAAGTTTTCGTGACCAACAAAAAAATCTTGGCATTTTAAACGGATTTATTGAAGAAACGATGGAAGGACAAAAAGTCGTCAAAGCTTTTTGCTACGAAAAAAATATCAAAGCAAAATTTGATGAGTGTAATGAAAATTATCGGAGCGCCGCTGCAAAATCTCAAATCTATTCAGGAATAATTATGCCAATAATGTTTAACATAAATAATATAAATTATGCACTCTCGACAGCAATCGGTGCGGTTTTAATTTTACTCAATCAACTTACGATTGGCCGCCTCACATCATTTTTACAACTTGCGCGACAATTTGCACGACCTGTTGCCGACCTTTCAAGTCAATTTACTACGGTTCAATCCGCATTAGCAGGCGCAGAACGAATTTTTGAAATCATGAATGAGCAACAAGAAAATCAAAATATTGAGAGTCAAGTGGAGCTCGACAAAAATATTTTACACGATGTAAAATTTTCAAACGTTACATTTGGATATTTGCCAGATAAAATTGTGCTTAAAAATATTTCATTCACTGCGAAACCCGGTGAGAAAATTGCACTTGTCGGTTCAACCGGCGCCGGTAAAACTACAATTGCAAACTTAATCACACGCTTTTATGATACAATTGACGGCTCAATTGAAATCAATGGAATTAATATAAAAGAATTCTCGTTAAAAAATCTTCGTGCACTAATTGGAATGGTTTTACAAGATACACATTTGTTTGACGGAACAATAATTGAAAACATTCGCTATGGACGATTAGATGCAACTGATGAAGAATGTATCGAAGCGGCAAAATTATCAAATGCTGATTCATTTATAAAACGATTGCCGCATGGATATAATACAGTTATCCATGAAGATGGCAATAATTTAAGTCAAGGCCAACGACAATTGTTAAATATCGCGCGTGTGGCCGTAAGTTCACCCGCAATTTTAATATTTGATGAAGCAACAAGTTCCGTTGATACACGCACTGAAGAATTAATTGAAAACGGAATGAATAAATTAATGAGCAAGTGTACAACTTTTGTCATTGCCCATCGATTATCTACGATTAAAAATGCAAATACTATTCTTGTAATAGAAAATGGTGAAATAATTGAACACGGTAGTCATAATGATTTAATTAATGAACACGGTCGTTACTATCAACTTTGCAGCGGTCAATATGAATTAAAATAATTTTTCTCTTGGGCTCTACCCAAACCCGCAAGGGATTTCATCCCTTGACCCATTTATTTTTGCTAAAGTTTTTTTGGTTCTTTTTTTTCAAAAAAAGAACAGTCTTTAGAACTTAGGAGATATCAATGAAAAAAAATGTTATAAAAGAATATTTTTTTATTTTTCTCGGAACTTTCTGTATGGCTGCCGCAACAAATATTTTTTTTGAGTCAAACAATTTAGTTACTGGCGGCATAACCGGATTAAGTATTGTTATTCAATTTTTAGGTGCAAAATTTTTTAATTTCCCCGTTCCATTATGGCTCACTACAATCGTTTTAAATATCCCACTTTTAATTTTAGGAATGCGTATAAATGGTTTCAAATTTATTTTACGTACAATTATCTCAATAATTTTTCTCTCGACAATGTTAGCACTAACAAAAAATTTTAAAGTTGATGAACTTGACTTGACTATTAGTGCAATTTATGGTGGATTTTTAACTGGAATCGGAATCGGTTTAGTTTTTCGTAATAACTCAACAACTGGCGGTACCGATTTAGCTGCAAACATTATAAAAAGTAAGTACAAACAATTCTCCGTTGCATTAATTATGTTCTCTATCGACGCTTGTATTATTGCGACTGGATTTGTTACATTTGGTGCGGCTAATGCGATGTATGCAATTATTGCTGAATTTATTACGAGTCGTGTATTAGATATGATGCTAGAGGGATTCTTATTCTCTAAATCTGTTTTTATTATTTCTGAGAGAACAGATGAGATAGCTGATAAAATTTTGAATCAGATGAATCGTGGTGTTACTAGTTTAATTGGACGAGGAATGTATACGAAAAAGGAAAAAGATATTTTATTTTGTGTTATGAATAATAAAGAAGTTTTTAACTTAAAAATAATGATGAAGGAAATTGACCCGAATGCTTTTATTATTGTTACTGATGCACATGAAGTTTTAGGTAGTGGATTTCGTGAGCTAAAAGTCTAAGGAGGTGATAGGAATGTTTGATAAGATACGTGAAATTATTGCCGAACAATTTAATATCAAAAAAGAAAATATTACATTAGAGACATCATTTTATAACGATTTAAATGCGGACTCACTTGATTTATTTCAAATTATTACAGAACTTGAAGACGTATTTGGTATCGAATTTTCAAATGATGATGCAGATAAAATAAAAACAATTGGCGATGCAGTTGAATACATAAAAAATAAGAAGGGATAAATAGTGCAGGAATTAGAAAAAATTATTGGCTATAAGTTTAACGATAAGAAAATTTTAGAGCGCGCATTAACTCATAGTTCATATACAAAAAAATCCGATACGTCTGATAATAATGAGCGTCTCGAATTTTTAGGTGACGCAGTCTTAGAGCTAATAATTAGTGAATTTTTATTTAAAAATTATAAAAAAATGGATGAGGGGAATTTAAGCCGCTTCCGTTCAAAAATAGTTTGTGAAACAAGTTTAGCTATCATTGCTAAAAAAATAAATCTGGGTAAGTTTTTAAAATTAAGTCATGGTGAAGAAATTAATGGCGGCCGTGAGAAAAATTCCATACTTTCTGATGCAACTGAAGCTTTATTTGCCGCAATATTTCTCGATAGTAATTTTGCTACTGCGAAAAATTTTATTTTAAATCTCATTACAAATACGAAAGAAATAATGGACACAAATAATATTGTTGACGCAAAAAGTCGCCTCCAAGAAATATTTCAAGAGAAAAGTGAAATTCCATTAGTATATGAGATAATTGATGAATCAGGGCCGGCACATGAAAAAATTTATGTTGCACAAGTTTCACATGAAAATAAAATTCTTGGGAAAGGGCATGGCCATTCAAAAAAGGAAGCAGAACAAGAAGCAGCAATTTACGCGATAAATAATTTAGTTTAGAATTTCAAATAAGTTGCACCCTCAAGCGGTAATAAAATTTTTATATCACCCTCATTGCCTACAATATATCCCGAATAAATTTTACCAGCATCTAAAACTAATCGTGGATTTTCGAGAACTAATTCCCCATACGAAATAGCTTTAAAATTATAAGTGCCGGGTAAAATTTTAAGATAATTTGACTCAACACCATACTCTAAATCTGAAATTACAAGTACGTTATTTATAACGATATCTAAATTTCGTAAACTTGGCGATAAATTTATAAATCTTATATACGCATAATTTTTATCAAGACTACGTAAATGGTCACCTATTAAATTTAATGTCAAACCGTTTGAAATATCTATTATCGCTATCGTATAAATATTGTTCATAAATAGTTCAACATTTTCCTGTAAAATAATATTTTTTTTATCGCCAGCTTTATAAATTTTTATGTTGTACTCACCCATATTTCCTTTAAAATATTCCGTAAAGTTTTTATAACTTAGTGCACTCGCAAAAAGTTTATCATTAACATAAATATCAAAAGCGGGTGAATTTGCTGAAGCATTTAAAAATCTTACATAACAAATTTCATTCATAAAACCGTCACCTTTTTTTTATTTATAATTTATGTGCAAAAATGTTAAACGTTACAAAAAATTATTTCATCACAAATATAATTTTTAGGAAAAAAGTGATTATCATGAATTATTATGGTAGTTTATGCACCGAAATGTATGAAATATTGCATAAGAATCCTCCGCAAGATGAATTGAAATTTTATTTGTCATACGCTAAAAAAAATGAAAATATTTTAGAAGCATTATGTGGAAGCGGTAGATTTCTCGTCCCATTTTTAAAAAAAGGATTTGACATTAAAGGAATAGATAATTCTGCTGAAATGATTTCTAAATTAAAACAAAAATCTCCTAACGCTAAAATTATTCAATTGAATATTGAACATTATCAAACAGATGAAAAATTTGATTATATTTTTATTACTTCTGGCTCAGTATCTTTGTTTACAGATATGAAATTATGTCAAAATATTCTTCAAAAAATGAAAAATTTATTAAAAACAAATGGGAAATTTATTTTCGCTGTTGATACAATAGCAAATTGTTGTGAAGATGATACCGTATTAGCCGTAAAAACAAAAGAAAATTATGATTTGATTCTAAAAACTAAAAATCATTATGACGCGCAAACACATACACAATTTTCTCCAGGCATTTATGAATTATATGATGGCAAAAATTTATTACAATCTGAACAAATGGATTTCCAAACACATCTTTATGAATTCGGAGAAATGGAAAATATTTTGCGTCAAATACATTTTAACAAAATTACTGTATATTCTGATTTTGATAAGTCAATTGCTATAAATAATCAAGCTAAAATGTTTTTATATGAATGTATTTTGTAATATAAATCAACCTCTTTTATTAAATTTTTCGGTTTAATAAAAGAGGTTATTTTTTTTATTTAGTATTCTTTTTCATACCGCATTTGAATTTTAAAAATTCCTTTATTATGCTATAATAAATTGTAAAATTTTAAAAGGAGATTTTTAATGAAACGTAATTTAAATGATGTAATAGTTATAGGTTTCGCACTCTTTGCAATGTTTTTTGGCGCTGGTAATGTAATTTTTCCACCTTATCTCGGCCTTCAATCCGGAAAATTATGGACTCTGGGTTTCATTTTTTATTTTATCGCTGATGTTGGTCTCGCAATTTTAGCAATCTTAGCTATGATACAGCATGGCAGCGCTGAAACTGTCATAAAATGTCACATTTTTTTATTTGTATTATGTACAGTTAAACGTTACAAAAAAGATTTACCAAAAAATTAAAAATGAAAACGTAAAATCATTGCAAAATAATTGTATTCCAATTTCACTTATACATCAACCCAATACTCAGCCAAATGCCTCTTGCTTAATTTGCAATAATATAAAAGCATTAGAAACAGTTTGTAAATATTCCCATTCCAAAATTACTTTTTCAGAAATACCTGTCAGTTGGTATAAGTACCTGCAGCGTTTCTTTTCCTTCTTTAATGGTTTAATCCATTCTCTCATAAAAACACCTAAACCATAGGCTTTTCATAAATAATATTATCTGGATCAATCACTTTAAACCTTTCAACTGATTGTTCTTTGATTGTATTTCCACTATAGACATCACCATAAATAAATCCAAATTCTGCTGGATTGATAGCTTCTTCTCTTGATTTTAAATAAAAAATGCTCTTTCACTTACTTCACGCAAACATGGCCGTTTTAATTTTTTCCATGTTTTTTTAATATGCTCTCTAAACTGCGATATACCTTCTTTTTCACTTAGCAAATCAACATTTGTAATAGAAATTTCCCAAACCTTTTGTAGTACAAAGCAGACAATCTGTAGTTGTTCAAAAACAGAACATTCTATATTATAAAATTTATTGCCGAGATTTTCAGGCATATCTAATTTCAGAACATACTTTTCACCATTCTGTCCATCTGCATAATCAACAAAAGCGTGCGTACTACCTGATAAAACTTTCCCAACAGAAATATTCCACATCTTTTCCATCTCAAATATCATACTGTCAAGGTTATCAAGCCATACTTCACCGATAGTTCCAATTGATTTTGCTCGACTAATCACAAACGGAGGTAAACTTGGTTGTGTATATTTAGTTGGGTTATTGTTTGAATTTGTATTAAAGTCATCATTTTTAATTATTTTTTTCATACAAACAATCTTCCTATATTTTTATTTATTGATATAAAAGCAACAATTTAAAATACGTTGGTTAAGATTTTGAAAACTTTAATGCGTACAAATCTCACATTTTACCTTGAGAATAACTTCAAAATTTTTAACATACAAGTTATTACTACAAATTCGTAAAAAATACCTCAACAAGAAATATTAGATGAATATCAATTTGAACATTAATAAAAAACAGGTGATATAAAATGAAAAATCATAGACATTTAAGCGTATATGGAATAATAATTAAAAACAATAAAATATTACTGATAAAAAAAGCAGAGGTGCATATATTGGAAAATTTGATTTGCCAGGTGGAGGACTTGAACATGGTGAAGATATAATACAATGTTTAAAACGTGAGATAAAAGAAGAAACAGGTCTTAATACAGAAAAAGCTAAATTACACAATGTTTATACATATAATATTGAATGGGATAATAATGGAGAAATTGAAAATTTACATCATGTCGGTATTATTTATGAAGTTATATCAAATAATTTTACAAATTTAAAATTAGACGGTGATGGGTTAGATTCACTTGGTGCTTGTTGGATTAATATAAGTGAAACTAATTTTAATCTTCTTTCACCTTTTGCTTATAAAGTAACAGCAGAATTAATTGAATGTAATCCAAAAATCTAGACAAAAAAATATTAAACAAATAATAAACATTAATATATTATATATTTATATAATAAAACTATTTGAATTATTTTTTATGATTTATCATTATAATAATAGATATATAATTTAATATTAAAATCCAATTATTGAATAAAGTAAAATTCTTAAATAAAACAACTTAATGTTAATAAACCACATCTTTAATGACATATTCATCAAAATAATTAAACTTACGAAACACTATTCAAAATATATTTTTTTGCAAATATTGATATTATCAACTTTAATTAAAAAAAAAAATTATATTTCAGCTGGTTTATATTTTATTTTTACATTTGCTTTATGTTTTGTTAAATAAATTTTTCCATAAAAAAAGATTGAGTTTCGTGCTCAATCTTTTTTATTTGGTTATTTAAAATTTTGTTTGATAGTTAACTTTATCTCTTTGTTGTAATGGAACGGAATTTTTTTGTGGTACTGTTGTAAAATTTTTTTGATTATCGTTTGATTTGATATTTGATGAATTTAGTTGATTGTAATTATCTTTTTGTTTTGATTTTTTATAGAAAATACAACTACAAATAGCTAATATCGTTCCTACAAGAGTTGGTGTTCCAACTAAAAATATCGTACTCAACATAGATAAAGAAGCTATTACACCTACGCCTATTGGAGCAAGTATTCCTAAACTTATTGCGATAGCGAAGGAAAAAATACTTAAAACAATTGTTCCCTTAGTAATTTTTTTAGCTAAATTTTTTTCTTGAAATTTTTTCATTATTTCTTTTTGTTCTTTAAATTTTGATTTTAATTGATTTATTTCTTCATTTTGATTGTTAAATTCTTCTTGTTTGGCTTTAAGCTCTTCTTCTTTATTTTTAATATTTTCATTTGCTTCTTTCAATTGTGTTTGAATTGTCTCATTTTCTCGATTTTGTTCGGTAAGTCCTTTTTTTAATTGATTTGTTTCTATAATTTTGGTGCTAACAATAGATTTTAAGTTCCTAATTTCACTACTTTCAAATAACATATTTTGAATTAATTTTGTTGAAGAAAATCTTTTTTCACCTACTTCGTTTTTCTTTGTTTTTTGGATTATAGAATTTCCCCCTAAAGCTACATAATTTGTTTTTAAATTAAAGTAAATTTAATCTTGATTCATTATTCAATCCTTCTTTATCCGTCCTATACCCCGCGCTCCTACAAGTATCTAAATATATTACAAGACCGCCTAAGTTTTCTGGCATTAATATGAAATTTGCGTGATCATGACCAAGATATTGTATTACATCATCAAAAAGCTCACATTTATTTTCTGGAACATATCTTTCACCAAAAAGCCAACCCATAAATCTTGCATCTTCTTCGGCTAAACCCAAAAAAACATTTTTCCAAATAATATTGGCAGTTTTATAATATTCATTATAAAAAATACTACACATAGCAAATTTCAATTCAAAAAATTCATTATTCGTAAACCCAAACTCCATTAATTTTGAATAAAAACTTTGCCATTCCTGATAAAAAATTGTTTTGCCCTTATTATTAACTATGAAAAATTTCAAAAGCAATTTTGTTAAATCTTCATCTTTAAAAAAATTCTTTAATTTATTTCGCAATTCTTCGCTTAAATTATTAAATATTTCGGGCCATTTGTTTCTTAAATGCCGTTTTAAAGGATCAAAGTCTCTCTTTGAGCAATTTTTAAATGATTTAATTATTATTTGTGTATTCTCAGATATTTTTTCTACTTCTACAACTTCTTCATTCATTGATGCTATAAATGACGATATAACTAAAAGAGTAAATAGTTTTGGCAAATGCTTTTTTGTAAGTATTGTATGTGAATATGAGCGCCAAATTGTTTTATCCCCAATTTTATTGGATTCAATATATCCCGGTTTTAGCAATTGATTTTCAATACAAAAATTAATAAAATCTAAAAAACAATTACCATCGTCACATCTAAGCATTGATTGCATAGCTTCATGATTACCAAGCATACATTTTATTGAATCAGGCATCGCCTTTGATAAAAGTGCATAAGTTACAAGACAGGCTACAGTTTCAGACCCCCTGTCAATACAATCTCCCAAATCAATAAATTTTCCAAAAAGCTCCGGAGCCTCAAGAGCAATTGGATTTATAGATAACATTGGTATAACATAAAAAATTGAATTAATATTTTTACTAAAAAATTCTTTCAGAAAATTGTTTTTCCATTCTGTAAAACATTGCTTTAGCTTATATATATATTCATTTTTATTAACATCAAAAATTACATTTATACAATATTTTTTTTTACTTATATTTATAATAAATTTTTGTTTCTCATCAGAACCAAATAAAACGAATTTTTTAACAATTTTATTGACTTGTATGGTAATTTTTGCAAAATTAAAATTTATCACATCATTATTTGCACTAATACTCAAATTTGATATATTTTTTTCTCTTATGTATTTATTCAATAATTCAATTTTTTTCGTCATTTTTTCATTTTTATCATTAATAATACAAAAAAAAGATTCTGCATGTTCCAAAAAAATATCAACAAAAAAGGGAGTTCCAAATTCTTTTTCCATTTTTTCTGTAAATATTCGGTAGCATTCTTCTCTTTTTACAAATTGCTTTGTTGTTAAATTAAAATATAAAAAATGATTTTTTGATACATTTACAAATCCAATTGTACATAATGCAGACAATAATGAAAATAAATCGCCATGTGCATCACTCATAACTGCTCTTGTATATTTTTGCAAGAGCATATCTTGCATCGTTAGTTCAACATTAGCATTAGGATACTTACTTTTATGTCGACTTACAAAATCTTCAAAATATTGTTTTTTAAATTCAAGAACTTTGTCTAGTAATGCATTCATATTTGCTTCTTGCTCTTTTATGCTTATTTGTGTTGGATGAATTACTTGATCAAATCCAGCATTAGATTTAAGATCATCACCAATTTTTTTAAATGTAAATTTAGATTCATCTTTGTCTTGTAATACTATACTTTCGTTGAAATTTTCCGAACGCTTCATTTCATCAATAACATTTTGCCAATTGGACATTTGTTCTTCCAGATTTATCATTTGATCTTCCATATAAAATCATCTTTGCTTTTTAGACTTTTTATTTGCTTAAAAATAATTATAATTTAATTATAATACTTAGTATTTATTTACACAACTTTATTTGAAAATTTTGATCAATAAAAAAGTGATTTTTATATAAAATCTTTTTTATTAAAAACATTTGATTTTTATCAATACATTATTTGTCCGCTCTGTAACTCATAACTGTTCCTAATATTTTCTTACAAAATCACATTTTTAATATCAAATTGACTTTTCTAATTAATATGCTTCATATCATATCTGTTTTGTAATTATTCAATTTCAAATTTTTAAAAATATAAATGAAGCCGTCAAACATGTTTTTCAAACTCTCGGCAAAATTTTTATTTTTCATCGCTCAAGTCCAACCTTTTCTAAAATTAAATCTTGCTTTGCAAACATAATTTTTTCGTCTTCCGGCGAAATATGGTCGTAACCAAGCAAATGTAAAATTCCATGCGCCGTTAAAAATCCAATCTCACGTTCCACGCTGTGCATATATTCAGTAGCTTGTGAAAAAACTTTGTCAATACAAATAACAATGTCGCCGAGCAAAATATTTTCCTGTGTCAAAATATTTTTATCGCACGTGTTAAAATCAATGATGGGAAAAGATAATACATCCGTAGTTTTATCGATGCCACGAAATTTTTTATTCAACTGTCGCATTTTTTCGTCATGCACAATTAAAACACTTACTTGTGGTTCCGCAGAAATATTTTCAATTTTCAACGCCATATCTATAACGTCACAAATAATTTTTTTGTACTTAAAATCTGAAACTTCATCTGCATCTACTAATATATTCATATTTATTCTCCAAAAATTTTTTTTGAAAAAATTTTAAACTTAATTAGATAATTTGTCAAATAAAAAGGTGATAGCCGTGAAAAATATTTTATTAATCGGAATGCCCGGTAGTGGTAAATCATCTGTCGCAAAAATTTTTGCTCAAAAATTTTCCTACAATTTAATTGATACTGATGACGAAATTGAAAAGGCCGCCAACAAAAATATTCCCGCTATTTTTAATGAATACGGTGAAAAATATTTTCGGCAGTGCGAACACAATGTCATTAAAAAAATTGCCGCCAATCAAAAATTTATAATTGCATTGGGCGGCGGTTGTGTTACTTTCAAAAAAAATTTGCCACTGATAAAAAATCTTGGCCGTGTCATATATTTATTTTCCCGGCCAAATCAAATTTATAAAAATTTAGACTACGTACGTCCATTAGTTAAAAAAAATTTGTCAAATATAAAATTCTTGTACCAAAAACGTTATCAAATTTATTTGAATTGCTGTGACTACGTTTTAAATTGCAATAACCTCTCACTCGATTTAATTGCTGAAAAATTATTTACCGTTAAATAAATTTTTGATTTGTACTTGACAGATTTTTTTTTACGTGCTAAAATAAAAAAGTTGGCTCAATAGCTCAGTTGGTTAGAGCGCTGGCCTGTCACGCCAGAGGTCGAGGGTTCAAGTCCCTTTTGAGTCGCCATTAGGGTGTATAGCTCAGCTGGGAGAGCATCTGCCTTACAAGCAGAGGGTCATAGGTTCGAGCCCTATTACACCCACTTTTTTTTATTTTGTACGCGTAGCTCAGCTGGATAGAGCGTCTGACTACGGATCAGAAGGTCGAGGGTTCGAATCCTTTCGCGTACGTATGACATTTGTTGTTTCATTTTCCATTTTCTCCTAAAATATATTTTCGGTGGAACTTTGTTCCACCGTTTTTTTGTACAAATTTTAATTTGATTTTCTATAAAATATTCGTGACAAAATAAAAAAAATTATTATTCCAAATAAAAATGGAATTGCATATAAAAATGCAATGCTCGGCGGAGCACTGCATTCCACACACAATTTTAATGCACAATAATAATAACTAACTACTGCGCACATTACGTCAGATAAAATAATAGCAATTGCCATACATATTCGAGCTAAAATTTTAAATTTATTCATTTGATTTCTCCTTTATAAATTATATTCATCAATGTCAAACCTTGAGGCGGCGCCGTTTTGCATTTAGGATTTCTTTTTTTGTCATCAATTATTTTTTTTATGTCTGCCAAATTTATTTTACCGATTCCAACATCGACAATTGTTGCAACAATTATTCGTACCATATTGTACAAAAATCCATCAGCAGTAATTTCAAACGTAATAAAATTTTTATCGAACGTGATAAAAAAATCATAAATAGTTCTTATCGTAGATTTTACAGATGAACCACTAGCACAAAAACTTGCAAAATCTTGCGTTCCAATAAAAATTTTTGTTGCGTCAATCATATTTTGTTTGTCCAATTTATTTTTCACATGCCAACAATAATTTCTATATTGCGGAATTGGAAATTGCGTATTCAAAATTTTATATTGGTAAATTTTTTTTGACACATCGTAGCGCGCATGAAAATTTTCATCAACAATTTTTGCATCAGTTATGACAATATCGTTTGGCAAAAAATTATTTATTGCGAGCGGAAATTTTTCTGGCAGTATATTGCAATAATCGATATTGAACATTGCTTTTTGAGCAAGTGCATGAACTTTTGAATCGGTGCGACTGGCACCGATTATTTTTATATTTTTTTTTAGTAGCAATGAAATTTTTTCTTCGACAATTTGTTGCACAGTTATTACATTTTTTTGACGCTGCCATCCAAAATAATTTGTTCCATCATAAGAAATTGTCAATAGAATTTTCACCTATATCCTCCTTAAATTTATCGTTGTAAAATATTTTGCGCCAAAAGCAAAAAACAATTGTGTAACATTTTATAAATATATTGCATAATTATTAAGCAAATGTTAATATAATATAAGTAAAAATGCTAAGGAGTGTAATTTATGTTTAAAAAATTTTTTTTGCTATTTTGCATGCTACTTCTCATCTTTTTATTCAGCAGTAAAGCCGAAGCTTTGAACTATAAAAATATCTCTGTCATCGATAACGGAATTATTACAAATTTTTCAACTGACTCCGAAACCGTTAAAGAATTCTTTACGCAAAATAATATTTTCATCTCTAAAAATGATTTCGTAAATAAAAAAATGAATGACCAAATCTTCAATGGAATGAATATCGAAATCGAACGCCCTTTTATCTTAAAAGTTCTCGTTGACGATAAAGAAAAAATTTTTAATGTCAAGTTTAATGATACCGTCAGCGATTTCCTAAAAGTTTTGCAAAAAGAATTTGATAAAGAATTTACATGCGCACAAAATAATGATTTTAAATTACGAAATTGCCACGAATTAAAATTTTATTCACAGCGTACCGAATTAATTGAAAAAACTGAAATAATTCCGTTCGAAACTAAAATTATTTATTCCGATAAATTATTGGAAAATGTTGAACAAATTGTACAAAATGGTATCAACGGTGAAAAATTAATTACAGAAGAAATAATTTTTAGCGGTAACGATGAAATTTCACGTACTAAAAATGAAACAATAATAAAAAAGCCAATCGAAAAAATAATTACTAGAGGAACTTGTAAAAATGTTTTGATAATGAACGCCAGTGCATATACCGCCGGTTTCGAAAGTACTGGCAAAAGACCCGGCGATAAAGGTTACGGCATAACAGCAACCGGTGCAAAAGCTCGGCGTGGTGTCGTTGCTGTTGACCCAAAAGTTATTCCACTCGGCAGTAAATTATTCATCGAAGGTTATGGCTATGCGACAGCACTCGATACCGGCGGCGCAATTAAAGGAAATAAAATTGATTTGTTTTATGAAAGTTTGTATGATGCAAAAAAATTTGGACGCCGCCAAATAAAAGTTCATATATTAAGTTAAAACCTTACTTTTCTTGAAAGAAAAGTAACCAAAAGAACTTTAACAAAAAAAATCTTTGCGTACAATACGCAAAGATTTTTTTATAAAATTTTTTTGGTTCTTTTTTTATAAAAAAAGAACGATTTTGTTTTTTAAAGTCTTTTTTTATTTTTTATTAATAGCTTCTTTAACTTTTGCAGCTTTACCAACACGATTGCGTAAGTAAAAAAGTTTTGCACGGCGAACTATTCCACGACGTACGACATCAATTTTAACAATTTTAGGAGAATGAAGCGGCCAAGTTTTTTCAACGCCAATACCTGAAGAGATTTTACGAACGGTAAAGACTTCGTTCAAGCCACCATTTTGGAAACGGATAACGGTTCCCTCAAAAACTTGGATACGTTCTTTCGTACCCTCAATAATTTTTGCGTGAACTTTTACAGTATCACCAACGTTAAAAGTTTTGATATTTGGTTTTAACTGCTCACTCTCAATTTGTTTTATTATTGCTTGCATTATAATCCTCCTAATTTTTTTCACACACAATTTTTTTGCACACAAATAAAATTATATCACGAATGAAATATTTTCTGCAAGATTTTTTTTATAGTTGTAATCTTGAATTCATATTTTGCATAATGCTATACTGAGAACAAAATTTGTGGAGGTAGCTATCAATGAAAAAATTAAATGTAGCCGTAATTTATGGCGGTGATTCCCCTGAACATATGATATCACGAACTTCCGCTAATAATATTATCAGTAAATTATCTACAGAAAAATATAATATTATCCCTATTTATATCAATAAAGAAGGCTCGTGGATTATGTATGATAATTATACGAGTGATTTAAATGATTGGAAATGGGAAAAAATCGGTGCGAATGTCTCATTAAGTGTAAATCGTTCACAAAAAGGTTTATTCCGTATCGTAAAAGATAAGGCTAAATTAATTTGTATCGATATAATTTTCCCCGTCTTTCATGGCCCATATGGTGAAGACGGAAAAATTCAAGGCTTATTTGAAATTTCCGGAATACCTTATGTCGGCTGCGGCGTCCTTAGTTCCGCTGTAAGCATGGACAAAAGTTTTATGCGTATCATAGCCGCATCTGCCGGCCTTAATCAAACAGATTACATTGCTTTCAGTGAATGTGAATTTAAAAATAATAGTGAAGAAATTTTGAAAAATATTCGTAAAAAAATCGGATATAATTGTTTCATCAAACCATGTAATAGCGGCTCATCAATTGGTATGTCAAAAGCCACAAAAAAAAATGAATTGTTAAATGGAATCGAACTCGCTTTTCACTATGACAAAAAAGTTATCGTTGAAAAAACTATTGTTGGCCGCGAATTTGAGTGCGCAGTTTTAGGCAATGCTATCGATGGCGAAATAAATGTTTCTGGCGTCGGCGAATTAAAATTTGAACAAGAATTTTATACTTACGATGCAAAATATGTTGACAAATCTTCTTACACTGTAATTCCGGCCGATTTACCAAAAGAAGTTGTCGAACAAATTCGTGATTACTCCGCACGAATTTTTAAAGCAGTTGATGGAAGTGGATTAGCACGCGTAGATTTCTTAGTCGATGACAAAACTGTTTACTTCAGCGAAATAAATACAATGCCCGGCTTCACTTCGATAAGTATGTATCCAAAACTGTGGGAAAACGAAGGCATTGGCATGGAAGTTTTGCTTGACAAATTAATTGATTTAGCCATGAAAAAAGGTGTAGGGCGTGAACAAAAAATATGGAAGATAGAGCAATAGGAATATTTGACTCGGGAATTGGCGGCCTCACAGTTTTAAAAGAAATAATGAGAATTTTGCCAAACGAAAACATAATTTATTGCGCCGACACTGCAAACACACCATACGGAAATAAATCCAAACAAAAACTTTTAAATCTCAGCCGCCAAATTGTAAAATTTCTTATTGCACAAAATGTAAAATTAATTGTAATCGCATGCAACACTGTCAGTTCAAATTGTTTTTACGAATTGCAAAAAGAATTTGATACGCCAATCATTGAAGTTTTGACTAATGGTCTTAACGCTGGAATTAAAGCAACTCAAAATAAATTTATCGGTATAATCGGAACAGAAGCTACATTACAAAATCATGCTTGCGAAAAATTTATCGCAAAGAAAAATAATAATGTCAAAGTTTTTACTAAAGCGTGTCCATTGTTTGTTCCGCTTGCCGAAGAAGATTGGACTAATAACAAAATTTCGTATGAAGCCGCAAAGACTTATCTCAACGAATTCAAAAAAACGCAAATAGACACGCTGATTCTTTCTTGCACACATTATCCATTGTTTATGAATAACATAAAAAAAATCTTGCCGACGGTAAAAATAATTGACCCGGCAAAATTTACTGCAATTAAAGTTCAAAAATATTTGATGAATCACAAAATTTTTCGTCACAAAAATAATCCCAACATAATTTTTTATACGAGTGATAATCCTAAAAAATTTCGGCATATGTGTAATAAAATATTGAAAAAAAATTATCCGCCTCAAAACTTTAAACAAAAAAATTTTTGACTTTCATGAATCAAACTGAAAACTCTCTCATATTTTATATATATAAAATGTGAGAGGTTTTTTTATGGAAAAAATAATTCACATCATGAACGATAAAACTGTCAAATATTTCGACGACGAAATAAATACGCCCGCACTTAAAACTATCAAAGCTATCGTTCCTTACATCGATTCTAAATATCAAAAAAAAATTGCCATCATGATAAAAATTTTTGAAATCCAAATGTTAAATGAACTTTATGCAAAAAAAGAGAATGCGCCAAATAAATTTGATATCGAAAGTGCAATCATAAATGTCATGAAGATTTATATGAATGACGAAATTTTTGGCACGATTAATCAAGCAATAAACATTGTCAGCAAAAAAAATGAAGGGAATGACACCAATATGCACGATATTTTTAATGACCCGGCTTTCAGCAATTTAAGCGATAAAGATAAAAATTTAATCGAAAATTTTATGCGCGATATCGACCAAAAATCACCGATGGACGCCATAAATATTATGATGGATTACAATAAAAAAATAAATATCAGTAATGAGCAAAAAACTGCAATGATAAATGCACTGCTTAAAAAAGTTTCGCCACAAAAACGTCAACAATTTCTTACGCTTTACAACATGTTCGCAAAAAATTAATTCGCACGCAAATTTTCTAAACGCTGTTTAATTTTTCTTTCCACGCCGTTTTCACTCGGCTCATAATAAATCGTCCCGACTAATTCATTTGGCAAATATTGCTGCTTCACATAATGATTTTCAAAATCGTGAACATATTTATAGTCCAATCCTCTTGACAATTTTTCCGCACCTTTGTAATGATTATCTTGCAAATGATTTGGAACGTGTCCAATATTTTTTACTCGTACATCATGCAATGCTTTATCAATCGCAAGATATGAAGCATTGCTTTTTGGCGCGCAAGAAATATAAATCACAGCCTGTGCTAAAATTATACGCGCTTCAGGAAATCCAATAAACTTTACAGCATTTGCCGCCGCCATTGCAATTTGTAAAGCGTGTGGGTCAGCGTTTCCAACATCCTCCGCCGCACAAATTACAATACGTCGCGCGATAAAAACCGGGTCTTCGCCTGCTTCTATCATTCTCGCCAAATAATGAACGGCCGCATCAGGGGCAGAACCTCGCATACTTTTTATAAACGCCGAAATAACATCATAATGGTTATCGCCCGATTTATCATAGCTAATATTTTTACGTTGTAAAGTTTTTTCGACAATATCTGAATTTATTTTCAACTTTCCATCTTGTTCAATAGGTGCGGCAATCACACAAAGTTCAAGATAATTTAACGCAATTCGTGCATCGCCATTACTAATTTCCGCCAAAAATTCTATTGCCGCATTATCGACATTCAAATCATATTTACCTAAACCATTCTCGCAATCGCTCAAAACATTTTTCAGCAATGTAACAATATTTGTCTTCGACAACGGTTTTAATTCAAAAATAACCGAGCGCGAAATTAAAGCATTATTGACTTCAAAAAAAGGATTTTCCGTTGTCGCGCCAATAAAAATCAACGTACCATCTTCGGTATAAGGCAAAAGTGCATCTTGTTGACTTTTATTGAAACGATGAATCTCATCGATAAACAAAATCGTGCGGCCCATCACATTCTCAACGACTGCACGAATTTCTTTTATACCAGCGAAAGTTGCATTTAGCTTTACAAAATTACTTTTCGTACTTTTAGCGATAATCATTGCCAAAGTTGTTTTACCGGTACCGGGCGGCCCGTACAAAATCATATTCATTAATTTATCTTTTTGAATTGCTTTGTACAAAATTTTATCCGGCGCAAGAATATGTTCCTGTCCAACAAATTTGTCTAAAGTATCGGGCCGAAATCTAGTTGCCAACGGAATTCCATTTTTCATTTTTATCTCCTTTTATCGAACATTTTGTTAACAAACTTTCTGCAAGCAATAAATCGAACGGTTCGGTTATTTTAAAATTTTCAGTATTCCCCGCTATTACTTTTATTTTATATCCATAATGTTCTAACAAACTTGAATCATCAGTGCCAAAAAAATTTTCCATCATTGCTTTTTCATAAACCATTTTCAAAATTTCAGCTTTAAAAGTTTGAGGAGTTTGCGCCAAAAAAATTTTTTCACGTGGTAAAGTTTTTTCAACGTATTCATTACAAACTTTAATTGTGTCGCGAGCATTTAACGCACAAATACAGCCGTCATTATTTTTGCACTGAATAATTGTTTCGGTGATTAAATTATTTTTTACAAACGGGCGTGCGGCATCATGCACGCAAATAAAATTGGCGTCATCAATATTTTTAATAGCGTTATAGATAGAGGATTGACGTTCATTAGCGCCAGCAATTATTTTTTTAACTTTTTGTAGTCCAAACTTTTTTACTAGTTCATGGCAATAATTCAAATAATCCTTGACACAAACGACAATTATTTCGTCAATTACTGAAGAATTTTCAAAGACTTCGAGAGTATGAATAATAATTGGTTTACCGGCGAGTAATATAAATTGTTTAGGGAGAGTTGAATTAAATCGTTTACCAATTCCACCGGCAGCTATAATAGCTGTCGTTTTCATTATAATCACCTATTTTATGAAAAATTTTTTTAAAAATTTATATATAACTATCAAAATTTATCATGTATTATAAAAATAACATTCCGGGATGTAAATAATTTTTTAAGGAGGAATCTTTATGGCGGTTTCTAGTACTATTAAAGCTACAAAATTTCAAATAAAATATACTGATAAAAATGGAACTTATACTTTCTCTAACTTGAAAAATAGCGGTATTACTAACGATAATATTTTAGCTACGGCTCAAGCATTTATTTCCGTTCAAAAATATGGCGCTGAGAAAATTTATAAGATAGTTGACTCACAATTAACTAATGTATAAAAGGAGGATTAGTTATGAATAAAAATTACTATGAATTTGTTTTTATGAATGACCTTGGGAGAAATCTTAGTGTAAAAATCCCTAATGCAAAAGCTTACTATGATATTGACCAATTTGCTGAAGATATGGATTTTATTATTACTTCTAATATAATTTTAACGTCTTCAGGTACTAAACCTATTGCGAAAAAATATGTAAAATATATCGAACCTCAAATTATTGATGTCACTATAAATTAAAGGAGGTTAAATAATGGCTGAATTAAATTTAGTAGATACGAAGCTTACATTAAAATTTGAAGACCAATCCTATTCAAATAGTAATATAAATAATGCGGCGACAGATGAAACAATATATAATTTTGCAGATATGATGAAGACATATCAAGTTTCTGCGCCTTCAGAAATTATTAAATCTGTTAAATATGAATTTATAATGTAAAAGGAGGTTAACATGAATCCTTATTTCAAAATTGTTTATAGAACTACTGATAACGAACTATTTAGTTTAACAATACCAAATGCATTTGACTTTAAAGCAGACGTCCAAGAAAACGTTACACGTATCAATACGGCAGCAAGAAATATTTTAACAGCAAATGCAATAGAAACATCAGTTGGAAATTTAAGTGCGATTGAGTCAATTACATTTTACAAAAATGACACAACAACTTTTGATGTTTCAGGTTATTAAAAAATAATTAGGTAGGCAGGTGAGTATATCGCCTGCCTATTTTTTTTATTTAGTATTGGGAAAAAATCAAATTATTATCGTCCGAAATTGAGTAAAACAAATTAGCATATTTAACGAAAAAAGAAATTGGCACATACGTTTGATTATTTTTAATTTGCGGCGCACTTTCTAAAGTTTGTGGCGCTTCATTATTTTTCATATAATTATTTCTGTTCACTAAAGCTGTCGCCGTTAATTTATCATTAAAAATTTTTACGGAAGCTGATGGCTCATGCCAAACGACTTCGAAATCAAACGCCTCGCAAACATTTCGTAATGGTATCATTTTCAAATCATACGGTTTAGTCGTATAATAATTTTTTGCGTTAATAATTTTATTTTTTACGCCGCTGATTTTTATTGTAAACGTTTGAATGCCTTTTATCGCGGACGATAATTCATATTCATTAAATGACACAACTAAATTATCACCGTCAACAAAAAAATTGTGATCATTATCAATACCATTGAAATTCAAATTATATTTTTCGGGCGTTTTTATTGTTTCATCATGTATAATTTTATTTACAATTTGTGTTCCATTTGGTCCAATAATATCAGAAATAGAAACAAATGAACAAGTTCTTAGATTAAAATTTATCGTCTCGAGGTCATTTTTATCGCCTAAGAAATTGAATAAAATTGAGATGATATTTTTTTCAGCTTTAACTTTGTAATTTATTTTCAATGATTTAACATTTTTTGAAATTGCTTCGGCAATTTTTTTTTCATATATTAAATTTATTTTTTGATTCAATTGATTTTCAAATGTTTTACTTTTAAATTTATCAATATGTGGCAATGAACCGGTTACTTTCACATTTTCAATACGAGTATTAATTTCATGCAGCGTTATAAAATCGAAATTATAATTTGAATATTTTTGTGCCAATACCGGAATTTTTATTATCATTAATAATAAAAATATCATGCCGATAAATTTTTTCATTGCCTACACCTACCTTTGCTTATATTTTACCGTATAACGTTTCAAAAATAATTACAAGATTATTAAAAAAGTACAATGAAATTAAAATTTAACATGCAAATAAAGGAGGAAGAAATGGGATATTGGAAAGGAAGAGGTTTACGAGGAAATTCATTCGAACATTTAATTAATTATACGAATGAGATTTATGAAAAAAATAATTTAGCATTAATAGAGAAGATACCGACGCCAATAAAACCTATCGAACTAAATAATAGTAATCATACGATATCACTAGCATATTTTGAGAAAAAAAGTACGGTAGATTATATAGGAGTAGCGCAGGGAGTAGCAATATGTTTTGATGCGAAAGAGACTGCACAAAAAAATTTACCGCTCAAAAATATTCATGAACATCAAATTGAATTCATGGAGAAATTTGAACAGCAGAAAGGAATTTCATTTTTACTTGTACATTTTTTATTTAACGACAAATATTTTTATTTACCGTTTCAAGATTTAAAACAAGCATGGGAAAAATCTATACACGGTAGAAAATCAATTGCTTATGAAGATTTCCAGTATGAGATAAATTTGTCAAAAAATTACGTTTTAAATTATCTTGAAATTGTAAATCAATTTTTATGAATTCGTTATAATTTTAGTTAAACGCTTTAAAAATTTATGATTTTTGTCAAACAAATCAACCGTTAGTAAATAACTTTTTGAGACATCAAATAAATTTTCATTATCGGCATAAATTTCAGTATTTATTGGTAAAAAATTTTCATTGCCACAGCTCGTAAAAACATTTTGACTCACGGAAAAATTTTTTTCAATTTCATTGACACGCACGGTAAAATTAAATTTATCGAACTCGATATCACTTACGGAATTTTTTGTAGTGAACTCAGCTTCAGCAATATTTAATAAATTTTCAACGGCGATATCAGCAAAATAATTTTCGCGAGCAAATTTATAATTTTTTAAGTCAAATCTATTTACCAAACAAATGCTAAAGATACTTATCAATGTCATTGACAAAATAATTTCTATGTAAGAAAAGCCATGATTTTTCATTTATGCGGCCCCCATTTAAATAATAAAGGTGTATAAGATGATAAAAGAAAAGAAATTTTATATTGCGCTATTTTGGCTCGTTATTCCAATGATTTTTCAAGATTTATTAAAACATGGGCTTAATCTTGCGGATAATATAATGATAGGAATGCTTTCAGAAATTGAATTATCGGCAGTAAATCTGGCGAATCAGCCATTTTTTTTATTTTCAATAATGATTTTTGGATTGGTTAGTGGTAGTGCAGTTTTAATAGCACAATATTATGGTAAAAATGATTTCACCGCAATCAACAAAATTATTTCTATCACAGTAACACTCGCATTATTTTTTACATTAATATGGACGTATATAATTTTAGCGTTTCCAGAATATATAATGCGGATTTTCATAGATAATAGTGAGATAATAGCGAATGGCGTGCGGTATTTAAAAATAATTGGTTGGACATATTTATTGTACGGAATAAATAGCACATTAGTTTTGATATTGCGGAATCTTCGTATAATAAAGTTTACATTGCTAATAAATACAATCGCATTTTTTATAAATATAATTTTAGATTGGGGATTTATTTTTGGGAATTTAAATCTGCCACAACTTCGAGTAGAAGGTGCGGCAATAGCAACATTGATAGCAAGAATTTTTGAAACTGCTGCAATTATTTTTTACGCAAATCATTGTGACAAACGAATCAAAATAAAACTCACACTTAAACCAGATAAAATTTTGCTCAAAGATTTTTTTAATTGCGGCTTCCCAGTTTTTATAAATGAATCAATTTGGGCAATCGGCGTCGTAATTTATTCAATAGTTTTGACAAAATTGGGGACGCAAACAATTGTTGCAGCGAATATAACTTCAACACTTGAGCAATTTTTTTCGATAATAATTTTTCCAATTGCCCACGCAACATGTATAATAATTGGAAATGAAATTGGACATGGCGATGAAAAATACGCGAAACAATGCGCGCAAACATTGTTTACTATTGCAATAATTTTTGGATTTATTTTGGGCTTAGCATTATTTTTGTCGCGTGTCCCAATCGTAAATTTTTATAATATTGAGCTAGCAACAAAATTTTTGACATTACAATTCATAGATGCTACATCAATTTTAATTTTCATCGATTCAATCGGTATTATAACTGTCGTAGGAATTTTACGTGGCGGCGGCGACACAAAATTTGCAATGTACATTGACATTTTATCTGTCTGGCTCGTATCACTACCGGCAGGAATTTTAGCACTTTTTTGCCACTTGCCAACTTTAATAATTTTCATTGCTTTGCGTATGGATGTAATTGTAAGGACATTTTTTTGTATACTTCGCTTGCGAAATGATAACTGGATAAAAAACGTAACACGATAAATAAATTTTACATAAATGTAAAAAGAACTTTAACTAAAAAAACTGCACTCGCAATTTTTTTGATAAAGTTCTTTTTTATTAGGAAGAAATTTCGGCAATAAAATTTTCGTGCTCAGTAATAATTTCATCCAAACTTTTTGACGTTATCAAACAACAATAAGTTTCACCATCATCTTGGTCATCTTCAAGTGAAGCTGAATCCCCATGTTCATTTAAATAATCCATAAATTCATCAAAATAATCTTGTGGGTCTTCAAAAAGATTAAGATTCTTGTCAATTTCTTCGTTTATTTTAATTGAAAGCGTCGTAAATTTCCCACGCGTAGTTTTATCCAAAGTAGTATTTTTTTCACTCGTCATGATAACAATTTTTTTGTCCTTAAATTGCAAAATTGCATTGACATCGATAACATTCACAACTAAATTACCATCGTCAAAGACTAATGACGAACTATTATTACCACCTGAACCTGAATCAAGGTCATTGTTAAAGCTTTCAGCATTTTTTTCAGCTTTTTTCATACGCATACTAAAACTTTCTTTGACAACTTCATTATTTTCGACTTGTAAGTCATCAAGTTGAGAAGAATTTTTTGCAAAATCATCATCGTCTTTCAGCTGCAAAAATTTTTCAAATAAAGCGATACGTGATTTTTCATTTTTATTATCGCTTAAAGCTTTTGACATTTGATCAAGAGTATCATACGAAAATTTGTAGCTTCCAGCCAATTTTAATATTTGCAAAAAAATTTCTTTATTTTTCTTAGCGTAACGCACACCTAATTTTTTAACATAAAAATCACGTGCAAGTTCTAAGTAAGATTTATTTGACGATTCAACATTACCCGATATCAAAAATTCTTTCATATAAGAAAATTCTTTATCAGTCAAATTTGTTGCAATGTTCATTACAAAATCAAATTTTTCTTTTTCAGTAATTTTGCTTAAAATTTTTTCTAATTGACTAATCGTAATAAAATTGATTTTTTTGTTTGCAAAAATTTTTCCGGCGCCCAAACTATATAAATTGACGATTTCATTTATTGAAATTTCAACATTTTTAACGGCCTGTAAAATTCTTTTATCATTCAATAAATCATCAATATGCGGGAAAATATTATCAAATTCCTCATTACTTTCAAGCATATAAATAAAATCAATAAGTAAATTTGACATTTCTTCATCTAATTTAACGAGATAAGTTGCTAATTTTTTCAACCTGTCAAAACTTATAACATTTTTAAGCCAAACTTTATCGATACCCAAATTACAAATTTGTATAATTTGATTTACATTTATTGAACTATTAAAAATCACAGATGAAAGATTTTCGGCCAACATTAATTTATTGAAATAGGATGAAATTTTGTCGTAATCATCATCGCTTTTAATAATACAAATCAAATTTGCGATACGGTCACGTTGTTCATTGTCATCAATTTCTTTCAAAAAATCCAAAGCTTTTGACTTACAGTGTAAGCTCAAAAATCTGTTATTAAAAATTTTTCTGACATTTAATTTTTCCGCCAAATCATGAAGCATATCAAAAAACACAGATAAAATTTTAGTTTTTTGTTCAAAAATTTTGTTAATATCAATTAATTTATAAAAAAACGGCCGTAAAATTTTATATTCATTATCATCAGAAATCATTGACACTAAAGCGGAAAGTTTACTTGCCTTATCAGCTTGTTTTTCGCTTGATATTAAGTTTATTGCATCAGCTAAATTTTCAAAACTCAAATTAGTGTTATGAACAATATTCAATTCATTTTTATCGTCAAATGTTATATGCAACAACGATTTATAATAATCAATTATATCCGACAAAATGTCATTTGATTGCTCATATGATTCAAACGAATCATTTGTACACAAAAATTCTTTTGCAAATCTAAATTCATTATCGTTGCTTAACTTCAAAATCAAATTCGTAATGACTCTACGTAAAACTGCCGGCCGCTCAGATATAAGCCTATCCATTTGCTTAATAATTTTGAAACTAAATTTATGCAACTTTATAATTTCAATAGTGTATGAACTCGCGGACGAAACACGAAAATATTCTATATACATTTTTTTTACTTGATCATGTAAAGAAATTTTGTTGTTTTGAATTTCACGCATCATTTTTTTATTTTTAGCCAATTTAAACAAAGAATCTTTACAGTAATCAAACTCTTCATTCGATTGAATTTTGTTAACAAGTTCCAAAACGTTGTTTATTTGGCTATCATCTTTGTTACATCTTTCAAGGATTTTGACAACTTCACGGACATTATCGAAATTAAAATTTTTTTTCAAAATACTTCCAGCGTTCATAAAATAAATTTTAAGCATGACAGGCAAAACTTCAATTAATGTAAAATTATTTTTAGTCAAAATATCTGGCAAGGTATCGAAAGCAGAAATTAAATTTATAAAAATTTTTGACTGCTCAAATTCATAATCATCACGAATCAGTGAAATTAATTTGACAACAGTTTTCAAGCTTTTTTCATCAAAATTTTCGTCTTCACTCAAAGTTAAAATCAAACTAAAAGCGCTATTCAAATTTTTTGATGATAAATTTTTATTATGAACTTTTGATTTTATATCATTATAAATTTCTATGGCCTCAGAAACTGAACATTTTTTATAAGAAATATCATCCGTCAACTTTTGACAATCTATAATTGAAACTAGCAATGACTGCAATTTTTTACATTCATCATCTGATTTAACACGATTAATCCAAATACGTACAATATTTTGCGATTCAACGGGTAAAATCATTAAGACATCAACAATCCAATCGAGATTGTCGAAACTCAACTCATTTTTGAAATTATGCATATTATATTTGACAATATTGACCGCAGATGGTAAATTTTTTTTGTCATTTAAAATTTCTTCATATAACTTGTCTGATGAAACAATTTCTTTAAAATAAAATTCTGCGTTCAAAAATTCGTCATCAGTTTTTAGTAAATCTAACAATTTCCAAAATTTTTGGACATAATTAATTTCTTCCAACGAATTTAAAACATCAACAATTTTTTTTTTCACATCAAATGAGAAACGGCGATCCAAAATTATTTTACGCTGCATTCCATATGAAACTACATCCAATGGCAATTGGCAATCATAAAATTTTTTCACAACATCTAAAAAAGTAAATTCATCGCCAAGATAATCTGACACATTTTCAACATCAAAATTATCAAAGAAATCTTGCGCGTATTCCAAATTTTCTGGCGTCAGTTCAGAAACATCGACAAGTTTATCTAACCCGGCATCTTTAATTTTTTTTGTGTTAGCCTCACCAAGCAAGTTTTCCCAATTAGAATTTTTCATGAAGCATCACCATTCCAATCAATAACTTAAAATTTCTTTGGCACAATTAACAATATTTTCAACGGTAAATCCAAATTTATCAAATAAAATATCAGCAGGTGCCGAAGCCCCAAATCTATTCATCGAAATAATTTTTCCATCTAGCCCTACATATTTATGCCAGCCAAAATCTGTTGCTGCTTCAACTGCAAGCCTTGCTCGAATATTTTCCGGCAACAAACTTTCTTTATACTCATGTGATTGTTTGTCAAAAACTTCAAACGAAACCATACTGATAACGCGCGAATTTATGCCTAATTTATTTAACTCATCATATACCTTGTAAATCAACGAAACTTCTGAACCAGACGCCATCATAATAATTTGTGGATTATCGCTGTCGCGTAAAATACAAGCTCCTTTTAAAGCACTCTTTCCAGTTTCGCGCAAGAGCGGTAATTTTTGTCGCGACAAAATTATTGCAGTCGGCCCTGACAAATTTGTCAAAGCATAATTCCAAGCCGCAGCAGTCTCATTCGTATCGCAAGGACGAAACACTGTAAAATTTGGAATACTGCGAAGCATCGCCAATTGTTCAATTGGTTGATGTGTCGCACCATCTTCACCAACACCTATACTATCATGCGTCAAAACGTTTATAACAGGTAAGCCCATCAACGCTGATAAACGCATTGCCGGCTTCATATAATCACTAAATACCAAAAATCCTGCAACATATGGTCGTAAACCGCCGTGCACCGCTAAACCATTTGCAGTTGCTGCCATTGCATGCTCACGTATTCCAAAATGCAAATTTGAACCAGCGGGATTTGTCGGCGAATAAAAATCACGGTCTTCCATTATAGTTTTTGTTGATGGAGCCAAATCAGCTGAACCACCAATTAAATTTGGAACGAACTTGCTCAATTTATTTAATACAATTTGTGAAGAAACACGTGTTGGCAAATCGCCGTCATATTTCCAAAAATCATCATTAAATTCAATTTTTGAATCATGCCAATTTTTCCACTCATCAGCTTTTTGCGGATATTTTTGTGCATATTCTTCAAATAATTTATTCCATTTATCTTCATTATTTTGACAAGCATTTTTGATATCGCTCATATATTTTAAAACTTCATCAGGTATAAAAAACAAATCTTTATATTGCCAATGAAAAAATTTTTTCATTGCATTAATTTCATTTTCACCTAACGGCTCACCATGTGCACAAGCTTTTCCTTGTTTATTTGGTGCACCATAACCTATTTGCGTTTTTATTTGAATAATTGAAGGCCGTGTCAAATCATTTTTGGCAGTCTTAATTGCAATATTTATATCGTCTAAATTATTTCCGTCCAAAACTTTTATCGTTTGCCAACCGTACGCATCAAATCTTTTTAACACATCTTCATTGAAACATAAATCCGTGCTGCCCTCAATCGTTATATCATTTGAATCATACAAAACAATAAGCTTGCCAAGTTTCAATGTCCCAGCCAAAGATGCCGCTTCAGCTGAAATTCCCTCCATCAAACAACCATCACCGCACAAAACATAAGTGAAATGGTCAACAATTTTAAAATCCGATTCATTAAATTTTGCAGCTAAATGACTTTCGGCTAACGCCATTCCAACTGCATTAGCAAAGCCCTGACCCAATGCACCCGTTGTAACTTCAACACCCGGCGTCAATTTATATTCAGGATGTCCCGGCGTTAAACTTGCCCATTGACGAAATTTTTTTAAATCATCAAGCGTCAATCCAAAGCCAAATAAAAATAATAATGAATACAGCAATGCTGAACCGTGTCCAGCCGACAAAACAAATCTATCTCTATCAACCCAATTTGGATTTTGCGGATTAAATTTCATATGCTTCGACCAAAGTGTAAAAGCAGCTGGCGCCGCTCCTAACGGTAAACCCGGATGTCCAGAATTAGCTTTTTGAATCATTTCGGCCGCTAAAATTCGGATCGTATTGACCGTCAAATTATCTATATTTTCCATTGCAAATCCTCCTCCGCAAAATTTTTTCTACTTACTCAATCGAAATTATATAGTAATAAAGTGACTGTTCGCCATCATAAATTTCAATTTCTAACTGTGGATATTTTTGTTTGGCATAGTCAAAAATACTTTGCGCCGCATCAAAATCTACATCTTTGCCATAATAAATTGTCAAAACTTCGCCATCTTTCTCCACCAACAAATCAATTAATTGTTTTGTGGCAGTATCTAAATCTTTTTGCGCCAACACAATATCATCTTCGATAATTCCCAAAATATCGCCTTGTTCAATTTTATTACCGTCATATTCAGAATCACGAACTGCATAAGTAACTTGACCAGTTTTGACAAGATTAATAGCATCACGCATTTGTTCAATATTATCACTATCGGGGACACAATTCAACAACGCCGAAATTCCTTGCGGAAGAGTTCGCGTCGGCAAGACTACAATCTCCTTATCCTCAACAAGTTCACCAACCTGTTCAGCGGCGAGGATAACATTTTTATTATTAGGCAAAATAATAATTTTGTCGGCATTTATTTTCGCGATTGCATTCAAAAAATCTTCAATACTTGGTGTACCTTCGACAATTTCATCGGCTCCCAAATTTTTAAATAATTCATTAAAACCTTTACCAGATGAAACCGCGATAAATCCTAAACTTTTTCGTGGCTCTGAATTTTTTACAATTTCATCGTGCTGTGATTTTAAATTTTCAAATCTGACATTAAAGACTGTCCAAAATTCCAGCGCCTTTTCTACAACTTTATCAGGAACATTTGTATGTGCATGGATTCGCGTAAATTCATCGCCATTTGTAACAACTAAAGAGTCGCCAACTTCTGAAAGGAACTCTTTAAAATCCTCCAAGTCATCCTCATCCGGTTCACTAACATCTATCAAAACTTCGTAATTAAAATCAATAGGGTCTAGCGGAGATTGTTTAGGTAAAACTCGTTCGTCATCATCAATTTCAAAAACAACTTCACTATTTAAAGATTTTAATGCGCCCTCAAATAAAAATAATAAACCACGTGCACCGGAATCAACAACGCCAGCTTGTTTCAATTGTGGGAGCATATCAATTGTATCGTTCAAAACTTTTTTACCGTACATAATTGTTGACATTAAAGCTTGTTCAAAGTCATCATAATTTAAAATTTCCTCAGAAAATTTTTCTGCGATTTCACGTGCTAAAGTTAAAATTGTACCCTCTTTTGGTTTCATAACCGCTTTATACGCCATCTGTGCCGCTTTCATAAGTGCTAATGCAATATCTTCATTTGATGCGACGGTAATATTTTCTAAACCTTTTGCAAAGCCACGAAATAATTGTGATAGGATTACGCCTGAGTTTCCACGTGCACCTTTTAATGCACCGGTAGCTGCAACTTTTGCGACATAGCTAATATCATTCGAATTTAAATTTTCAATTTCATGGGCGGCTGATAAAACAGTTAATGACATATTCGTACCGGTATCGCCATCAGGTACGGGAAACACATTTAATGAGTCAACATAATCTTTATTAATATCAAGTTCGTTAGCCGCAGCCGTAATCATTTTCGAGAGTAAAAAACCATTTAAGATAGTCATAGAACAACCTCCTTAGTCAACGCGTACGCCCTCAACGAAGACATTTATTTTATCAACAATAAAGCCCAAATTTTCCTCTAATTTATACTTTACAGTAGAAATTAAAGTATCAATAATAGCTGAGATATTGGTACCGAACTCAACAATAATATGCATATCGAGATTAATTAAATTATCAACGGAATATAATTTAATACCTTTAGTAAGATTTTCTTTTTTAAGTAATTGAACGAAACCATCTTTCATATTTTTCGAAGCCATACCGACGATACCGTAACATTCCATAGCGGCGAAGCCGGCAATACGAGCGATAACATCTTTATCAATAAAGATATTTCCAAAATCATTTTTAATATTCGGCAAAAAAAATTCCCCCTTTACATAAATAAAATTTAACATATTATAACATATAAGTAAGTAAGAGAAAAAATTTTTTTGTGGCATAAAAAAAAATCCGTATGTACGGATTTTTTTCTTTCTATATTGCATTATGAGTAAAGCATGCAATTGAACAAATAGGAATAATTGCGACGGAACCAAGTGGGTTCCCATTAAAATTATTATTACCGAAGAAGAAATTATTTTGTATCGTACCGTAAGAATTCATACGATTTGTACATGCACTACCAAGTGGACAAGATGGTGATGCGCCAACGTTACATAATAATCTAACATTGTTATTATCGACGGATAATAGGACACCAGTAAAACCTCTGCCGGATAATCCACCACTTGTAGTAAAAATAGTAACAGTCTGTCCGATATAGCGATACATATTTTCAATTAATGCAGGCATTATTAATCACCTCCAATAAAAAAATTTAGGGGCCCCAAAAATAATTTATGACAAGCAGGTGATTTTTGTTACAAGCTATAGCTTGTAACAATTAAAATAAAATTCCATAAAATGTACTAGTAATTCAAAATGAATTACTAAAAAAAATATGAAAGGAGGGATAGAAATGTCAGAAAGTTTTGCATTAGATAATTTACTAAGGTATATCGGTCAAACTGTTACGATCTTTACAACTAGCGGTGGATTATCAGGCTCAGGATTTACAGGAGTTTTAGCAGGAGTCTGCGATAATAATATCAAATTAATCACACGAATTGGTGCGGCACCATCATGTCCAATAGGGAACACATGTAGATTTCGATATAACCCATTTGGATTTTGGAATAATAATTGTTCTGGAAATTATAATTGCAACAATAATTGGTTAGGCTCAGTAACAGAAATTCCGATATGTAAAATTGCAAGCTTTACTCATAATGCAATTTAATGCCAAAAAAAATCTTTCCCCTATAATTTAAGACCTTTACTTTTTTCTTTGAAAAGAAAAAAGTAAAACAAAATAAGAAACTTCATAAAAAAATCTTTGCGTATTGCACGCAAAGATTTTTTTGTTAAAGTTCTTTTGGTTACTTTTCTTTCAAGAAAAGTAAGGTTTTATTTAGTAAATTTATTATAAATATTCACTTAAGATATCAATAGCGGGATTATTGATAATCATTTCACCGTGTTCAAAGAAGTACGCACGAGATAAAGAATTAACAGCGCGTTTCTTACCATATTCACCAATTATAATATCCAAATCGTCATCAGAGATTTCATCGAGTTCATTATCATTTTGTAGTAACAAATAATATTTACCTTTCATTTTCATCAAAAAATTTTCACCGGTAAATCTACCGAATAGAGCTCTAGCGACGAGCGATGCATCATCTATCGTATTAAATTCGTAGATAGAGAGATGGGAGTCATCTTTTTTTAAATTTTTAGACTTAATTTTTTTCGTAAAGTTTTCTTTTTGTTCGTCATCCATTTTAGTTACTAAAATCATAATAGCTTCTAAGGAGATAGGGATAGCTTCTATCATAAGCTGAGAGTCCTCAGCATCGAAGTCATATTCATCTGTTGCTATATTCATCATTTCTTTAAATAGCTCACGAGTTTTATCAGTACCAAAAGCGAGTTCAGTCATTTTGATATCGCGTTTTTTCAAATCATCATTGGTCAACAAAATTTTTAATTTTCTATCGCTAATTTTTTCTATTCTCATTTTGTCCACCTCCACAAAGATATTCCTAATAACATTATAAACGCATTTTAAAAAAAAGTAAATAACAAATTTTAGAATCAATGAGAATAATTAAAATCGATATTAAGAGTGGGAGAGTTAATAGCGGAACGTGCGAGATAGTCACAACGTTCATTTTCCTGATTATCATTATGACCTTTAACCCAAATAAAATTTACGTTATGGAATTGTAATAACGGTAGCAAATTCTGCCACAAATCGATATTAGAAACGGGCTGAGATTTATTACGTAGCCAATTATTTTTCTGCCATTTTTGGAGCCAACCTTTTTTAATTGCATCGACAACATATTTTGAATCGGAATACAAATTAACATTACAAGGCTGGCGTAAAATTTTCAAGGCTTCGATGACAGCTAAAATTTCCATACGATTGTTAGTTGTAAGTTTAAAACCGTCCGAGATTTCGCGACGCGTTTCACCATAAATAATTACAGCGCCAAAGCCACCGGGCCCAGGATTTCCAGAACAAGCTCCATCGGTAAAAATTGTAACGGTTTTCATTGTGACACCTGATTTTCAAATAAAGCGGTAGCGAAATCTTGCGCATTAAATTCCTGAATATCATCCAATTTTTCACCGATACCAACAAATCTTATTGGGATTTGCAATTTGTTTTGGATAGGAATAACGATTCCACCTTTCGCACTACTTTCAAGCTTTGTCAAAATTATTCCGGTAAGCGTTGCGGCCTCATTAAATAATTTTACTTGCTGAAGCGCATTTTGTCCAATAGTTGCATCAATAGAAATAAAAACTTCGAGCTGCGCACTCGGATATTCCTCATTGATAATTTTAAATATTTTTTTCAGCTCATTCATCAAATTAACTTTATTGTGGAGACGCCCGGCCGTATCACAAATTAAAACATCAATCTTTTTTGACTTAGCTGATTGTATTGCGTCAAAAATAACAGCGCCGGGATCAGCATTTTCTTGATGTTTAATGATTGGCACGTCAATTTTTTTTGCCCAAACTTCTAATTGATCGATTGCAGCAGCACGAAAAGTATCAGCAGCAGCAAGCATAACTTTTTTACCTTGATTTTTAAATAAGTTTGCTATTTTAGCGATGGAAGTAGTTTTTCCACTGCCATTAACGCCGACAACCAAGATAACAGCTGGAGAATTCAAAACGAACTCAGAATTGTTTTCATCTAAAATATTTTTGATTTCGTCGATAAAAATTTGTTTAAGTTGCGACGCATCATTACATTTTTGTTTAGCAGCAATTTTTTTAACAGCACTGACAATATTTTCAGACATTTCTATACCAATATCTGAAGTAATTAAAATTTCTTCAAGCTCATCAAAAAGTTCGTCATCAATTTTACGGAAGCCGGCAAATAAATCGTCGAGTCTATTGCAGAAATTTTCACGAGTTTTTGAAAGCCCACTTAATATTTTATTGAAGAATCCCAAAAAAAATCACCTTACTTTGTGCCAAATAATCTGTCACCGGCATCACCCAAACCCGGCAAAATATATCCGTGGTCATTTAAACCTTTATCATGCGCGGCAGTATAAATGTCAACATCGGGATGTTCATCGTTAATTTTTTTTACACCTTCGGGAGTACTTATGAGACAAAGCAACTTGATATGTTTTACATTGCGTTCTTTCAAAAATTTTATTGCGGCCGAGGCAGTTCCACCTGTTGCAAGCATTGGGTCTGTCAAAAGAATTTCACGGTCCGCACTATCAACTGGCAATTTACAATAATATTCAACCGGCTTCAAAGTTTCGGGATCACGATATAAGCCGATGTGTCCAACTTTTGCATTAGGAATAAGGCGTAAAATTCCGTTAGTCATACCAATTCCCGCACGTAATATCGGAACAACACCGAATTTTTTTTCGATAATAGAACAATTAGTTTTACATAGCGGTGTCTCAATTTCTACATTAATAAGCGGTACATCACGAGTTGCCTCATAGCAAATTAATGTTGCGACTTCTTCAACAAGCTCACGAAATTCCTTGTCCCCCGTATTAATATTGCGGAGTAAAGAAATTTTGTTTTTTATCAACGGATGGTCAATAATAATAAGTTTGCCCATAAAATTTCCTCCCTAATTTTCAATTTGATTAATTCTAGCAATATGTTTTGACTCATTTGAGAACGGCGTTTCTAAAAAAATTTTTACGATATCAAGTGCAAGGCCACTGCCGATAACACGTGCACCAAGCGCCAAAATATTTGCATCATTGTGTTCACGCGTTGCATGCGCAGAAAAAGTATCAGAGCAAAGCGCAGCACGAATGCCTTTAAATTTATTGGCGCAAATTGAAATGCCAATACCGGTCGCGCAAACGAGAATACCTTTTTCACATTCGCCACTTAATATCGAACGAGCGACACGTTTCGCGAAGATAGGATAATCGCAAGAATCATGTGAGTATGTACCAAAATCTTTATAGATTATATTATTTTGTGCGAAGTAATGCGTAATAGATTTTTTCAAATCGAAACCGGCATGATCACAACCAATCGCAATCATTTTACAATCCCTCCGGATTTTATTTTGGCCGCAATAATTTCAATGAGCGCGGAGATTTCCGTAGCACATTTTTTGTAAATTTCAATATCGCCACCAAATGGATCGATTATATCATAATTTTGATTATCAGAAAAAGAAGCGAGAGTAAAAATTTTATTGGAGGCATTAGGAAAATTTGCCGATAAAAAATTTTTATGGCCATTCGTCATTGTAAAAATAAAATCATTTTTGTCAATAAGTTTTTGCGAAATAAGTTGCGATTTATGATTTGAAATATCAATACCAAAATTTTTCATTGTTGCTATCGCATTCTCAGAGGCTGGCGAAGAAATATTTGCTGCAATTCCAGCTGAAGCTGTTTGTACAGATAAATTATTTTTAGCAAAAATATTTTTTGCAAGATATTCAGCCATTGGGCTACGACAAGTATTGCCGGTACAAACAAATAAAATTTTTAACAAAAAATCACTTCCTTATATAAAAAAATTCGCAAAAGCGAATTTTTCTCAGCAAATTTAGTTTACTTTCAGATTAAACTCAAACGTTTCAGAAAAACTGTTTGTATTCAAAGATTTGACGGGAATTGTCAAAGTAATTTTATCTCCAGAAATTTTTTCGAATACCATAACCTTGCCCTCACGTTTTTCATTGACATCCATACTGTTGCCCCAATCGGTAACTGACATAATATTTGTTGAGTAAACATCTTGACCCGATTTTATTTTCGCATTACTGTAATCAACTTCGGCAGCTTCACCAGATTTATTTTCGGCATCCAAATAAATATATGTCAAATTATCACGCGAACTGATGCCATTTACTTTTAAGATAAAATTATTTTTTACAATTTTAAGTGGAACATTTTGATAAAAAGTTTCAGATTCAACAGGAACTTCAACTATCTTCTCAATAATTTTTTCAACAACTTTAGGCTCAGGCTTAGTTATTTTTACAGTTTTAGTTGAATCATCCCACTTAACTGTACCACCCATAGCTTCTGCAATTAAACGTGCGGGAGTATAAGTTCGGTCACCAAAATTTAAAATTCGCATACCGTCTGGCAAATTAAGTTTAACTTCATCAACCTCAATATTGCAATTATCACATAAATAAGCTTGAACTTTTCCGCCAACCGCAAAAATTTGTTGTGAACCAAATATAACTGAAGCAATAAGAAATCCTGAAACAAATGATTTTTTATGCATAAAATTTCCCTCCTTATACTTATTAAAAAAGCTCCCTTTTGAGGAGCTTTTTTATTTTAAAAATTAATTTACTGTTACTGTACTGTCAGTACCATTCCAGTCAATTGTTTGACCTAATACTTTTTCTACAAAGTATCTTAATGGTAAGCAAGTATAGTCATCTTTGATAATCATATTAACTGCAATTCCTTGCTCATTTGTCATAGTTTCAGGAAGAGTTTGAGAAGCAATTTTAACAATTGATTTTCCTTTTTCAAAAGTTCTATCGCCAAATGTTACAAATAATGTTTTGTCAATTCCTTCAACGTTTTGAATTCTGTTGTCAAAGAATGTGCAAGTTTTTCCTGTAGCTTTAACGATATCACTTGCTTGCATGTAAGTTGTTCCAGTTGCCGCATCAATAAATGGAGCCATTTTCATTTCAACTTCTTGACCATTTATAACTGCAACTTTGTCACCAATTGTAATCTTCATTGCAACTTTTCCACCGTATTGCAATTTTGCAATTAACATACCATCAGTTGCAAATGTTGCTTTGTCCGTACCCGATACTATTGCGGTACTATTCCCCGCTACAGCATTTCCCCCCATTACTAATCCATAAGTTCCTTGTGGAGTGCTTGCACTTGCAGCAACTTTAAGGCCAGAAATTGTTAACTTAGAAACTTTATTTTTTGAAGAAGCATCATCGATAGTAAATGTAAGAATAGAACCACTTGAAGTGTTGCTTGTCTTTACATCTTTTACTGTTAAACCATTTTCTGTTTTTATTGTTGGAGTTCCAACAAATGATAAATAATGATTATTATTTGCAAATCCAATAGATACAGTTTTGCTTTCTTCTAATGCTGAATAACCTTTGCTGTTTAATTGTTCTGTTAAAACTATATCAGATAATTCAATTGTTTGAGCAGGTTTAATATAATTTGTAGCAACAGTTACAGCTAAAGGATTAACAGCTTTTGCAATAACTACTGGATCCATAGAAGTATTATTTCTAATAGCATCTCCAGATACAGATACACTTACATCTCCTTCAAAACCAGGTTCAACACTTAAATAGAAAGAAATTGAGAATTTAGATTTATCGCTTGAAGTAGTTGAAGTAGTTGATCTAATATTTCTTAAAGTTACTTTGTTTGCTTTTACTTCAACATTTGCATCAGTATTATCTTCTAATGCATAAGTTTTGTTAGCTTGAGTAATGTTTTCTCTGTCTTCAATTTTTACAGCATTAATTTTTACACTATCAGATAAAGTAAAAATTAAATTACCACCATTAATTAAAGAACCAGCTGTTTCTTCAGAAACTGTTACTTTAACTGATTTTGTTTTGTCATTAATTAAATTTGCAGAATCATAGTAACCACTTAAAACAGTAGGAACTGTTCCATCAGTTTTGAAAGTCAAACCATAATCTACACGAGTTCCTGCTAAAAATTCTTGAGAAGTTACCATTTCTGAACTACCTAAGTTATCGATAGTGATTTTAATATCTTCGCTACCATTCAACTCATTTGAAGAATTTGCAAGTATTTCTAAATTTTTAATTATAATTTGACCAATTAAACCATTTGAAGAAGGACTGAATTTATTAAATTTTACATTTAATATTCTACCGCCACTAGTAAGTTCAGTTACTAAATCTGCATCTTTATCAGCAACACTAACATTTACGAAAGTGAAATCTTCAGTTGCAGGTTTTTTACTAAAATAGTAACCACTTGGCAATTCTAAATAGAAACCATTACCATCACTAACGCGCATTGAACCAGCTACATTTTCTTTGATAACGATTCTTGGAATTCCAATTTTGTTTTTACCAGTTTGTACGTCACTTGATGGTACAGAAGTAGTTGTAGATCCTTTATAAATTGTAGCGAATACAAGTGAATTACTTGATAAACCACTATTACCAGCTCTAACAATTACCTTTGCAGTTCCTGATGTTAAAGTCTCATCCATTCTAACTACCAACGGAATTTTTATAATGCCTTCAGTAACTGTTTCTGATGCACTATCTGTTACTGTTGCTTCAGTACCTTCAGTAACTGTGTTTTCGCTAGCTACTTTTGTTAATTTAACTGTTGCATTATTTTCATCGTTTACTGTTAAAGTGTAACCTAATTCTGCAACTGGTTTAACATCTGCATTTGCATTTCTTGTATAAACTCCAGTTTTTGAATCGTATGCACTAGCATCTTTTAACGGAGATTTATCTTTTAAATATTTCTCTCCAGCATCAAAAGCAAATTTTGCATTTTCAAGTTCGATACTAAATTCAGCATCAGCTTTAATTGCATCTTCCAAATTAATATTTAAATAATTGGCTTCAGCAAGATACTTAACATCACTTTGGTCCATTAAAGCATTAACTGTTACATCAGCGCCTGGCTCATAGAACAAAGTTTTTTCAGAAACAGTTATATTCCCATTACTTAACTTGTTTTCAGAAGAAGCAAAGGAATTAACTTTTGACATCGTAACTGTAGAAACAGCCATAATGGATGCCATGAGAAAAGCAATTTTTTTCTTCATTAAATATTTCCTCCTTAAAGAAATAATTTTTAAAAATTTGAGGATTATCCTAAAAAAATTTATGCAGTATGTTGAATAGGATTTTCCTCAGCAACGAAAATTATTATAGCAGTAGGAAAAATCAATAGTCAATATGCAAAAAACGATTTAATACTAATGTAATAAAAGAATTAAGCAAGGTTAAGCACTATTTTTAGTAAAAAAATATTAAATCAGAATAGAAGTAAGAAATTTAATAAATTGTAATATTTGCCGTAAAGCGGTAAGAAAAAAAATAAAAGTCATATATAACTTTTTTTTCGACTTTCAGTAAATATTATTTGTGCAAACATTTTTTTTATTCATTTTCCATTACTTTTATACTTATCCATTTTTTTTAATTACGATTTTATTAATAAAAATTTAAGATGAATAATTAAAAGAATGAGCGGAAAAAATTTTACTAATATAGTTTGAAACGGAGGAAATTTATTTTGTTCAATTATAAAGTTGAGATATGCGGCTTAAATACCGCTGATATCCCTATTCTTTCCGCTCATGAAAAAAATGTACTTCTGCAAAAAATTTTAGCCGGTGATAAATTAGCTCGTGAAAAATTTATATACTGTAACCTCCGGTTAGTCCTAAGCGTTATCCAACGTTTTACTAATCGTCGTGAAACTTTAGACGATATTTTCCAAATAGGATGCGTCGGTTTGATTAAAGCTATCGATAATTTCGATATTAATCTTGGCGTACAATTCTCAACTTATGCAGTCCCAATGATTATCGGTGAAATTCGCCGCCATCTCCGTGATAATAATTCAATTCGTGTTAGTCGTTCCCTCAAAGATATTGCATATAAAGCGCTACAGGCAAAAGAAATGTTGACAAAAAAAGATTCAAAAGAACCAACAATAAATGAAATTGCAAAAGAGTGTAATCTCCCAAAAGATGAAATAATTCATGCGATTGAGGCGATACAAGAACCACTATCACTTTTTGAGCCAGTTTATAAAGATGGCGGCGACACAATTTTTGTCATGGATCAATTAAGTGATATGAAAAATTCGGATGAGAATTGGCTAGATAATCTTTCATTAAATGAAGGAATAAAAAAATTAGGATTGCGTGAAAAATTGATTTTACATCTAAGATTTTTTGAAGGCAAGACACAAACAGAAGTTGCAGAAGAAATTGGGATAAGTCAAGCACAAATTTCACGATTAGAAAAAAACGCATTGCTTAATATCAAAAAAAATATTTCATAGTTAAATAACTTTAAAACCGTTTTTTTTATAAAAAAAGAACGCATAATCAGCTTCTTCGAAGCTGTTTCATGAAAAAACTTTATAAAAAATTTCGCGTACCGCGAAGTTCTTTTGTTAAAGTTCTTTTATTTCTTTTCTTTCAAGAAAAAAAAGAATTTATGTTTCATAATCAATTATTTGATTTACAATTGCTGAAGCGATAAAGAGTCCGGCAACGGATGGAACAAAAGATATGCTAGAAATTAATTTTTTTTCTGAAGTAAAAATTTTTTTAGGCTGCTCGGTTGAATAGCAAACTTGTAAACTTTTCACGCCATATTTTTTTAATTCACGCCGCATAATTTTCGCAAGCGGACAATATTTAGTTTTATAAATATCATCAAGTTTTAGCGACAACGGATTAATTTTATTTCCCGTCCCCATACAGCTTATTATGGGGATTTTTAATTTTTTTGCCGTAAGAATGATTTGAATTTTTGACGAAACAGTATCTACCGCATCAACGGCATAAGTAAAATTTTTATCAAATATCTCAAAAATATTTTCGGCATTGACAAATTTATTTATAACCGTAACTTTTGCGTCAGGATTTATTTCCAGCACACGTCGCTTCATCACATCAATTTTAAATTGCCCAACAGTATTTACATTTGCACAAATATGACGATTTATGTTGCTCACATCAATTTTGTCATTGTCTACGAATGTAAGGTTGGAGATTTGACAGCGCACAAGTGCTTCGGCAACATATGAACCGACGCCGCCAATTCCAAATATAATAATGGAGCTGTTTTTCAGCAGCTCCATATTTTTTTTGCCAATTAACAGCTCGGTTCGAATAAATTTGTTCAAATTTAGTCATCCTTTTTCAATTCTTCAATTAATTTTTGATTTGGCGACGCAAAAATCGTTTTGTAATGCTCATAAATAACCATTCCAGGTTTCGCGCCAGAAGTTTTTTTGACAAACTTTTTTTTCGTATAATCGACAGCAACATTGCTCGATTCAAATGCTTTGCTGTAAAACGCACAAATGTTTGCGGCCTCACTCAAAGTTTTTTCAGTCACATCATTTTTTTCGCACTTAATTATGACATGCGAGCCGGGAATATTTTTAACATGTAACCAAAAATCATTTGGCCGTGCAAATTTAAACGTCAAAAAATCATTTTGAATATTATTTTTGCCGACATAAATATCAAATCTGTCAGACGAAACAAAATGTAGCGGTAAAGATTTTTGAGTTTGCTTTGACTTTTTTGGCTTATGCAAAATTTTTTGCTGATACAATTCCAAACGTATTTCATCGAGGTCAGCTTTATTTTGACAAAGACGTAAATTTTGCAAAACGGTTTCAAGATATTTCAATTGTGCATTATTTTTGTCAAGCTGTTCAATCACAGCAACTTGTGTTCGTTTTTGACGATTATATTTTTTGAAATAAACTTGTGCATTTTCAACCGCCGTCAAATTTTTATCAAGTTTTATTTCCATTTTTGAATTATTGTCATAATAATTTTCTGCGACGAAAGAATCGCAGCCTTTGGGAATTTGATAAGCATTTGCCATTAACAATTCACCGCAAAGTTTTAACATATCTTTATTTTTTGTTTGGTCAAGTGTTTGTGACTGAAGCTTAATTTTTTTTTCACAGCGCGCAATATTATTTAAGATAATTTTCTGCAAATCTCCAGTTTGAATTTTATTTTTTTCGGCATAAAAATCTTCAATCGCTTGCGATATGCTAGCATATTTTACTTTTTTGTCATATTTTTTCAAATCAATTGCCGACAAAATAATCGGCTTATTTTTTTCGTCAAAAATGATTTCGTTCACATAATTTTCATTTGCGATAACGCGGCGAATTTCAAAAAAAATATTTTTGTCGGCCGCAATTTCTTCGCTAACAACCGGGCTTATTCCATTCAAAAATTTATATAACAGCTCACCGCAACTAAAAAATTGTTCGTCAGAAATTTTTGTCGGGTCAAATTTATTTTTATTCGGCGGCATTTCATATTTAACATTCGGTAAAATTTGGCGTACTGAACTTTTTTCCGGCGGTATATGTTTTATCGCGTCGACAATTAAATTTTTATCGTCAACCAAAATTATATTGCTATGCTTGCCCATTATTTCAACAATTAATTTATAAAAAGCAGTGTCGCCAATTCCATTCACTGCTTTAATTTCAAAAACAATTATTCGGTCAAAATTTGGCTGAATTATATTTATTATCCGTGCATTTTGAATATGTTTGCGTAAAACCATACAAAATCTTTGTGGATTTTGCGCACTAATTTTTTTTCTCATTGTTAAATTTACTCGTGGACATGATGGATTTGCCGATAGCAATAATTTATTTTTACCGATACTCAAAATAATTTCGTAACTTTCCGGCTGATGAATTTTATTTATCGCACTACCAAGAATCTTTCCCCTTAACTCACTAATTAATGAAGATATAACTATTCCGTCCACTGTTCTTCAGCTCCAACTTAAACGTATAAAAAAAATAGATACGGCTAATAATATAGAAAAAGTGAGGTGTTAATTATGAGTAAATTTTCTACCGGTTTAATGATGGGTACAATTCTAAGCGCGACCGGTTTAATGTTAATGCTAAGTGATAAAAAAAGTCGCGCTAACTTCGAAAATAAAAGTAGTAAATTATTAAACAAAACTTCCGACGTAATGAATGACGTCGTTAATTCGCTTTAAATTTTTTTACCGCTGCTACTGCTAAAACTGTCGGACCAATATGCGAACCAATAATAACTCCAATTTTTATTGGCGGTAAATTTATTTTTATGCCAAAATTATTTTGCAAATTATTTATTATTTCAACTGCTTCATCATACGCGCATGAATGCACGACAACATATTCATACTCATCTTTTTGAGTTTGCTCAGCAATTAATCTAGTAATTTCCTCGACAGCTTTCTTACGGCCACGAACTTTTGAATGCGGATAAAGTTCACCATTTTTTAATTCAATTATCGGTTTAATATTTAAAAGTCCACCGAGAATTGATGAAACTTTCCCAATACGTCCACCTTTTTGTAAATATTCAAGTGAGTTTACAGTAACAAATAATTTTGAATCTGATTTAGTACTATTAATGAAGTCGGCTATTTCAAAAATTGAGTAGCCGGCTTCTTTCATCTTATATGCTTCTAATATCAAAAGTCCCTCACCCATTGTTACCTGCATTGAATCGATAAGAATGATATTAGAATGAGGGAACTCTTTTTTTAAATCCTCAACTAAATTGCTAACCATTGCGAAGACGCCACTAAATTTAGCCGTCATTGCAATATAAATGATATCCAAATTTTTTTCGAGATAGCTACGGAAAAAGTTCTCAAACTCAATCATAGTAGGGAATGAAGTTTTAGGGAATAAATTTTTATTGGCTATAAGTCGATCGTAGAAATCATCAACTGAAATATCGATACGTTCACGTAAATGATTTTTACCATCGAGACACGTATAGAAAGGAATAATATCGACATCAATTTGTTTTAATAAATCGTTAGGGATATCACAGCAACTGTCAGCCAATATTTTAAAATTATTCATAAAGAAATCCTCCTTGCATTACAAAAATCTTAAAAAAAGTTTTACAACAACATTTTTTAAAATTTCTATTACAAAACAAACTAAGATAGGAGAGAAATCAATAAAAGTTTTACCAAGAAATGTTTTATTTAATAAATTTCGAGCAGGTGCGAGTAAAAATTCCGTTAGCTCATAGATAATATTTGAAAAAGAATTCGTACTTCCAAGGACTAAAAGCCATGACATTATAACTCGAATAAATATTAAAAATTCGAGTAGCCTTAAGAAAAATAATATTGAACGTAAAAAAGTAAATGCCATTACAAAACACCTTTACTTAAAAGAAGATGAAACCCATGGCAAAATTAAACCGTTAGCCTTTAATTCTTCCTTAAACTCGCCAGTTATATTTACATTTGCAGGTGCAACAATAAAAATATCAGTAGAGACACGTTGTATATCGCCATCAATTGCATAAGCTGCGCCACCAAGAAAATCTGCAATACGTTGGGCATTAGCACGGTCAACACCTTCAAGATTAATGATACAAGTTTTATTTTGTTTGATATAGTCGCAAGCAGAAGCTGCATCATCGACATCAGTTGGATAAGTTATTACGACTTGCATTTGGATATTTGTATTAATGCTAACAACTTTTGAGTTGTTGCGTTTAGGACGAAAGGTTGCAATATTACCAAATTCTTTTGGGGCCTCGTCAACAGTTTCAGTTATTTCGTCTTCTTCATCAAATTCCTCACCACGAATGTAATTATAAACTTTGTCAAGAAGTTTCATAATAATCCCACCTTAAAAATATTTATAAATTTTACGGAGCAATTATATACTTAAAAAAAGAAATAGTCAACAAAATTTTTTATGTCAATAAAAAAATTAATGCTGATTAAAAAATACGTGAAAAAAATTTTACAATTAATTTTGCAAAAAAAGTTTTATTTCGGTAGAAAACTTTTGTTATAATTCAATTAAAAAAAATTTAGAGGTGTTTGACGTGGAAGAAAATGAACTCAAAAAAATAGTGGACTCTGAGCATTATAATCCACATAATTTTTTAGGAATGCATCAAGAAATTTTGAACTCAAAACCATTAGTAATCGTAAGATGTTTTTTACCACGTGCGCAAAAAGTTTCCGTCATTGATATAAATTTAAAAAAATATCCAATGGAAAAAATAGATGACGCCGGAGTTTTTCAAGTTAATATCGGTAATAAAAAAATTTTTGACTATCAACTTGAAGTTACCGATTACGATGGCAATACACAAAAAATTTTTGACCCATATTCATTTGAACCAGTAATTTCTAATTTCGATTTATTTTTGTTCGGCGAGGGTAATCATTACAAAATTTTTGACAAACTTGGCGCACATCCATTGCAAATAAAAAATGTGAGCGGCGTAAATTTTGCAGTGTGGGCGCCTAATGCAAAACGTGTCAGTGTCATCGGCGATTTTAATAATTGGGATGGCCGTCAAAATCCAATGCGTGCACGTAAAAATTCTGGTGTTTGGGAATTATTTATTCCTGGCCTAAAAAATTTCGATAAATATAAATTTGAAATCAAAACACAGGAAAATTATATTTTGAAAAAATCTGACCCATACGGAAATTTTGCACAACTTCGTCCCGATAATGCGTCAGTGATATTTGATATCAATAAATATAAATGGAATGACGCCACATGGCGTAGTTTACGTACAAAAAATCCGCCAACTTCCGGCCCAATAAATATCTACGAAGTTCATTTGGGTTCGTGGAAAAGAATCGTCGAGGAAGATAATCGCTTCTTGACGTATAGAGAATTTGCCGATGAAATCGTACCGTACATAAAAAAAATGAACTACACTCATATCGAATTAATGCCAATCGCTGAACATCCATTCGATGGCTCGTGGGGCTACCAAGTTACAGGTTACTATGCCGTTACAAGTCGATATGGAACACCAGAAGATTTTATGTATTTAGTTGACAAATGCCATCAAAATAATATTGGCGTCATTCTCGATTGGGTTCCCGCACATTTCCCAAAAGATGAACACGGTTTAGCACGTTTTGATGGCACTGCATTGTATGAACATTCTGACCCACGTATGGGTGAACATCCCGATTGGGGAACATTAATTTTTAATTACGGACGCTGTGAAGTTAAAAACTTTTTGATTGCAAATGCACTTTTTTGGATTGAAAAATTTCATATTGATGGATTGCGCGTTGACGCTGTCGCTTCCATGATTTATTTGGATTACAGTAAAAAAGAAGGACAATGGTTGCCAAATAAATTTGGCGGAAATGAAAATCTCGATGCAATCGAATTTATGAAACATATGAATTCCGTTATTTGTGGAAAATATCCTGAAATTTTAATGATTGCAGAAGAATCAACGGCTTGGCCTGGTGTTTCACGACCTGTCGAACAAAATGGTTTAGGCTTTAATTTAAAATGGAATATGGGTTGGATGAATGACTTTCTTACGTATATGCAAAAAGACCCGATTCACAGAAAATTTCATCATAACAATTTGACATTCAGTATGATTTATGCCTATACTGAAAATTTTATTTTGGTACTTTCGCACGATGAAGTTGTACACGGCAAAGGTTCACTTATAAGTAAAATGCCGGGAGATTTATGGCAAAAATTTGCGAACTTACGCGTTGCATTTGGATTTATGATAGGGCATCCAGGTAAAAAATTATCATTTATGGGGAATGAATTCGCACAATTTGATGAATGGAATGAGAATAAGAGTTTGGATTGGCATCTATTAAATTTTGAGAGCCATGAAAAATTTCAAACATATATAAAAGATTTGAACGAAATTTATTGCAATGAAAAAACTTTGTCGTACGACGATTTTACTAACAATGGATTTGAATGGATTGACTGTAATGATTCCGACCGTAGTGTTGTATCTTTTATGCGTAAAGGTAAAAATCCAAACGATATAATAATTTTCGTTTGCAATTTCACACCCGTTCCACTTTTAACTCATCGAATCGGCGTTCCATTTCCGGGAATATATAAAGAAATTTTAAACAGCGATGATTTAAAATACGGCGGCGGCGGAATAGTTAATTCAAACATAATTCAAAGTGAAAAAATAGAATGGAATTGGCGGCAAAATAGTATTGGATTAAAAATTCCGCCGCTCGGCGTTTCAATTATAAAACTTTGCTGAAAATAAATTTTAAAACCTTACTTTTCTTGTAAGAAAAGTAACAAAAGAACTTTAACAAAAAATCTTTACGCGAATGCGTAAAGATTTTTATATTAAAGTTTTTTTTGGTTCTTTTTTTTTCAAAAAAAAGAACGGTTTTTCTTTTTTATTTTAAGCAAATAAAGTTAAATAAGCATTTATAAACAAATTGATATCGCCGTCCATAACCGCGCGAACGTTACCCGTTTCAACATTTGTACGATGGTCTTTGACTAAATTATACGGATGAAATACGTAAGTACGAATTTGACTTCCCCACGCAATTTCTTTTTGCTGGCCACGTATGCCTTCCAATTTTGCGCGCTGTTCATCAATTTTCATTGACAATAATTTTGCCCTAAGCATATTCATTGCGAATTCACGATTTTGTATTTGCGAGCGCTCATTTTGACACTGAACAACAATTCCGGTTGGCAAATGTGTAATACGAATTGCGGAATCAGTTGTATTTACATGCTGACCACCCGCACCACTCGAACGGTAAGTATCAACACGTATCTCATCTTCCGCAATTTTTATTTCAATTTCATCATTTATTTCCGGCATAACTTCGCATGAAGCAAATGATGTATGCCGACGCCCCGACGCATCAAATGGTGAAATTCGGATAAGTCGATGCACACCACGCTCACTTTTCAAATATCCATACGCATTGTCGCCTTTAACCTCAAACGTCACTGATTTAATACCAGCTTCCTCGCCCGGCAAATAATCCATAACTTTAAATGAAAAATTATTTTTGTCGCACCACTTGCCATACATTCGAAAGAGCATATCAACCCAATCACATGCTTCAGTTCCACCCGCACCGGAATGTAAAGAAACAATTGCATTATTGAAATCATATTCACCGCTCAACAAATTTGAGATACGAAAAGATTCAAATTCACTGACAAATTTATTTTTAGCGGATTTAATTTCGGACAAAAGACTCAAATCATTTTCCTGTTCGGCCAATTCAATAAATACAAAAATATCTTGACATTGATTATAAAGTGATTCAAAATTTAAAACTTTAATTTCGAGCTGTTTTTTTTGTTTTGTAATCACTTGCGACTTTTTTATATCACTCCAAATTTCCGGCTGACATAATTCAGTTTCAAGATTTTGCAATTTTAATTTAAGCGTATCGATGTCAAAGAGATCGCCCCATATCATCTAATTTTTTTTTATACTCATTCATTTGTGTGTAGATTTCATCGAGTTCAAACAAAATTTTCACCTCTTATTTTTTCCCACAACATTGCTTATATTTTTTGCCACTGCCGCATGGGCATGGGTCATTTCTACCGATTTTAGATTCTTTACGTTGAATCGTTTTTTTTTCGGTTGATTCAACATTTGTTGAAACTTCTTTTACAACTTGTTCGCGTTCCGGCGGCGTTTCAAGTCGAACATTAAATAATCCACGAATTGTATCAAGTTGAATATTATTGCTCATTTCCTCGAACATATCGTAGCTCAAAAATTTATATTCAACTAACGGATCACGTTGTGCGTAAGCGCGCAGCGAAATTCCCTGCCGCATTTGGTCCATATTGTCAATATGATCAGTCCAATGCTGGTCAACCATGCGCAAAGTTATAATCCGCTCAATTTCGCGCATATGCTCAGCACCAAACTCATTTTCTTTTTCATCATAAATTTTCTGTGCACGCACAAATAATTGGTCAATTAAATCCGACTTTTTTAAAACTTCTTTGTCATCATCACTCAAAACTACGGCGACCTCATGGAAAATCGGCAGCAAAAATTCATTGAGATTATTGATATCCCAATCTTCGGAGAAATCGGATTCACCTGAATACAAATTAACATTGCGCGTGATAACTTCTTTTAACATTTTCATTATGTTATCTTTGATATTTTCACCTTGTAAAACTTTCAATCGCTCAGCATAAATAATTTCGCGCTGCTCATTCATAACTTTATCGTATTCCAAAAGATGTTTACGTATTGCAAAGTTATTGCCCTCAACTTTTTTCTGCGCATTTTCAATCGCTTTAGATAAAATTTTATGTTCAATTGCTTCGTCTTCAGGCAAACCCAAAACGTCAACAATCTTCATCATTTTTTCTGAGCCAAACAATCGCATCAAATCATCTTCAAGTGAAATAAAAAATCGTGACTCACCGGGATCACCCTGACGGCCCGAACGCCCACGTAATTGATTATCAATGCGTCGCGATTCATGGCGTTCCGTTCCAATTATTTTTAATCCACCTAATTCTTTTACGCCATCACCGAGTTTTATGTCAGTACCGCGCCCCGCCATATTTGTCGCAATCGTAACCGCATTTTTATTTCCAGCTTTGGAAATAATTTCAGCTTCTTTCTCATGATATTTTGCATTCAAAACTTGATGAGGAATTCCCTCGCGCTTTAACATTTGGCTAAGTTTTTCCGACTTGTCAATAGTAATCGTGCCAACCAAAACCGGTTGACCTTTTTCATACGATTGTTTAATTTCTTTCACAACAGCTCGAAACTTTGCAGCTTCAGTTCGATAAACTGAATCAGGATAATCAATACGAATGACAGGTTTATTTGGACTAATCTCGACAACATCCAAGCCATAAATTTGTCGAAACTCATTCTCTTCAGTAACAGCAGTTCCTGTCATTCCGGCTTTTTTCGCATATTTATTGAAAAAGTTTTGGAAAGTAATTGTCGCTAAAGTTTTACTTTCGCGATTTACTTTTACACCTTCTTTTGCCTCAATAGCTTGATGTAAACCATCAGAATATCTGCGGCCGGGCATAAGTCGTCCGGTAAATTCGTCAACAATTATTATTTCATTTTCCTTGACAACATAATCTTTATCGGCCGCCATATTATAATTTGCCTTAAGCGCATTATTAATATGATGCTGCAGTTCAAGATTTGCGGGGTCAGATAAATTTTCGATACGAAAAAATTTTTCTGCCTTTTTAATTCCTTCCTGAGTCAACGTAACGCTCTTAGCCTTTTCGTCAACGACAAAATCGCCTTCTTCAATCAATTCTGTTTTTGTAATCGGATTTAACGCCTCGTCCTCATTTAAAATTCGACCACGTGTCAAAGTTTTTACAAATGAATCGGCAATATTATAAAGCTGAGTAGATTTCGTGCCGCTTCCGGAAATAATAAGCGGCGTGCGTGCCTCATCAATCAAAACAGAATCGACTTCATCTATTATCGCATAATTCAAACCACGCTGAACCATTTGTTCTTTATAAATAACCATATTATCGCGCAAATAATCGAAACCCAACTCATTATTTGTCGCATAGGTTATATCACAATTATAAGCCTGTTTACGTTCATCAGCCGACATTGAATTTAAAACAACACCAACCGTTAAGCCGAGAAATTCAAAAATTTGTCCCATCCATTTTGCATCACGTTGCGCTAAATAATCATTTACAGTAACGATATGAACGCCTTTGCCTTCAAGCGCATTAAGATATGCTGGTAAAGTTGCAACCAAAGTTTTACCTTCACCGGTTTTCATTTCTGCGATACGACCTTGATGCAAAACGATTCCGCCAATAATTTGCACATGAAAATGTTTCATTTCAAGCGTACGAAATGCTGCCTCACGTACAACTGCAAAAGCTTCTGGTAAAATATCGTCAAGAGTTTTACCATTTGCAAGCATATTTTTAAATTCAAGCGTTTTATTTTTTAATTCATCGTCAGATAATTCTTGCATTTGTTCATCAAGACCTTCAATTTTTTTAGCTAGTGGAAGAATTCGTTTAATTTCTTTTTCACTATAATTGCCAAATAATTTTGTCAAGAAACTCATAATTGCCTCCAAAAAAAAATAATTTCACGCATAATAGTTTAACAAAAATAAAATTAATGCGCAAAATTATTTTTATGAATAAAGTTTTTGAACAGGATTAATTTTTACGCGGCCGCAGCCAACATTAACTGTCATTTTCAAAAAATATTTTTGACCGCGCAAATTTATTGTACACGCACTTCCAGTTGTTCCACGCAAAGTATAAGCTACTGAATTTTCTTTGGCATTCGTAAAAATATTTATCCCCAATGGCAAATTAACTTGCGAAACTTTGCGCAGTAAACCACTATCATCCGCACGCCGCACATAATATAAATTTTTATTTGAATCAAAAGTTAAAACATATTTCCTTTTTTCATCGACAGCATTTTTCTGACAATATCTTAAATTTGAACGTAAAATATTTGCGGATTGAACAATTCGATGGCGCTCAACAACATTAAAAGAAATTGAACCTAAGCTCAAAATTATTACACTAATTGCCAACGAAATTATTAATTCAATCAAAGTAAAACCTTTGTTATTCATCTTAACCTCAAAAAATAATTTTATTATTAGATTATCAAAATCATCCGCATTTTTACAACAAAAAAATCAAATCCGAAGATTTGATTTCAAATTTTTTTAAGTTTGCTGTAGAGATTACCTATTAGTTTGCGGCTGCTGCTTTTTATAATTTTCATTTTTACTTTGAGAATTATTTTGATTTACCAGTTGAATTGGTCGTTGCATCTCCTTAGATTCCTGTTGTGTTTTATAAAAACCCACATTAATAGAATTAATTGATTCTTTTAATTTTGACTGTTCATTTCCAATCCTATTTAATTGACTAATGTATTCCTTTTTTTTATCTAAACTTGATTGATATAAAACATTAATCAAATTGCATTTGTCAGTTTCATCTAATCTATCTAAAACATTAATTAAGTCTCCTTGTTCGTAAAGATTTAATTGTTTACCATTATCCCCATTGTTTAAAACATCAATTAATCCTATTCTATAATTAAAATTTAATTTTTTAAAAACATTTAACACAGTTGATAAATCTGCTGATTTAAATCCTCCTATAACACCTTCACTAACCGATAAAAAATTCATTAATTTTTCTTTCCTTTGTGAATCTAAACTTTGTAAAATATCATTTATTTCTGGCCAATATTTTTCATAACCCGCTGAAGTCAAAATATATTTCAATTTGTTTTGCCAATCTACAATTAAATGTTGTCCAGTTTCCATAATAATCATCTCCTCAAATTTAATATTATTATTGTAACATCATTTTAATATTATATCAAGTTTGTTACTTTTTTATCTCCTTAATTTTTACAAAAAAATCAAATTCAAAGATTTGATTTTGAAAATTATTTTTATAGTATATCTTCCTTTGAGCGTTTTGAAATCATTTGAGCAATTTTCTTTTTATGCGGCATTTTTGACTTATTTGCTTGGTCAACTTTCTGAAGTGGATTATTTGAATTGTTTGTCTCTTTTACATTAATAAGCGAAGGGATTTCTCTTCTTGACTTACCATTTAATGCATTCTCTCTCAAAGCATTACAAGATTTGTCCCATTCATCATAAGGTAAACCATCTATAACTTTCCTTATTTGTTTAGTATCGCTTACGGTAATATCAGCTTTCTTCTTTAATTCTCTACAAAAATTATCTTTTTCTTCTTCTATCTTATTTTCCCCATCATTAATTCTTTCAAGAATTACTTCTTTTTGTGTTCTACTGCTTAAAATACTTTTTATATCTTCAATAAATAATTTTGCAGACTCATTACTTAGTGTATTTATAACTTGACTAAACCTTTTACGCTCATCGTGTGTAAAGTCTTCTCGATCACGTAATCGTTGTAACAAAATTTCTCTGTCAATAACTATATAAAATCTTTCCATGTTGCTTTCTTCATACAACTTTATTAATTCAGTTACAAAATTTTTGAAATATCTTTGTTTAAGTGGCTGAATTAAAATTTCAATTAATCTTTCTTTGGTTGATATATTTAATTTATCAACAATATCTTTAACTTTTTCAAAATCTGGTATGTCATCCTTAAAATTGTTTAAAAGAGTTATTATAACTGATTTTTGGCTTTTTTGGATTATAGAAAAAATTGTATAGCGTAATTTGTCATTATATAAATCTTCGTTTAATTTTTTAATAGCTTTATTTAGCCCTTTATTAGTCAAAACCAAAGCATTCATATATTTTATCAATAGGTTGGAGTATTTTTTATTAATAACACCTTTAAAAAATATTTCATTTAACAAAACCTCTCTATCAATAACTATATCCAGATTTGGGTCTATAGTAAAGGAACCATCTTTATCTGCTTTTCTACAATTTTGCATTATCTCATCCGCAATTTTACTTACATATCCCCTACCACACAAACATTCTAAAATATTAATTATATTACTTTTTCTTTTCACATCTAATCCATTAAAAATCTCTTTAAATTCTTCAAAATTTGGTATGCGATTCTTAAAATTATTTAAACGCTTTATAATATTTTTTTCAAGTTCCTTGATTGTAGAAGAAACTATATTGCTTAATCGTTTATTATTTAAATTTTTGTTTAAATTTTCAATAACTCTATTTGCCTCTTTATTATTCAAACACTTCATATAGTACCTCAATTGGTAACAGTCCGTTTTTTCAATACCTCTTGAAATTAGTTTATTTAACAAAATCTCTATATCAAAATCTATATAGTGTTTTATGTTTAAAAAAGTAAAGAAATCATCGTCACATTCATTTACTATTCTACAATATTGCATTATCTTATCCGTAATTTCACTTGCAGATTTATTATTATGCAAATTCTCTAAAATATAAATTATTTTTTCTTGAGTTGGTTCATCTAATTTACTAAAAAACTTTCGGAATATTTCAAAATTTGGTATGCGATCCTTAAAATTATTTAAACGATTTATATGTACCATTTCAATATTTTTTTTTAATTTCTCGATTGTAGAAAAAACTTTATTACTTAATTGGCTATTATCTAAACTTTTACTTAAATTGTTAATAACTTTAAATGCCTCTTTATTCTCCAAATAATTTATATATTGCCTCAATTGGTTGCAGTCTATTTCTGCAATACCTTTTGAATTTAACTTCTGTAATAAAATTTCTCTCTCAATAACTATATCCAGTTTTATGTCTACGGTAAAGAAACCATCTTCAGTTTCATCTGCTGTTCTACAATATTGCATTATCTCATCCGTAATTTTCCCTACATATCTCCTATTAGGTAAATTTTCTAAAATATTAATTATATCAGTTTTTCTGTCCACATCTAATTCATTAAAAATCTCGTTAAATTTTTCAAAATTTGGTATACGATCCTTAAAATCATTCAAACGATTTGCTAAATTAATATTTCCCTTGGCCATCACAATCATCTCCTTGTACATAATATCATTATTGTAACAATGTTTTAATATTATGTCAAGTATGTTACGTTTTTATTCTCAATTTAATTTTTCTTTGAATAATCCTCCAAAATAATTTTCTCTGTAATAATAATTAAGCTAAAAACTATCGAAATTAATCCGAAAATTTTCAACCCGATATAAATTTATGACAAATTAGTATAAATTTTGATTTTAAAAATTATTTTTATCGCATACTTTTAGCTATCTTTTTATGTTTTAAATTACTTGACCATTTTCCCTTTACGCTGCGCTTTCAACTTATTTGATTTGTTAGTTATTTTATAAAATATTTGTGGCTTTTTAGGCTCACGTCTTTTTTTAATCGGTTGCTGTGGCCTATTTGGTGCTTTCCCTTCTAAATAATTTTCTGCAGTTTTAATAAGTGAAATGATTTTTTTCCTTGGCGCGTTACTTTCAACATTTTTTTTTAAATCATCAACCAATTTTACTACTTCGTCAGGGCTTAATTTCACAATAACTTGCTTTAATCTCTTAATATCGCTTACGGTAATATCTTCTCGAGCCATTAATATTTGAAAAAAATCACTATCAGAATCTTCATTTAATTCATTTGGATTTTCATCATCTGATATAAAAGTTTCCTGTTCTTCATGCTTTCCTTTTTCACCTTCATCAATAAGGGACAAAATATCTTCGATTTGTTCTACACCTCTATCAGTAATCCCATCAAGAACTTTAGCAAAAATTTCAGTTCCGTTTATTTCATCTCTTTCATAAATTTCTATTAAAGCATTTCTAAATTCTTCATATCTCTCTTTTAATTTTGCATCATTTAGAATTTTTAAAACTTGATTATATTGGTTGGGTTGGCTTTCTTTTAAAATTTTTAAAATATAATTAAGCCTATCTTCTAAAATTTCTGAAGAATTTTTTTCTAAGAGCTTTTCTCCTACCTCAAAAAGAAAAGAATTATCTTTTATTAGCGAATCATTATTAAAATTTTCTTTCAAAAAATCAATAAATTCTTTTGCATTATTATTTCTTGTATTAGATAGATCATTATTTAACAATTCGTTTATAATTTGACTTAATCTATTAGACTCCTCAGGAGAAATATATCCTCTATTTCGTAACTCTATCAAAATAAGCTCTCCAGCAATAATTATATCAATATCCTCAGAAAATACCCCATTACTATACATATTAAACGGCATCAATCTATAACATTCTGTTAAACTATTTTTAAACCTTTCGATATAACCTTCTATATTCGGTAAATTCTCTAAAATATTAGTTATTTTATCTTAAGTTGGTTCGTCTAATTCACTAAAAAATTCTTGGAAGTCTTCATCTTGAGTTGATTCATCTGATTCATCTGATTCATCAACAAACTCTTGGTAATTTTCAAAATTTTGGTTAGAAAAACCATTTAAAAGATTTTCTAAATTAAAATTTTCGTTCGCCATCACAATCATCTCCTTGCGCATAATATTATTATTGTAATAATATTTTAATATTATGTCAAGCGTGTTACGTTTTTATTCTTCAATTTAATTTTTCTTTGAATAATCTTCCAAAATAATTTTTCCAGTGATAATCATAATCGGGCCGAAAATTACACCAAGTAATCCAAAAATTTTCAAGCCGATATAAATTGCAGCGAGCATTAATAATGGATGAACACCAATTTGTTTTCCAATAAGTTTTGGCGAAAGAATATGACGCATCATTCGCGTTGATAAATATGTTATAAGTAAAATAATTGCGCGATTAAAATTTTCATTTAAAAAACAATAAGCGGCCCATGGCCAAATAATAAATCCAGTTCCGAAAATTGGAAGTGCGTCGACAATTGCACTTACCAATCCTAAGAATAATGCGTATGGATATTTTATAATGCAAAAACCAATCGTACATATAGCAGCCGTAACACTCATCATTATAAATTCAGCTTTAATATAAGCGATTAATCCTTGTAGGCATCCTTTTTTTAATTGCCCAAATGTAACTAAAATTTTTTTTGGTACAATATGTTGGCAAAATTCTCGTATCAAAATTTTATCTTTAACGAAAAAAAATGCGGCTATCATTGTTACTACGACATTTAAAAATAATTCAGGAATAATTTTTACGATGTTACCAGATTGACTTAAAAATGTAGTCAATTTTTTTTGTACGCACTCATAAATATTTTGTTTCATATCTTTTGGAATTATACCAATTACATGATTATATTTTAATTTGAATTGCTCAAGCTTAATCATAAATTCTTGAGTATAAAATGGTATATTCGCAAAAAAATATTTTCCCTCCATTATTACGCGTGATAAAATTGTTTTACAAAAAAATATTATAAGTACGATAAAAATGATACAGCATAAAAATGACGCTATCGCTTTACTAATTTTTAATCTCTTACTTAAAATTATTACGAATGGATTTAGTACCAATGAAATAATATAACCAAAAATAAATGGTGAGACGTAATAAAAAATATATTTGAAAAATATCCATGTTACTACTAAAAATAATAAGACGTAAGCAATTTCATCTATTTGCTTACGATTTTTTTTGTAGTACTCCAATTTTTCTCTCAGCCCCTATTTGATTTTTTTCGGCATGATTGCTATTATAGTACAAAATAAATTTTATGGAGTTACTTATGATTAAAAAAATATTATTTGCCGCATCTGAAATGGTCCCTTTTATAAAAACTGGCGGCTTAGCTGATGTCATTGGCTCTTTACCTATCGAATTAAAAAATAAAAATACTGATACGCGTGTCGTTATCCCTCTATATAAAAATATATCCCAAAATAATTTGGAATATGTAACAAAATTTTGCGTATTTAATGATTGGCGCTGCCAATACGCTGATATTTATAAAATAAATTTTGACGTACCGGTTTACTTCATAAAAAATGATTACTATTTTAATCGTGATAAAGTTTATGGATATAGTGATGATTTTGAACGCTTCGCATTTTTCTCTAAAGCTCTACTAAATTTATTACTGGAAATAAATTTTCAACCCGATATTATTAATTTTAATGATTGGCAAACCGGATTGAGTTGCTTGTACCTCAAAGAATTTTTTTGCCGTAATGATTTCTATAAAAATATAAAAGCTGTCTTTACTATACATAATTTGCAATACCAAGGTCTCTTCGATAAAAATATTTTAAGTCAAATTCTCCTGAATGATGAATATTTCTCAATCGATAAACTTGAATTCTATGGATGTTTAAATTTTATGAAGGCCGGCCTTCTATATTCTGATGCAATTACTACCGTAAGTCCAACTTATGCAAATGAAATTAAAACTTTAGAATATGGTTGTGGATTAGATGGCGTACTACGCAAAAGAAATAATATCACTGGAATTTTAAATGGTTTAGATTATAAAAAATATGATCCACAAACAGATTCGCGAATATTTAATTTCAATAAAGATGATTTATCTGGAAAAATTTTAAATAAAAAAGCTTTATGTGAGAGATTTAATTTCACTTTTGATAGTGAAATACCAATTGTTTGTGTAGTTTCACGATTTGCTGAGCAAAAAGGTTTTGATATTATTTATAAAGCATTGGAAAAAATTTTGGCATTAGATTTGCATTTGATAATAGTTGGAACGGGTGAGCATTCAATTGAAAATTTATTTTCGCAAGCTCAAGAAAATTTCCCAAATCTTCATGTAAATATAATTTTTAGTGAAGAACTAGCGGCAAAAATTTATGCAGGTGCTGATATTTTTTTAATGCCGTCAAAATTTGAACCATGTGGGCTCGCACAAATTATGTCAATGAGATATGGAACAATTCCTGTCGCACGAAAAACTGGTGGACTTATCGATACAATTATTGATTACTCAACTGATTTAGAAAATGCAAATGGATTTCTATTTGAGCAATATAATGCTGATGCACTATTCAATGCATTAAAATTAGCAACAGATTTATTTAAAAATAAAAATATCTGGCACAACATTATCTCTAATGCAATGAATAGTGATTTCTCATGGGATAGCTCTGCTCAAAAATATCTTGCCCTATACCAAAATTTACTCCAATAATTATTTCTTCTTCTTGTTAAATATCTTTGTCATTAGTTCATCTATTTCTTTATCTAATTCCTTAAGTTTGTCTAATTGTTTTGAAAAATTTTTTTTGCGCGGTTTGTATAATTGCTGAAGGATTCTATTCTTCAGTTTCTTTTTTTGCATTATATTTCGTATATAAATAATTTAATTTTGCTGCATGCGCTTGCTCATCCGTTATTATCTCATAAATCATATCTCGTATCTGTAAATTTAAAAATAAAAACATTAATCGCCTATATACCTCAACCGCTTCTAATTCTCCAAAAAATGCTTTCGTTATCTCCTCTAATATATTCCCACTTATTTCTACTTTCCCTACTTGAACTACTGGCTCATTCCCCGTAAGTTGTTTGTAAATCTGTGATAAATATTTATAATGCTTCTGCTCATCTAAACTCATTTGTCTTAATATCTCTTTTACTTCTTTATCATTAACTTGCTCCATCATTTGCATATAATAATCTTTATCCTTTAGTTCATCTTCAAGTGCTAGTATTAACATTTCAGTAATTTTATTTTTTTGAGAATCTTCTTCCGACATTATTTTTATTTGTTCTAAATTATATGGGTACATATTTTTTTGCCTCCATTCTTTTTATTTATTATTCATATGCAAGTAAATTAATTTTGTTGATAAATAATTTAATACTATGGAGAGTAAGATTATGACAAAATTTTTAATCCATAAATTTATTCCTGACTATAATAATAAAAAAAGTGCGGTAGTACGAAATTCATATGCTTCTTTATCATCTATCATTGGGATTATATGTAATATTATTTTATTTGCCGTAAAATTTTTTATCGGCCATACTACTGCAAGTATCTCAGTCATTACTGATTCATTTAATAATTTATCAGATGTAAGTTCATCAATAATAGTTTTACTTGGATTTAAGATAGCGAATCAACCGGCAGATAAGAAACATCCATTTGGATACGGGCGAACAGAATATTTAACAACGTTAATTATTTCGATAATAATTATGTATCTGGGCTACACATTTTTTAAGGAATCACTACATGATATTTTTTATCCGCATAAATTAAATTTAAATATGATTTCACTAATAAGTTTAATTTTTAGTGCGCTACTAAAATTTTGGCTAAGTATTTTTAATAAGAAATTAGGTAATGCAATTTCATCAAAGACATTAATTGCGGCATCAATTGATTGCCGTAATGATGTCATTATTACTTGTACTACGATTTTTTCTTTACTTTGTAGTAAATTTACAAATATAATTATTGACGGCTATGTCGGGATTTTTGTTTCGGTATTATTTTTTTACTCCGGATTTACAATTTTTCGTGGAACTATCTCATCACTTTTAGGTGAACCTATTGATAAAAATTTAATAAGTGAGATAAAAAAATCATTAAAGAATTATGATGGGATACTTGGCGTCCACGATTTAATTGTTCATAATTACGGACCAAATAAAATTATGGCGTCAATTCATGCAGAAGTTGCTAGTGATATGAAATTAAGTGCGAGCCATGATATAATTGAGCGCGCTGAGAAAGAATTAAGTCATAATCTTAATATCGAACTTGTGATACATACTGACCCAATTGAGATAAATGACCCACGTATACAAAAATTTTCTTCCATTGTTAAAAATTATCTAGCGAGTAAAAGTAATGAACTTGACGCACATGATTTTCGATTAGTTGACGGTAGGAGCTATATAAATTTCATATTTGATTTAGTCGTACCATTTGGATATACGAAAGTACAAATGGAAGATTTAAAAATGGATTTAGAGAAAGTTTTACAAAGTTATAATGACAAAATAATTTGTATCATAAATTTTGAGAATGGGTATAACTAAAAGGTGAAGCAGATGGCACAAAAAAAAGTTTCAACAAAAATTGACGATACTGATATTTTATTAGAGATAATGAGTATAATTTTTATCGCGGTAAGTTTTTTTATAACGTATAGTTTATTTTCGAGCGGAGGATTTTTAGGTAATATAATCAAGAATATTTTACTAGGATTATTAGGAATCGGAGCATATATTTGCCCGATTATTATTTTTGCATTTGGGATTTATTTTTTATTTGCAGAAGAGAAAGAAGTTTCGCCACGTAAAATTATCGGGTCATTGATATTATTATTGTGCATAATAATTTTTGCACATATTCAAAATTTACCGGATAATATTGAGCATCTAAATTTTTTCGGCTACGTTACATATTTTTATGTCAATGGAAAAATAGATAATGGTGGACTTTTGGGCGCAATAATTGGAAATTTCTTAATCGGTATTTTAAATTACATCGGCACATATATTTGCTTAACATCATTGACATTAATTTCACTTATATTGCTCACAAATAAATCATTTTTCAAATTTGTTTGTAATAAAAAAATTAGTGAGCGCAAAAAAAATAATAAAAATTTTCATGAAAAAAAATCTAAAAAGCCAAAACTATTTGCAATCGAAAAAAATGATAAGCAAATTGATGAAAAAAATCGCGATGGAAAAAATTCTTCTGAAAAAATTTCTGATGAAAAAAAAATTAATGAAGAAACTTTGGACTTTAATAAATATCAATTCCCGCCAATTCAACTCTTAAATAAAAAAAATTCCAATACAAATCAAGTTTCTAAAACAGAATTAGCAAAAACGTCTGAAAAACTTGAAGCAACTTTAAAAAGTTTTGGCGTTGAAGCTGAAATCGTCGACGTCAGTCAAGGCCCAACCGTTACAAGATATGAATTAAAACCCGGTGACGGCGTGAAAGTTAGTAAAATTTCAAGTCTTGCCGACGATTTAGCTTTGAGCCTCGCAGCTACTGGAATTAGAATCGAAGCGCCCGTTCCGGGAAAATCTGTCGTTGGCCTCGAAGTCCCAAACGAATCAACTGATATTGTATTTTTACGCGAAATAATTGAAGACAAAAAATTTTCACAGTTTCCATCAAAATTAGCATTTGGTATCGGCAAAGATATTGCAGGCAAAACCGTTGTTTCTGATATTTCAAAAATGCCACATCTTTTGATAGCGGGGTCGACTGGTTCCGGCAAAAGTGTTTGCATCAACACACTTATTATAAGTTTGCTTTACAAATCAAAACCTGAAGACGTAAAACTTTTAATGATTGACCCAAAAGTTGTTGAGCTCGGAATTTATAATGGCATCCCACATTTACTTATTCCTGTCGTAACTGACCCACAAAAAGCTGCCAGCGCATTAAATTGGGCTGTAAAAGAAATGACACGGCGCTATAATCTTTTTGCAGAAAACAATGTGCGCGATATGAAAGGCTATAACGCGCTCAAAAATGATGAAGATTTATTGCCGCAAATTGTAATTATTATCGATGAGTTGGCAGATTTAATGATGGTTGCGTCAAAAGAAGTTGAAGCCGCTATATGTCGATTAGCGCAAATGGCACGTGCTGCTGGTTTACATTTAATCATTGCAACTCAGCGTCCATCCGTCGACGTAATTACAGGTTTGATTAAAGCAAATATTCCATCACGATTAGCATTTTCCGTAACTTCCGGTACGGATTCGCGCACAATTTTAGACGTGAGTGGCGCAGAAAAATTGTTAGGTAAAGGCGACATGTTGTTTCATCCAATTGGCAGCAACAAACCTCAACGAATTCAGGGCGCATTTATTTCTGATAAAGAAGTCGAAAATATTGTGGCGTTTGTCAAGAAAAATAAAGTTGACAATGTTGACCCAACAATGGTTGAAGAAATTACATGTACTACGAAATTTATTGATGAAGATGAAAGTACGGACGAATTTTTTGAAGCGTCAATCGATTTGATAATGAAGAAAGGCAAAGCGTCGACATCAATGCTTCAGCGACAATTCCGTATCGGTTATAATCGTGCCGCACGAATTATGGAAGAGTTAGAGAATCGTGGAATTATTGGCCCTGAAGATGGAAGTCGTCCACGCCAAATTTTAATGAGTAAATTTGAATGGCAAAGTCGTAAGGAAAATAAACTTAACGCGTAAAAATTTTTTTTGAACTAAAAAGTCTGCTTCGGCAGATTTTTTTATACCCATCAACTATGATATAATTCGTTTAAAATATTCATTGGTGAAAATTATGATTTATATGCGACAAGCTTTACAAAATGCACAAAAAGCTTTTGAACTTAATGAAATCCCTGTCGGCTGCGTAATCGTCTGTGAAAATAAAATCATCGCTGAAGCTTTTAATCAACGTAATTGTAAAAATAACGTCCTTTTTCACGCCGAAATTATCGCTATAAATGAAGCTTGCTCAAAATTAAATAGCTGGCGTCTCGAAAATTGTATCCTATACGTTACCGTCGAACCTTGCGCAATGTGTGCCGGCGCAATCTTACAAGCCCGTATCCCTAAAATTATTTTTGGCTGTAAAAATAAAAAAGCCGGTTGCGCCGGCTCCGTGTTAAATATCTTAGATGAAAAAAATTTTAACCATCAAGTCCAAATTATCTCTGGATTATTAGAAGATGAGTGCCAAGAAATTATGAGCAAATTTTTTAAAAATCTCAGACAAAAGGAGTTTTACAAATGAAAATCATCATAAATGGCTGCGAAGGAAAAATGGGACAAATTTTGGCCAAACTTTCCATGCAAAATCATGAAGTTGTTTGTGGAATTTCTACTCGCAATACCAAAGATTCTTTCCCAATTTTTGATGACATCAATAATTTTTCAGGAGATGCTGACGTTTTGATTGATTTTTCAACTGCGTCAGCTGTCCCTAAAATAATTGATTACTGTGTAAAAAGAAGAATTCCCGCCGTTATTTGTACGACTGGAATTGATGCAGAAACTGAAAAAAAAATTATCGACGCTGCAAAAATTATTCCAATTTTTAAGTCTGCAAATATGTCGCTCGGAATAAATATTGTCAATTTAATTTTGGAACAAATTTCAAAAACTTTGTTCGATTTGAATTTTGATATCGAAATTCTGGAGAAACATCATAATCAAAAAATTGATGCGCCTAGTGGAACCGCTTTGTTATTAGCCAACACAATCAAAAAATCTATCGGCAATTTGGATTATAAATTTCAACGAAATAATTTGCGCCAAAAAAATGAAATTGGAATCTCATGCGTTCGTGGCGGAACAATTGTCGGCGAACACTCTATAATTTTTGCTGGTATCGATGAAGCAATTGAAATAAAACATTGTGCGCAATCACGTGAAATTTTCGCATTCGGTGCAATAAAAGCCGCCGAATTTATCTTAAACAAACCACCACAATTATATTCGATGCGCGATATGCTGTAATAAAATTGCCTTTGAGCGCATAAAATCTCAAAGGTGATAATATGAGCGAAATGAACTCTTTAAAAACTAAAATTTATTCTACTGGGACATTAGAACAAATTGATTTGTTTCGCGATTTGCCGCAGCATCAAAAAACTCTTACAAATTTTCAATACCTCGATGGCTATGCACAAGCACGCGCTTATAAATATCTACCTGATGAATTACGAACTGAAGAAGTTTATGAAAATTTAAAATGTGATAAAAATGAAGCTTTCCCATATATTTTTTACGATAAATTACAAGATAATCCTGATGCTCTAGATGAAAAAATCATCCAAAATTTTGAAAACTTTAATGACGAAGAAAAATTAAAAGCTTTTAACGCTTTGCCTGAAAAAAGTTGTACATTCGCAAATTTGTCAAAACTTCCTGAAAAAGATCAGGCTTTTGCGTTCGAAAATCTCAATAAAAATGAAAAAACGGCCGAAAATTGGCTACGATTACCTTACAAATTTCGTGAACAAAGCGTTTCTTGGCATCGTGTATCAAAAAATACGTCACGATTCCATAAAGCTACAAAACAATATTCAAAAAAAAAGACTCTCTTACTTCTCGGCCTATTAGCTGGAATTTTTATCGGATTAATTGGAATCGCTCTCATTACTCTGTATATTTTTTGTCCGCCGGTTGCCACATTAATAAATTTTGTGATTGGTTCCGCATATAGTTTAATAGTTTCTTGCGTAGTTGGCACGTGTCTAACAATTGCTGGAATACTCATCGGATTTTTTTGTATAAAAAATTTTATACAAGTCTCGAAATGTCAGAAACAATTGATGGAAAAATATAATGAATGTGAACGAAATTCAACTATCATGGAAAAAGATAGTTTACTCATGTGCAAAAAAAAAGTTAAACAAACGTCGCCAAAACTTTCCAAACAATCACAAAATATTTCACTATCATAATTTTGTATCGACAAAATTTTTGTGATATAATAATGAAAAATTTTCGAGGTGATTTCTGTGAAACATATCATAACTATCAGCAAAAATAAATTTCAAAATACTAAATTAAACAACCGATGCGGTGAGTGTCAAACTTCGTGTCAATCCGCCTGCAAAACTTCTTGTACCGTTGCTAATCAATCTTGCGAAAAAAAACAAAAAGAAGTGTAAAAATGATACATAAATTTCAATCAAATGGGTTTAATATCGTATTGGATGTGAACAGTGGCGCTGTTCACATTTTTGATGAGCTTACATATAAAATTTTAAATTTTTGGCCTGATGAACAAAAAATTTTTGAAAACCTAAAAACTTTTCCGCAATCAGAAATTCAAGAAGGTATCAATGAAATAAAAGAACTTCAGAAAAATGGTTTGCTATTTACCGAAGATTTTACGCCGCCTGATTTAAAAAATTATAAACCTGTTATAAAAGCTATCTGCCTTCATGTCGCGCATGCGTGTAATTTGAAATGTAAATATTGTTTTGCGCAAGAAGGAAGCTATCACGGTGAAAATTCGTTAATGAGTTTTGACGTCGGCAAACACGCAATTGATTTCCTTATAAAAAATTCCGGCAATCGTAAAAATTTGGAAATAGATTTTTTTGGCGGTGAGCCATTACTAAATTTTGACGTTGTAAAAAAAATTGTTGACTATGCGCGCTCACAAGAAAAAATTTATGACAAAAACTTTAGATTTACAATGACTACGAACGGAATTTTGCTCGACGACGAAAAAATTGATTATCTCAACGAAAATATGTACAACGTTGTTTTGAGCATAGATGGACGAAAATCTGTCAATGATAATATGCGTCAAAAACCTGATAGCTCCAGCAGTTATGACTGCATAATTCCCAAGTTCCAAAAATTTGCAAAGCTGCGCGGTGACAAAAATTATTATGTTCGTGGAACTTTTACACATTATAATTTAGATTTTGTCGAAGATATTTTGCATCTGAATGATTTAGGATTTAATCAAATTTCTGTTGAGCCAGTTGTTGCTGCGCCATCAGAAAATTATGCACTTCAAGAAAATGATTTGCCAATAATCTTTGAGCAATATGATCGTTTGACAAAAATTATGCTTGACGGTAAAAGAAATTTTAATTTTTTTCATTTCATGCTCGATTTGGATAATGGTTCATGTTTTGCAAAAAGAGTTGTCGGTTGCGGCGCGGCAACTGAATATTTAGCCGTTGCTCCCAATGGTGATTTGTATCCTTGCCATCAATTTGTTGGTATTAAAAATTTTAAAATGGGAAACGTTGCTGACGACGAACTTAAGCAACAAATAAAAAACGATTTCAACAGTTGTAATGTTTACAGCAAAACTAAATGCAATTCTTGTTGGGCAAAATTTTTTTGCAGTGGTGGTTGTTCTGCCAACGCTTTCAACTTCAATAAAAACATTTTTGAACCTTATGATTATGCTTGTAAGTTACAAAAGAAAAGATTGGAATGTGCTTTGGTTATTAAATCTGCTGAAAAAAATAATTTTTTTTAAAATCGTTCTTTTTTTTATAAAAAAAGAACCAAAAAAATTTTATTAAAAAAAATCTTTGTGCGTTTGCACAAAGATTTTTTATAAAGTTTCTTTTTGTTTTACTTTTTCTTTTCAAAGAAAAAGTAAAGGTTTAAAGTTTTTATATATAAAACAAATTCAGCATAATGTTCTGAAACATCTGAGCGACTTCAGCGCGAGTAGCTAAACTTTTTGGATCAAAAATATTATTACCTTTACCTTGAATAATTTTGTTCACAATCGACAACCTAAAGCTTTCAAAAAATAATTGCTGATTTATCTGTCTCAACAAAACTTAATTATGTGTCAACAATCTCATTGTAGCCGAAATATCTGTAAAGAATACTTACTAATTGTTCACGAGTAATACTGCTTGCTTTGGTCTAAAATTTTTGTCATCATAACCTAAAATGAAATTATTTCTTGACGCCAATGTAACAGCTTCAGCAAACCAATTATCAAAATTAACGTCACTAAATATTTTTCAAAAGTTTGCTTTGGATTATCTTCAAGATTATGCAAAAGCTGAATAAAATTTAAGTGTACATTTATGATTAAAAATATAGACATGTAAAAATATCAATACTTACCTAAAAAAAGAACATACTTCAAAGTATATTCTTTAAAAATAATTATTTAGATAATTTCCTTGCTTTTTCATTTAAAAAAAATTATTTTATATAAAATCCAAAAATTAATTTTAAAAAACCAAACAAAGTAATTTCTCTTCAATTTTTAATTCGCAATTTTTTTCAAAAAAGACGGTGAAAAAATTTTAAACGTCTCGTATGTTTCATGAAAAATCAAATTTATTATACTATCTCATTTTCAGTATCTTGAAGAAGCGGCTTTCTCGATTCATCTAAAGCATTTTGAATTTCTTTACGTTTGCGTAAATCAAAAAGTAATTTCTCTTCAATTTTTAATTCGCAATTTTTTTCAAAAAAGACGGTGAAAAAATTTTAAACGTCTCGTATGTTTCATGAAAAATCAAATTTATTATACTATCTCATTTTCAGTATCTTGAAGAAGCGGCTTTCTCGATTCATCTAAAGCATTTTGAATTTCTTTACGTTTGCGTAAATCAAATGGAATTTCATTTTCAGAAACATCTTGCTCATTTAACTTTTTTCCTGAAATTTTATTTAATACTTTATTTACCCTGAATTTATCTACAAAATAACTACCAAAAGCTATCAACGCTAAACCAACAGCTGCAGCTACTATTGGCGCAGCAATTGTAATTGTCAACGCTCCGATTCCAACTGCTGTACCTAAACCAATTGCTCCCAAGCCAAATAACACGCCAAATGTTACTCCTATGCCACCTAAAATTCCTCGATTCTTATTTTGTTGCGTTGCTTTTTTGAGTTGATATTCTTTAACAATTCTAGCCTCACTATCGCACTTGCTCAAAAAATACTCATACCAATCATCATTTAATCTATTACAATGTTCCAGCAAACCTTTAGCTGTTTCTTGATCTAAAATTCCATAATCACATTTATCCAACATTTCAAACACAAAATCAAAACCCAAATTCAAATTTGCATCTTTCGCTGCATCTAAAATTTTATTTATTTGATCAAGAGTAAATTCAAAATTAAACTTGTTTAACGCTTCAGCAAGTGGAGCATCAGCTTTCTTCCCTTTTTCTGTGCCACTTTTTTTCTCTTTATTATTTATCGCATCCAAAATTTCTTCAAATTGCTTTTCTCGAATTTCTTTTATTTCTTCACGACATTCTTCATTTACTTTATTTAAAAATTTATTAAAATCATCATCATTTAATTTACTACAATGTCTCAACAAGCCTTCAGCTACTTCTTTATCTAAAATTTTATCATCACATCTATCCAAAATTTCAAGCACAAAACTACTACCTAAATTAAGACATGCAAATTTCGCGTATTTTAAAATTATCCATATTTTCATTTTATCAAAATCAAATTGAAAATTCTCTAACGCTTCATCCAGTCGAGCAGCAGCTTGATCCCATTCTTCTGTTCCTGACTTTATCTGCTTCATCTCAATAAAGTTCAAAATCGCATTCGAAATTTCTTCAAATTGTTTTTCTCGAATTTCTTTTATTTCTTCACGACATTCTTCATTTACTTTCTTTAAAAAATTTTTAAAATCATCATCATTTAATTTACTACAATGTCTCAACAAGCCTTCAGCTGCTTTTTGATCTAAAATTCCATCATCACATTTATCCAAAAATTCAAACACAAAATCAAACAAAATCAAATTTACCTCTTCCGCTGCATATAAAATTTTATTTATTTGATCAAGAGTAAATTTAAAGTTAAAGTTGTTTAACGCTTCAGTAAGTTGAGCATCAACTTGATCCCATTCTTCTTCTTCTGTTTCTTCACTTATCTTCTCAAAAGCATCTATCGCATCCAAAACAGCTTTAAATTGTTGCTCATGATCTTGATTTGAAACCTGATTTCCTTCCATAAAAATCACAACCCCTTTTAAAAATTTAATTGTAATCGTATATAAAATATTATAACAAAAATTGAAACAAAATTCAAAAATTGAGTAAAAAAATCAGACAAAATAATTTGTCTGGAATTAAAATTAATTTCTTATTCGTAATTTCTATTTTAAAGCTAAAAGTAATTGATAAATCGTTTGATTCAAAAGTGGATGAATAACCTGTGGCGCTATCTCATTCATTGGTTGTAATACAAAATCTCGCTGATGCATCCCGTAATGTGGAATTATTAGTTCCTCATTTCGTATTACTCTATCACCATAAAGCAAAATATCAATATCAATCGTACGTGGCCCCCAATGTATTTCACGTACTCGTCCTAATTTTTTTTCAATATCATTTACTACTTTTAATAATTCTAATGGCTCAAGTAATGTTTTAATTTCAATAGCACCATTTAAAAAATCATCTTGCTTAACTTCACCCATTGGTTTTGAAACGATAAAGTTTGAAACTTTTTTGATAATAATTTTAGATTCATTACCTAAAAGTTTTACTGCCTCATTCATATTTTTTTGTTTATCACCTAAATTTGAACCTATTCCTAAATATACGGTCTGCCACTTACGTTTTATTTTTATACTTACATTTTTAAATGATAAATCTATTGGAGCTAATGGTTTTTTTATCTCTAACTCAATTTCATCTACTTTAAATTTTAATAAAATAGCTTCCGCTAAATTTTGAGCAAGTGCCTCAAGTAAATTATAACTATTTTCTTTCATAAAATTATCAGCAAAGTGCGCAACATCTGAATAATTTATTGTGTCATAAATATTATCAGTACGCCCCGCAGTTTTTATATCATATGATAAAAAAATTGAGAGGAAAAATTTTTGGCCTAATGATTTCTCCTCAATTAATACTCCATGCCTTGCAAATACTTCAAGGTCAATAATTTTAATCTGATCCATTTACTTTCACCCTATTTCACCTTTAATAGTTTGTGCCATTAAAATAGCACGATAATTTTTCTCAACATCATGAACGCGTAAAAAATTACAACCATTTATAGTAGCAATAGCAGAAATTGCAATAGTACCTTCTTCACGTTGATCAACCGGCAGATTTAAAGTCAAACCGATTACAGATTTACGTGATACGCCAAGTAGAATAGGATAGCCGAAATTTTTCCACGCATTTAGATGACGAATACAATATAAATTTTGGAGATAAGTTTTCCCAAAGCCAACACCTGGGTCAATAATTATTTTATCATCAGAAATATTATTTTGTTTAGCAATATTAATTGATTCAGAGATTTCATTTTGAGTACGAATTATGAAATCATTTTCATTAATATCGGAAGGATTTTGCTCACGATTATGCATGATACATATAGGAACGTTATATTTTTTTATTAATGGCGCCATATTTTTATCACGTTTAAGCCCCCAGATATCATTTACGCAATCAGCACCGGCATCAAGTGCGGCACGAGCGACTTCAGATTTATAAGTATCGATAGAAATTGGGATTTGGTATTTAGATTTTATTTTACGAATGATAGGGACAACACGTTCAATTTCTTCATTGATAGTAATCATTTTATAATTAGGACGAGTTGACTCACCACCAACATCAATAATATCAGCGCCATCATTAATCATTTTATCGACATGTTCTAGTGCATTTTTATCATTATTAAAATTTCCGCCATCAGAAAATGAATCAGGAGTTACATTTAAAATACCAACGATATAAGTTTTGTTGTGGCTAAAAATTTTGCTACCAATTTGCATTTTAATTCACGCTCCAAATTTAATTAGATTAAAGAAGTTATCAGTTAAATTTTTATCGGTCGAGAAAATTCCTTTAGTAACATATGTAATAGTTTTCGTACCGGGTTTTTTTATTCCACGCATAGTCATACATAAATGTTCAGCTTCGAGCATAACGATAACACCTTTTGGATTTACGTAGCTAATAATTTTCTGAGCGATTTCATTCGTTAAATTTTCCTGGAGCTGTAATTTTTTTGAGGAAGTATCGACACAACGAGCAAGCTTACTTAAACCTAAAACTTTTCCATTAGGAATATAAGCGATATGTGCATAGCCAAAGAAAGGTAAAAGATGATGTTCACATAATGAATAAAAATTTATATTTTTTTGTAAGACCATATCGTTATTCGGGGCCTCGAATGTTTTTATTTTCTCAATATTATTTTTGGGATTATTCGCGGAAAATAATTCTAAGCACATGTTAGAAATACGATGCGGAGTATCTAAGAGCCCAATTCGATTTGGATCCTCACCAATACCTTCTAAAAATAATTTTATAGCAGCCTCAATTTTTTCTTTCTCAATCATTTTTTCTCCTCCAAATCTTTATCAACTTTTTTAAAATATTGACAATATAATTTTTGTATTATATACTAAAAATGCTGTCGCGACTAATTTTATAATAAATTTTAAGGAGATGTTTCAATTGGATAAAGCTAGTATTAACAGATGGAACTATCACTCTCGTTCACGTTCTGCAATTCAAACTTTACAAATTGATATGAATGAATGGCAAGAAGCATTTATTAATTCAGGTAATTCTGATATATCTTTTTTATTAGAAATAGCACAAGATTTATTAGATAATAGAGATGTTAATAAATATGATGATATTTATAACAAATTTCTTTCTCATTTCCCAAATGGAATACCAAAAGTTAATGTGTATATTCCTGATTATGGAAGCGATAAAGATATACTTAATAGAGCAAACGATAGATTGAAAATGTTTGTTGATAATCATCCTACTCAAGAATATTTAGATGCCATTTCTCGCGGCGAAGAAAAAATTCCGGAACTTATTTCGTCTGATCCTATGCGAATTTGTATTTAAATTTTTTATTCTAAATCTTAATAAAAAGCAGCTTAGAATTTTATTTTTTCAAGCTGCTTTTTATTTTTTAATAAGAAAATATTGACAAATTTATTTTTAAACTTTATAATTAATATTATAATTCATTTCAAACAAATTACGAGGAGATGTTGATAAATGGCCAAATCTTCTGATAGAATGGAAAAATTAAAAAAGAAAATATGTAAATTATTAGAAAAAAAACGTCTTGAAAGAGCAGCTAATTTTAAAAATCTCGCAAGTGAATTGAAAAAATTTAAAGTAAAATTTATAGTACAAAAGTCAATTAAAAATATAAATCAGCCACAATTCAAAATGAAACATAAACAAAAAAATAATTGCAATAAAATCGACAGCTTGAAATTTTAATTTTTTCAAGCTGTTTCTTTTTGCCGCTGGATTATAGCAGCGAGCATCCATTGCTAATGCTAAATCATCTGCACGCTTAAATGACAATACGAAAATTGGAATTAAAAGTGACAAATAATTTTTAATACGATTGATAAAATTTTTGTCGCTAAAATTTATACCACGCGACATTTGTGCTTTCTTTATTAAGTTAAATTCATTTGATAAAACTGGAATAAATCTCAATGCAATTGAAATAATCATTGCGATTTCATTTATCGGTAAAAATTTTTCAAACGGCATCAAAATGCTTACCAATGCGTCTGTCAATTTAATCGTCGGCGTCGAAAATATTACCAATGCACAAAGTGAAACCAAAATTATCATGCGCAATATCATTTGAAATGTCAACATTATTGCGTAATCAGTGATATGAATAAAAAATAATTTGAACACCGTATTTCCATTCTTGATGAAAAAAATATTTAACGTTGATGTCAAAATTATTAGCGAACTGATATTTTTTATGCTATGTAAAAAAAATTTTAATGGTATCTTCGATAAATATATACAAAAAAATACCGCCGCCAATATTAAAATTTGCGCAAAAATAGCTTTGATAAAAAATATTTCTGTCGATATTAGCATTAATGTAAAAAATTTTAGACGTGGATCTAATTCATGTATTACCGATTTTGTCTGATAAAATTGTAAATTCAATTTGATTTCTCCTTAATTTTTTTAGCTAAAAATTTCACCGTATCTTCAAACGAAATTATATCACTCGGAATATCAATTTTTTTCGCATATAAAAGTTTCGCCAATTTCTTTGTCATCGGCAAATTTATATTCGGTAAATTAAATGCGTCACTCGTTCGCCCGTAAAAAATTATTTTCCCGCTATCCATTATTATCGTTTTTTGCGTAAACTCCGCTATCACATCCATATCGTGCGAAATAATTATTGTCGTCATTTTTAATCGCTCATGCATTTTTTTTATATATTGCAAAATATTTTTTTGTGTTTCCGCATCAAGTCCTACCGTTGGCTCATCTAAAATTAAAATTTCCGGTTGCATTATAAGAATGCTTGCGATTGCAACTTTTCTTTTCTCGCCACCCGACAGCTCAAACGGATTTTTATGTAAATATGTTTCAGACAATCCTACTGCATTTAGAGCTTCCAAAATTTTTTTTGTTTTGTCATTCGAATCTTTTACTGCAAATCCAACTTCATTTTCTACTGTCATCTCAAAAATTTGATGCTCTGGATATTGAAAAACAAGTCCAATTTTTTTTGCATTAATTGAAATTTTTCCGCTCGTCGGTTTTAATAAACCATTAAAATGTTGAATAAATGTACTTTTACCCGAACCGCTTTTGCCTATCAGTCCAATCATTTCGTTTTCAGCAAAATTTATTGTTATATCATCGAGTGCTTTTTTTTCGTAGCACGTTCCCATATTATAAATGTGCGTTACGTTCTCAAATTTTATCATCGCAAATCTCCTTTGTAATTTTCACATTATATGATAAAATAAATACGGAGGGAGTTGCATTGAAAAAATTTCTTGCCTTATTTTTAATTTTATTCGCGCTACCAATTAATGTCTGCGCTGATAATCTTAATCTCGATTTTCATCCTATCTCTAACGCAAAATTTATTTACTGCAACAATCCCGAATTTATTACTAAAAATGATTTAGCCGACTCAACTTTTAATGATTCCCCAACTCTTTTAATGAAACAAAATTTAAATCTCGGTGAGTATAATTTATTTGTTAGTCTACGAAATATGATTAGTAAAGTTGATTTGTCCGACCAAACTCAATTACATATTGATGTTGAATTTTGTAATAATGGCCCCGAAAATTTAGTAATTAAAATAAATAAATTGGGCTGGCAAATTCCGCAATCACAAATGCAATCTGAACCACTTTCGCCTTACCGAAATGATATCTCTTGGTCGTGTCTAAATGCTTATTCCGATTACTTTCAAAAAAAATTTGATGCCTCCGATTATATTCAAGATGGTAAATATGAATTTGAAACGCATCCACCAAAACCGTTGCCGCAAATTTTTGAAAACAACATAATTATAAAGCCCGGCGAAAAATTTTGGCTATTAGGTGATTCACATGAATCACGTCCCGCTATGTTTGTCGGACAAGTTTTTTTGTTGCTGAGTAATTTTGAAATTGTTAGCGGCGATGCGCTCGTAAAAATTGCCGCGTTCGTCGATATAAATAATTACGATGAAAATGCGCAAGATGGAAAATTTATCACGGAAATTCGCGACGGTGTCAAAAGTTATAGATTTTATAAAGGAATTGCTGATAGTTCAACCATTTTGCAGACAAATTTGGAATATGATATCAACGAAGATTCAGAGTCAAATATTCCTGTCGCGATAAACAATCAAGTTACCAATGATTACACGCTCACAGAAAAATGGGTAACGAATTTCAATCCATATGCATGTAAAAATTTAGCGTCAATAATTTCGGAAAGTGATATGTTTAAATTTGAATATCACGATGAAAAGTCATGGCATTTTGATACTTCACATACTGATTTGCCAAATGAATTTGTCGCTGAAAATTCAACTTCTTTTTGTAATTTAGGCAATTGGGGCGCAACTAATCGCTATAATATCAAATTGAACAATCAAACTGATTCGGATTATCGTCTTGAATATTATTTGCAAACCGATTCGGATGTTATTGTCATTTCCGATGATACTGTGCGGATTAAATCGCACGTCGACACAACTGAAAATTTCCCCGTCGAGTTAAAAAGATATTACAAAAATAGTAAAACAATCTATGCGAAAAAAAATCCGCTTTGCGTTTTAAAATCTGAACCACCTACGCAAAAAATTATTGATTTTTTAATAAAACCACACGAAAGTAAAACTGTTACTTTCGATGTTACTCTTTGTACAAATTGCGACGGCAAATTGATAAATAGTTTGCAATTAGTTCGCTGTCAATAATTCATGGAGAAAATTATGAACGATTATTATATTGAACAAGTTTATAAGATGAATGCCGGTAAAAATAAAAAGGCGCGGATAAATACTTTTGGTTGTCAAATGAATGCGCACGATTCCGAAAAATTATGCGCAATGCTTATCGCAATGGGATATGAAATAACTGAATCCAATGACGCTGATTTAGTTTTGTTTAATACGTGTTGCGTACGCGAAAATCCTGAAGATAAATTGTTCGGCAATCTCGGCTATTTTAAAAATAAAAAGGAAAATAATCCTGACCTAAAAATAATTTTGTGTGGCTGTATGATGCAGCAAAATCATATTATCGAAAAAATTCGCCGCTCGTATAAATTTGTTGACGTCGTTTTCGGCACGTTCAATTTTCACAAATTTCCACAATTACTTTTCAACAATATGATTACAAACTCACAAATCATTGATATTTGGAATGAGCCCAAAGATTATCAAGAAATTTTTTCGCCACAACGTAAATATTTTTTCAAAGCCAGTGTGAATGTCATCTACGGTTGCAATAATTTTTGTTCATATTGCATTGTGCCGTATGTACGCGGGCGTGAGCGCAGTCGAAAGTCACAAGATATTCTTGACGAAATAAAATTTTTGGTTGATGATGGTGTAAAAGAAATTATGCTGCTCGGACAAAATGTCAATTCATATGGCTTAGATTGTGGCGATAATTTCCCATCGCTACTACGAAAAATCAATGAAATCAAAAATCTTGAACGAATTCGCTTCATGACTTCACATCCAAAAGATTTGTCAGACGATTTGATTTTTGCTATGCGTGATTGCGAAAAGGTCTGCCATCATTTACATTTGCCTGTGCAATCCGGAAGCAATCGCATTTTAAAACTCATGAATCGTAAATATACACGCGAAAAATATTTTGAATTGATTGAGAAACTTCGAGCAAATATCCCTGACATTTCTTTGACTACCGATATAATCGTTGGCTTTCCCGATGAAAGTGAAGATGATTTTTCCGACACAATTGATTTGGTAAAGCAAGTTGAATTTGACAGCGCATTCACTTTTATTTACTCAAAACGTGAAGGAACGCCTGCTGCACGTATGTCGAATCAAATTCCTGCTGAAATTATCAAAACGCGATTTGCAAACTTGCTCGAAATTTTAAATTCAATAATCGCTGAAAAAAATAAAAAATATTTTGGGCAAACACAAAAAATTTTAGTAGAAGAATGTGATAACGGCAAACTTACGGGCCGAAATGACAAAAATGTTTTGGTACATTTTTACGGCGAAAAAAATTTGATTGGCAAATTCGTTGATGTTAAAATTAACGATTGCAAGCCATTCTATTTAATTGGCGAAAAATTAGGAGGCTAAATAATGAAAAAAAAGTTGCAAAAAATTGCTGCATTGTCTTTAACTTTTTACTTATCCGCAATTCCTGTTTTAGCTATGAATTTTAAAGACGTCGACACTGATTTCTGGGGCTATCCATTTATTAATGACGTCGCTCAACGCGGATTAATTACTGCTGACGCAACAGGTTTCTTTTACCCAAACGATAATATAAACAAATTTGACGCCGCAAAAATTTTGGCTAAAACTGCCGGCTACAAATATACAGATTTAACTGACAATGAAAAAAATTTTTATGACACTGCCTACAATAATTACAAAGATTTGCTCGCACAGCAAGCACAAAATTATTCAAAATGGCAATCAATTTCTGACCGTGAAATCGCATTTTTATTGCAAAAAAATATTTTCACGCCAGATGATTTGGAAAAATTTATTGTCAAAAGTGGCGACGTTGAAAAATTACGCGCACTTTCCAAAGAAGAAGCTGCCGTTTATCTTGTAAAAATAATTGGCGCAACACCGAGCATTTCAACCGAAAAACTTTTCTTGGATGACGCATTCATCGCCGCTGAATACAAACCATACGTTTATTATCTTTATGAAAATAAAATTTTAACTGGTGACGAAAATAATAAATTCAATCCTAAATCCGCCGTCACTAAAACAACTATGTCCGTTATGCTTAGCAAAACTTTAAAATTTGCTGGCAACAATGAATCAAATGATTTTTTAAACGGAACTGTTGACAAAATTTATTCCGGAATCAGTGCTTTACAAATTATTTCTGACAACGGACAAAAAAATATTTACAAAGTTTCTTCTGATGCACAAATAATTGTTGACGGTGTATCAAAAACTTTAGACGCTATCAAAGAAAATATGACAGCCAAAATCCAACTTAACAACTCAATAATTGTTTCGATTAACGCTCAAAGCTATAACTCCAATCCCGATAATGACAAAAATCTTAAAACTTTAATTGCCGTTATGGATTCCGCTACGTCAAATTCAATTGATATAAAAATGCAGATATTAAACCCGACTGGCGGCATAATAACTGAAACACGTAAATATATCTTGGCTGATAACTGCAAAGTAAGCAAAAACAATGCGCCAATTAATTTGAACAGCATCGTTCCCGGCGAAATTGTTCAAATTAAATTTGCTGATTCACTCGCATATTCAATTTGCGTTGTAGATAAAAATCGTAAAATTGACGGCGTATTGACCGGTAAAAAATATGACAATGCAAACGCATGCCTCGTCATCAAAGACAACGATGATATGGAATACGAATTGAAAGTTACAAGCGACACGTTCATAACTCGCAAAAATAATGGTCAAGTTTCTTGGAGTGATTTGAAAATTGGCGATAAAATTTCCGCTTCCGCCGAATATAACAATTTACTTGACGTTTACGCTGAAGGAAAATTTTCTAACAAAGAAGGCTTACTCGAAGAAGTAATTATCCTCAAAGATTCTTGCGCTATCATAAAAATTAGAGATAACTCTAACTTCGTCAGTGCATATAATATTTCGCCCGGAAAAATTGACGTGTATTCTTTACGCGTAAATTCTCGCGTTAGAGTAAATCTTGATAGCAATGAAGTCGATTCAATCGCTATTCTTGACAAAGCCGAAGTAAATTATTTCGGTGAAGTTATGCGAATCTTTGACAATACAACTTTAAAAATCAAAACAGATAATGGCAACGAATTCGAAATTCAATGCAATAAAAATACCAGATTTAAAAATGTCAATGGTCATGAAGCTACCATTGCTGAAATCTGGCGTGGTGATAAAATTTATGTCGTCATGGATGATAATGGCTACGCAAAATCCATTAACGTTGTTTATAAAAAATAATTTACTGCGCGCGCTGTAACTCGCCCGCTAATACACAATTTTGCATTAAAGTTGCAATTGTCATTGGGCCAACACCGCCCGGAACCGGCGTAATATTCGCTGCTTTTTCAACGCACGAATCAAAATCGATATCGCCGCACAATTTTCCTGACTCACGGTTTATTCCGACGTCAATCAAAGTTGCGCCGCTTTTTATCATATCTGCATTTATAAATTTTGCTTTACCAACAGCCGATATTAAAATGTCGGCTGTTTTTGTTATGTCTGTCAAGTTTTTTGTATGTGAATGGCAAACTGTTACAGTTGCATTTGCCGCCAACATTAACAATGCCATCGGTTTGCCAACGTCATTACTTCGGCCGATTATCGTACAATTTTTGCCGTCAATTGGAATTTTATAATGTGCCAACAAATTCATAATTCCAAGTGGCGTACACGGAATAAATTTTGGTGCGCCTAATGTCAACGCTCCAACATTTTGTGGATTAAATCCGTCAACATCTTTTAACGGATTTATATTTTCCATAATGACAGCTTCGTCAATATGTTTTGGCAGTGGAAGTTGAACGAGAATTCCCGTAACATCCGGCCGTAAATTTAATTCGTGGACAAGCTCCAGCAAATCATTTTGTGTTATACTCGTCGGTAATTCATAAACTAAAGATTTTATGCCAACATAATCGCACGCAATTTTTTTATTACGCACATAAATTTTTGACGCATTATCATCGCCAACCAAAATAACTGCAAGCGTTAAATGCAAATTTACTTTTTCTTTGACATTATCTTTAATAATTGCGGCAACTTCTTTCCCATTTAAAATCATTAAACTGATTCTCCTTCAACTATTTGATATTCACCAACATCCGGCGATAAAACTTTTACTTTTAAATTCTTAAACTTAATTTCAATTATGTCACCAATATTTAAATTTAAACTAGCTTTGGCAACTTTTCCATTGACAATAATTTTCCCGCTATCACATGCTTCATTAGCAAGTGTACGGCGTTTAATGATACGTGAAATTTTAAGAAATTTATCTAAGCGCAAATCATTCACTCCTATAAAAAAACCGTAATTCAATTTTAAAAAATTGATTACGGCGTTAATAATTTATTTTTTTTTCTTCGTATTTTTCGCAACTGCTTCTTTTAAATTCTTACCAACTTTAAATCTTGGAACTCGCGTTGCTGGTATTGTCATTGTTCCACCACTTTGTGGATTACGGCAAACTCTTTGCGCACGATCTACTACTTCAAAAGTTCCGAACCCAACGAGTTGAATCTTCTCATTTTTTTGAAGAGTTTCCGTAACGCAATCGATAAATGCATTTAAAAATCTTTCAGCATCTTTCTTTGAGCACTCAGCTTTCGCAGCAAGTGCACTTACAAATTCCATTTTATTCATAAATAAATCCTCCTTTAATAAAAAAAAATAGCTACATCCCAATTTATACATGTAAAAAAAGAATTTGTCAAGTAAGAAATTAAAAATTAATGTCAAAAAATTTTGTTACGAATTTTTTTTGTACTTATTTTCTTTTTATTGTATAATTATTCTTATGAAAAAAAGGAGTGTGATTTTTAATGTTTAATGATTTCCCTATTGTAAAAAAAGGTTATGACCCTCACACTGTTGAAGCACATATATCTTTATTGCAAAAAAAAATAGAAAGTTACCAGCAAAAAGATAATGTGATTAATAATGCAATTGTTAGTGCACAAATTGCTGCCGATAATATTATTCATGAGGCTCATATTAAATCTGAAAAAATTCTTGCTGATACTGAATCTAAATTGAAACAAATGAAAAATCTTTTAGCTAATCAGGAAAATATCATTAAAAATTTTGAAAATGATTATAATGAATTAGTTAAAAAATATCTCCCCAATTTCGATGGTAATGATGTCCTTAAAATATTTTCCAAAATAAATAATATCGGTGAAAAAATTAGTTCACTTAAATTTCCTGACTCACTTAATGATGATGCAAACGATACTTCCGAAACAAATAATTATTCTAAACTCAACTTTAATAATCAATCAGATAATAACTTCTCAAAACTTAACTTCAATAATCCTACCGAAAATAATTCTAATTTCTCAAATCTTAACTTAAATCCTACTGATAATAATTTTTCTAATCTCAATTTCAATAACTCCGATAATAACTCTGCTAATTTTTCTAACCTCAATTTTAATAACTCAAATGATAATAATTCTGCAAATTAATTTCTGATTATTATTGCAGCTATTGCATAAGATATAGTATAATTGTTAAGATAAATATCGAAATTCATATTGCATCGGGAGTGATTTTTTATGCAAAGTGAAAAATTTCCTAATACCCAAAAATTCTCCACCATCGATAAATCTATCAATAATAAAATTAGTAACTGTATCGATAAAGTTTCTACCGCTCTCAAAGATAAAGGTTATAATCCTACTAATCAAATTGTTGGCTATATCCTTTCCGGTGACCCAACTTATATTACTGCCCATAATAATGCCCGTAATTTGATAAGTAAATTTGAACGTGATGAAATCCTTGAGGAAATCGTAAACTTTTACTTGGCGAGAAATAATTAATGCGTATTCTCGGTTTGGATTACGGCGATATGACTATCGGTGTGGCCGTTAGTGACCAATTACAACTAATTGCCTACGCTATCGATATTATCTTTAAAAAATCCCTATCGGATTTTGCTCTCGAAACTAATCGTCTCTCCCATATTATTAATGAATATGCCGTCGAAAAAATCGTTATCGGTATCCCTAAAAATTTGGATAACTCCTATGGCCCCCAATGTAAAAAAACTTTAGCGTTTAAAAATCGTGTCCAAAATTCTTTCCCCAATATTAATATTATCCTTTGGGATGAACGCTTTAGCTCTATCGCCGCACATAAAAATTTGTCCGATGCCGGTATCAATTCTTTTAAACAAAAAAAAATTGTTGACAAAATGGCCGCTGTCTTTATTTTGCAAGGTTATCTCGATTACCTAAATCTTAAGGAGGAATAATTATGGATGATTTAAATGAGTTCTATAATGATAATGTTATTGTTTTATTCGATGATGATGGAAATGAAGAGGAATTCTTCATATTAGGTGATGTCGACTTCAATAATGAAAAATATTTAGTCGTTACTGATGACCTCGATCCTGAGTCCGATGAACAAAATGTCGTTGTCCTTAAAGAAACTTCTACCGATAATGACGATGTCGACTACCATATCGTTGATGACGATAACTTACTCGATAATATTATTAATATCTTCGAAGAAAATTTTAATGATATTGATGATGAAAATATTGACGATGATGAAAATGATGATGAAAACGATGAATAATCTCGGAGGTGCTTTTTGATTGACTGTAAAAAACCCCAAGCTTAAAGTTATCCCGCTTGGTGGATTAAATGAAATTGGTAAAAATATCACTGTCTTTGAGTATGACAATGATATTATTATTGTTGACTGCGGCCTCGCTTTCCCTGAAGACGATATGCTCGGTATCGATTTAGTTATCCCCGATTTTACCTATTTAGTTGAAAATAAACACAAAATTCGTGCTCTTATTTTAACTCATGGTCATGAAGATCATATTGGTGCCGTCGATTACTTACTTCGCCATATGAATATTCCTATCTACGGTACAAAATTAACGCTCGGATTATTGGAAAATAAGTTGCGTGAAAGTAATGTTTATAATCCTGAAATGAATTTTTGTGTTACCGCCGGACAAATTATTAAGTTCGGTTCATTTAGTGTAGAATTTATTCGCATAAATCACAGTATTGCCGATTCGGTTGCCGTTGCAATTACTACGCCTGTCGGAGTTGTTGTGCATTCAGGCGACTTTAAAGTTGACTATACGCCAATTCGCGGCGAATCTATCGATTTACAACGGTTTGCCGAAATTGGTAAGCGTGGCGTTTTACTTTTTTTATGTGAAAGCACAAATGTTGAGTCAAAAGGATATACACTCTCGGAAAAAACCGTTGGCGATATATTGGAAAGAATTTTTGAGGAATCGTCAAAACAACGTATAATGATAGCGACATTTTCTTCGAACATCGATCGCATTCAGCAAATAATAAATTCGGCGTTTAAACATAAACGTAAAGTTGTTATTATTGGGCGAAGTATGGTTAATTCAGTTACAACGGCAACTGATTTGGGTTATTTGACTGTTCCAACAAATATTTTAATTGAGCCGGCACAAATTAAAAATTATCCGCCAGAAAGACTTGTTATTATTACAACTGGTAGTCAAGGCGAAGCAATGGCGGCTTTGTCACGAATGGCTTTTTGTGAGCACAAACAAATTGAAGTTTTGCCCGGCGATAAAATTATCATTAGTGCATCGCCTATTCCCGGCAATGAAAAAACTGTGTCAAAAGTTATTGATGGATTACTGCGACTCGGTGCCGAAGTTGTGTATGAAAAATTAATGGAAGTCCACGTTTCTGGGCACGCTAAACAAGAAGAAATAAAACTTTTACACGCTTTGCTTAAACCAAAATATCTTATGCCGATTCACGGTGAATATCGACATTTGAAACAACACAAAGATTTAGCAATCTCGTTGGGTATGGACAAAAAAAATGTATTTGTTATGAATATTGGTGATGTACTCGAAATTGATAAAAAATCCGCACAAGTAGTTGAATCCGTTCCGGCCGGTCAAACTTTAATCGATGGATTGGGTATTGGTGATGTTGGCAGTGTTGTTTTGCGCGACCGTAAAATTTTGTCGGAAGACGGTTTGATGATTGTAATCTTAGGCATTCATCGCGAAAGTGGCTTGCTCGTTGCAGGCCCAGATATAATTACACGCGGATTCGTTTATGTTAAAGAATCTGAAGATTTAATCGGTGGCGCACGATGTGTTGTGGCAAAAGTTTTGGACAATCTTAACGGCAATATCAGCAATCAATGGTCAGTTGTCAAATCTTTGATACGTGAAACTTTGAACCATTATTTGTGGCAATTGACGAAAAGACGTCCAATGATTCTGCCAATTTTGGTTGACGTTAACTCTTGATGAAAGGACTTGGCATGGACGAAATTTTTGAATGTGTTGATAAACTAACGACAAATTTGGTAAACAGCGATGTTTACCAAAATTATTTATTGGCAAAAAAAAATCTTGACACGGACGATATGAATTCGTTGCGCGAGTTTAAAAATTTACATTTTAAATTTGTAAGTGGCGTGCAAAATAATTTTGATGCTGAAAAAATTATCAGCAGTTTGTATTCAAAATTAATGCTTAAGCCACAAACTCGTTCATTTTTACAAAATGAATTGTTACTCACAGATTGTATCAAAAAAATTTATACAAAATTTTCTGAAGCACTTGAGATTGAAACTTTTTATTGATACATTTTGTTTTTTAACTATGAATACAAACCGTATGAATAATGCAGAATAATTTTGTTTTATCGACACAAAATGACTTATTTGTTTAAATTTGACGAAATTTGCTCCTATACACATTTTCCTTAAGTTTATATAATAAACTTATAAAAAATGTTTAAGGAGCAATTTTTATGTCTAAAGAACTTGTCTTTGAGAAGAAAATAAATGACAAATTTTTTGCTAAATATTATTTACTGAAAAACGATAATATCTTCGGCGTTCAGATTGAACTTTTTGACACCGATATGAATTTAAAAACTTGTGAAAGTGTTGATAAAATAACTCAAGAACATGATTTTGCACTAAAAATCTTAGAGCAACTTGTAAAAAATGATGTAACTCCAAATTCACTTTTATATGTCATAGACGAAATATTTGACATGGTACAGAATAAATAAAAAAATCCGCGATTTGGCGGATTTTTTTAAGCGCTTACACGTTTAATTTTATTCGTACGCATACATTTTGTACAAACATTCATTTTTTTAATTGTTCCATTATGGAAAATTTTTATTTTTTGGACATTTGGCTTCCAAGTTTTTTTTGCACGTCTTGAAACCTGACTTCTCGTAATACTAATTTTGTGGCCCTTAAGGTTTCCTTTCTCACAAATCTCACATTTTGCCATTTTAAAACTACACCTCCTATTTAAAATTTATTCTACCACACAAATTAATTCGCAGCAATACTTTTATCACTCATAAAAAATTTTTTTTGCATATTACTACTTTTTATGTTATCATATTTGCTGTCCTTGTTCACTTTTTTAGTGAGCTATATCCATAAGGAGGTGTATATTATGAGTCAATATGAATTGGCTTTGGTTCTTAATCCTAATTTATCCGATGATGACCTTAATTCCCAGTTCGAATCTATTAAAAATATGCTCGAAAAATCTGGTGCGTCTATCGAAAAAATTGATAATTGGGGTAAAAAAAAATTGGCATACGAAATTAAAAAATGTAACCTCGGTTTCTATTACTTCATCTCTTTTAATTCCTCTGCTAATGTCCCTATCGAACTCGAAGCTAAATTACGTATCACTGAAAATGTCCTTCGCTATCTTATTATCCGTAAAGATGTTTAGGAGGTATTATGAATAAAGTTATCTTAATGGGCCGCTTAACGCGTGATCCCGAAATCCGTTACTCCCAAAGTGAAACTCCTCTCGCTGTCGCTAGATATTCTCTCGCTGTCGACCGTCGCTTTAAACGTGATGGTGAACCTGATGCAGATTTCTTTAATTGTGTTGCGTTCGGCAAACAAGGTGAATTCGCTGAAAAATATCTGAAAAAAGGAATGTTAATTTGTATCTGCGGACGCCTTCAAAATCGTAGCTATGATGACCAAAATGGTCAAAAACGTTGGATTACCGAAGTTATTATTGAAGAACAAAATTTCGGTGAAAGTAAAAGCGCTTATGAATCGCGTATGAAAAAAAACAATACATCTGATGACTCAGATTCTTCAGATAATAGTTCATATTCTTCAAGTAATAACTCAAATTCTGCTATTAACGAATTAATTGATGATTTAGATGACGATGATTTACCATTCTAAATAAGGAGGCTTATAAATTGATTCAAAAACGTCATATTAAGAAAAAAAAAGTTTGCTCATTTTGTGTCGATAAAATTGACTCTCTCGATTATAAAGATGTTATAAAACTCCGTAAATTTATCTCTGAACGTGGGAAAATTCTCCCACGTAGAATTACTGGAACTTGTGCGAAACATCAACGTATTGTTACTAATGCTATCAAACGTGCTAGACATTTAGCACTTTTACCTTTTTCTTTAAACTAAAACCTTGCCTAATTGCGCAAGGTTTTTTTACGTCTATTTCTATTAATCAACATATGAAAATTTATTTTTCCTGTGGATAATGTTGATAAGTATGTGCATAACTCATTGATATTTATTTTGCTATGTTAATTAAAATGTGAACATCTCACTAAGAACTTCCACTATAAAATTTTCCTTGTATTTTTTTATTCACAGTGCTAAAGTGTTCTCATTAAATTTTTATCGAAAGGAACTTTTAATATGCGCGCAACAAAATTTTACCTACTAGCAAAAAAATTATCGCCTACTCACATCTTAATCCTCGCATTCTTACTTATTCAATTTGTCGGATGTATTTTACTTTGGCTCCCTATCTCTAGTAAAACTAACGGTGTAAGTTTCATCGATGCTTTCTTTACCGCAACCTCTGCCCTATGCGTTACTGGTTTAATCGTAAAAAATACTTTATGGCAATGGAGCTTGTTCGGTAAACTTGTCATTATGACTTTAATTGAAATTGGCGGCCTCGGGTTCATGACCATTATTGCCGCTCTTTTTATTTTAATCGGTAAAAAAATTACGCTCAAAGAACGCCTCATTATCCAAGAATCCCTTAATCAATTAAATTATAAAGGTATCGTTGCATTCGTAAAAAAAATTTCCTGCTGGGTTTTAGTTATGCAAGGCTTCGGCGCCTTAGTCCTAAGCGTCCGATTTATGTTCTTGCCCGATATAAATTTTTATTGGGCAATCTTTCTCGGCATCTTTCATTCAATTTCCGCTTACTGTAATGCGGGCTTCGACCTCATCGGCAATAATAACATGGTTCCGTTCGTCAATGATATCACAGTAAATTTAACCGTTATGATTTTAATCACGCTCGGTGGTATCGGCTACGTCGTTATCGAAGATTGTTTCCACGTTTTCATCGATTTAGCATATAAAAAATTAACACTGCTGCAAAAATTTGAACGTTTGAAACTTCACTCCAAGCTTGTTATAATTTCGAGCATAATTTTAACTTTTTGCGGCGCCGCATTAATTTTTATGTGTGAATTCACAAATCCAGCAACTCTCGCAAATTCTAAACTTTCTGAAAAAATATTTGCGTCATTCTTTCAATCTGTATCGGCACGTACCGCCGGCTTTAATTCTATAAGTGAACATGGCTTGCGCCCGGTATCAAAACTTATTACAATAATTTTAATGTTTATCGGCGGCTCGCCCGGTGGAACTGCCGGTGGCGTCAAAACTGTTACATTTGCCGTCTTAGTTTTGTCAGTTATCAACGCCACAAAAGGTAGCAACAGAATAGAAATTTTTGAGCGTACAATATCTTTTTACAATCTCCAAAAAGCTTTGACAATTACATTTTTTAATTTCGCCGCGATATTTATCTCAAGCTTGCTGCTTAGCATTTTTCATCCAAATTTGGATTTTTTGGATATAATTTTTGAAACTTCATCAGCCGTTGGAACCGTTGGATTAACTGTCGGCGTAATGTCGCACCTCTCAACCATCGGCAAATTAATTATTTGCATAGATATGATGATTGGAAAGCTTGGCCCTATTAGTATCGCCGTTGCTTTATTCCTCAAACGTGCAAATACAAATAATATTATAAATTATCCGCAAGAAAAAGTTATTATCGGATAAAAGGTGAATAAAATGAGTAAAGATAAACAATTTGCAATACTTGGCCTCGGACGCTTCGGACAAAGTCTCGCCCATACTTTATTTGAAAATGGTTGTAATGTTTTGGCATGCGACCGCGATTATGTTACCGTTCAGGAATTTTCTTCATGCGCAACACATGTCGTTCAAGCCGATATTACTGATGAAAATGCAATGGATGCACTTGGGTTAAACAATTACGACTTTGTCATTATTGCTATCGGTTCGGACATGAATTCAAGCATCATGTCAACATTAATTGCCAAAGAAAAAGGCGCAAAATATGTAATTGTTCGCGCTGAAAATTTATTGCAAAAAAAAATATTTGAAAAAATCGGCGCCGATAAAGTTGTCATGCCTGAGCGCGAAATGGGCATCAAATTTGCCACAAACTTAATCACAACAAATCTTATTGATTACATAAATTTGTCGGAAGAATATAGCATTGCCGAAATCGAACCGATAAACGATTGGTATGGCCACACCATCTTTAAATTGGATATACGTGCAAAATTCGGCTTAAACGTCATCGGCATAAAACGTAAAAACAAGTTGATTATTTTGCCCAATATCAACGAATTCATTTTGCCCGACGATATCTTAATCGTCATCGGCTTGAATACTGATATTGAAAATGCAAATGCTAAAGCTAAAAACGGTGACGCATAATGCTGATTGAAAGCCGCAATAATAAATTAATACGCGAAATTTTAAAATTACGTGAAAAAAATTACCGCGATAAGTCAAATCAATTTATCATCGAAGGCAAAAAATTTGTTGACGAAATCCCGCCATCATGGCAAATAAACAAAATTGTTGTTGCTCAATCATTTGCGTTGGCTAAAAATTATGCCAACGTATTTGTTTTACCCGATAAATTATTTGCACAAATCGCCGATACAAAACATTCTCAAGGTATTTTAGCAATATGTGCGAAAAAAAATTTTTGTCTTGATGATTTTACATTGAAAGAAAATTCTTTATTCGTTATCGCTGAAAAAATAAATGACCCTGGAAATCTCGGAACATTAATTCGAAGCTGCGCCGCGTTTAACGTTGATGGTTTGATTATTTCAAAAGGTTCTGTCGATTTGTATAATCCCAAAGTTTTGCGCGCAACCGCTGGAAATATTTTTAAATTGAACATTGCAACTGATTGTGATTTAGAAATTTATTTGCCAAAATTAAAAAATAATGATGTTAAAATTTTTGCTGCATCGGGAAACGCTAAAAAATTTTGTTTCGACGCAAATTTTAAATCTAAATGCGCAATAATTGTTGGCAATGAAGCAAATGGAATTTCTGAAAATGTTTTATCGCAAGCCGACCAAATTATTAAAATTCCAATGAAAAATAAAGTTGAATCACTGAATATTTCTACTGCCACGAGCATATTATTATATGAAGCGTGGAGACAAAAATATTTTTTGTAACTAAAAATGTCCTCCTACATATCATAAAAAAAGGAGGTCTATAAATATGGAAAACAATCGAAGCCTTGTAACTAGCCGTACAACTATAATCAAAGAAAGTTTTAAATCCGAAACTTTAAAAAAAAACTTTCAATTACTTAAAAATTTTTTCCTTAATGTTCATGAAAAAATAAATCAAAATTCAAATTCTGATGAACAAATAAAAATTAACAATAAAAAAAGTTTAAAAACCAAAATCCAAAAACAAAAAAGTATTTCTGATGAAATTCCAAGCCAAAACTCACAATTATATGAATCACTTATTTTGTAAATCATTTATTTAAAGTTATTTTTTCCGCCACTATAAAATATGATAGTAAAAAAGGCGGCGGATTTTATGAACAAACCAAATATTCTTGTCAAAAAAAAACTTTTGGCATTCCTCGTACTCTTTGAATTAATTATATTCGGACTATGCGCACGAGTTTTTTTTATACAATCTATGCAAGCAAATTTTTGGCAAGCTAAAGCTTACGAACAACAAACTCGTGACCGATTAATTGCCCCTAATCGTGGCACTATCTTCGACCGAAATATGAATGGCATTGCTAAAACTGAAACCGTTGCATCCGTCAGTGTTATCCATGCACAAATCCGTGAGCCCGAAAAAATTGCCAGTATCTTGTCGCAAAAATTAGATATGGATTATGAAACCGTGTTAAAAAAAGTTAACAAACGTGTTGCTCTCGAACGTATTAAAATAAAAGTTGATAAAAATCTCGCCGATGAAATTCGTAAATTAAATCTCGAAGGCGTCGTTATTGATGAAGATATCAAACGCGTTTACCCTTATTCAAATTTGGCGTCACAAGTAATTGGATTCGTCGGCAAAGATAATCAAGGAATTATCGGTCTCGAAGCTAAATATGACAAATTTTTAAAAGGTAAACCCGGAAAAATAATGACGGAAACTGATGCAAGTGGCCGCGAATTGAAAAACGGTCAGGAATACCGCAAAGAACCTACCGCCGGAAATAATTTAGTCTTAAGTTTGGACATTGTTTTACAACAATACGCTGAGCAAGCTTTGGAAAAAGCACTTGAAGCAAAAAAAGCTAAGCGCGGCACAATTATTTTAATGAATCCGCAAAATGGCGAAATTTATGCGATGGCAAACAAACCTGATTTTGATTTGAATGAACCATTTAAAATAAATTCGCCGCAACTTGCTGCTGTCTGGCAAAGTTTACCCGAAAAAGAAAAAAATGACGCGTTAAATCAAATGTGGCGTAACTTTAGCATCAATGATACATATGAACCCGGCTCTTCGTTCAAAATAATTACGTCGGCCGCTGGCTTGGAAGAAGGCGCTGTTACCCCCGAAACTCGTTTTAATTGTTCGGGCGCAAAAGTTGTCGGTGGCCGCACTATAAAATGTTGGCGCTTCCCTCGCAATCATGGCAGTGAATCTTTCGTCGAAGGCGTCCAAAATTCTTGCAATCCCGTTTTTATGGAAATCGCTGAAAAATTGGGCGCGCAAACTTTTTACAAATACATGAATAAATTTGGATTCAATGACAAAACCGGCGTAGATTTACCAGGTGAAGCCGTCGGCATTATGCACAAATTAAAAAATGTCGGACCTGTTGAACTCGCAACTATGGGATTCGGCCAATCTTTCCAAATCACTCCATTACAATTAATGCGCGCGGCATCTTCTGTTGTAAACGGTGGACAATTAATCACGCCGCATTTTGCCGTAAAAATTTTGGATGCCGATGGAAATATTGTGAAACAAATAAAATATCGTAAAGGACGCCAGACAGTTTCTGCAAAAACTTCCGCAACTATGAAATGGATATTGGAAAGCGTAGTTGCAAAAGGTACTGGACATAAAGCTTACATTCCTGGCTTTAGAATTGGAGGGAAAACTGCAACAAGTGAAAAGCTTCCACGACGTAGTGGTAAATATATTGCATCATTTCTTACGTTTGCACCAGCTGAGAATCCTATCGTTATGACTTTAGTACTAATAGATGAGCCACAAGGAATTTATTATGGTGGGCAAGTTGCCGGGCCAATTATGAAAGAAGTTTTAGAAAATGCTTTACCTTATTTAAATATCAAACCGCGATATAGTGCTGAGGAATTAGAATTACCTGAAACGAATGAGATTTCGGTACCAAATTTTTTAGAGCTAAAAGTTTCGCAGGTTAAATCTGAACTTATTAAAATGAAAATAAAATATGAAATTATAGGAGATGGCGAAATTATTCATAAACAATTTCCTTTACCAAATGAAAAAATAAATAGCGATACAAAAATTATTTTGTATACTGACTAGGAATTTTAACAAAAAACAAAAAAACAAAAAAATCCCTGAGTTATCTCACTCAAGGATTTTTTCATAAATTCTTTTGATTATATTATTTTATTTGCAGAAAATATTAAAATTAATCATTTATATTTCCTTTATTCGGATCATCAACAAATTCTTGAGCGGGAACTGGCTCACCATTTCCTGTATTTGACGGAAAAATTGAAGGATTTCCAGTTGTTTGTTGTTGAGCAGTTTCTTGATTTGGATTTACTTCATTTTCATTTTTATCAACTTCAATTGAAATTTCTTGGGATTCCATTTCTTTACCTTTGTCTTTTTTTTCTTTTATTTCTTTTTGTAATTTTCTTTTTCTAAGAATTTTAACCGAATTGTACATCAAACCCTCCCACGAAACAAAACCAACTGTTACAGCAGCTACACCTGCTAATATTAAACCAACTAATGGCAATGCTGCTAAGGCTCCAACTCCTAAAACTATTGTTGCTACCGCCGCCATTGATCCTACCAATCCTATTCCTGAAAAAATTGCACCAAGCACATTGCTACTCAAACTTTTAACTTCATTTACATCTTGCAGTTTTTCCCCTTCCTCTTGTTCTAATTCATCTGCTATTTCTTCTTCTTTAAAATTATATTCATCTTGCAATTTTTCTTCTTCCTCTTGTTCTAATTCATCTGCTATTTCTTCTTCTTTAAAATTATATTCATCTTGCAATTTTTCTTCTTCCTCTTGTTCTAATTCATCTGCTATTTCTTCTTCTTTAAAATTATATTCATCTTGCAATTTTTCCTCTTCATTTTGTTCTAATTGCTTTGCTTTTTCCTCTTTTTTAATTTCTTCGATCTTTTCTTTTACTAATTTATTTATGTTTGTTTTTACTGTGTCAAACTCTTTCATTAATTTGTCTTTTTCCTCTTTAGAGGAATTTTTTTCAAATGCGTTAAGAAACTCACTTTGAAAATAACTAGCAAATGAACATACTTCATCACTTATATTTACAGCTTTTAATTTTTTCTTATTTATTAATTTATATATTTCCAAAATAGCAATAGATTCAAATAAAAAGTAAGGATTGCTCAAAGATTTGTCGCTAATTTGAAAAGCTTTTAACGCATCTGGATTATTAATTTTTTCTTCTAATTTTTTGAAATCATCTGTTTTTTTAATATTCCATTCAAAAGCATTAAATTCTCCATTTTTGAATATTTCGTCGAAAATACAATTATTATAAACTGCAAAATTTTCCTTAATGTTTTTCAAAGCGGTTAACATCACATCTTTCTGCATAATTATCGCCTCCAAAAATTAAATATTTAAATTATCAATTAAAGCTTGTTTATAAATTATTATAAACTATTACAATGTTATTGTCAAGTTGTAATTAACTTTAAAAAATGAAATTCATATTAAATATAATTTATAAGTAATGATAAAGGAAGTGCACGCATAAATTTTTTGATAGATAAAATAAAAGTGAGGCGAAATTTTTGATACGTAATAATAACTTCAAAAAATTTTTCCTCACTACTATAATTTTTTTTATTTCTACCTCTATTCCTATCTCATACATACTTCATAATAAAACTTATAGTAGTGAGAAATATATAAAATGGGTCAATTTTAATATCTCTTATCCCGCTTTAAAAAAATCTATGGATCTCGATATAAATTCTTACGGGAAATATAATTGGATTGAAATTTTATCATGCCTCGCTGTAAAATATGGCGGTAACTTTAAAAAATATAATGATAACGATTTAAATAATATAATAAAAAAAATTGATAGTGGCTTAACTCCTCGTTCTATTGCTAATGCTAATAAAATTTATGATTATTATTTTGAAGCATATTCGGCCGTCCTAAATGAATTTATTGGCTACTTTAAAATAAAAACTGACGACTGGCATAATTATTACGGCCTTAAAGTTTTTTCTCCTATTGCTAAAGGTTATGCCTATCACGATTTTGATGATTTTGGCAACTCTCGCTCTTATGGCTATAAACGTAAACATTTAGGTCATGATTTAATGGCTTTAACTGGTACGCCAATTATTGCTGTTGAGTCAGGTATTATTGAAGAACTTGGTTGGAATAAATATGGTGGCTGGCGTATTGGAATCCGTAGCTTTGATAAAAAACGTTACTACTATTACGCTCATATGCGTAAAAATTATCCGTATGTAAAAACTTTAGTACGTGGACAGAAAATTTCTGCGGGCGATGTTATAGGATATGTCGGACGTACTGGATATAGTTCTACGGAAAATGTTAATAATATCGAACAAAGTCATTTGCATTTTGGCTTGCAATTAATTTTTGATGAGTCACAAAAAGATGGTACGAATCAAATCTGGATTGACTTATGGAATATTGTAAAATTATTAAATAAGAATCGTGCAGCAGTTGAACGTATTAATGGCTCTAAAGAATTTAAACGTTCAATTGAATTTGAGGATATCCCAAATTTTATTGAGGAATAATCTTTACGAATGAAGGAGTTAGAGATGAATAGTAAATTAATTTCACGTACGGCAATAGCTATTTCGTTAGGAATTATTTTTTCAATGGTAAAAATTTTTCAATTACCATTTGGGGGCTCCATAACTTTTTTTAGTTTATTATTTATTTCATTACCAGGATTTTGGTTTGGTATACGAGTAGGAGTAATTGCAGGAGTAATTGCAGGAGTAATAAATTTTTTAATAGAGCCATTTTATTTGCATCCGGTACAATTTTTTTTAGATTACATATTAGGATTTGGGAGTTTAGGATTCTCAGGAATATTTCATAGCCAAAAAAAATCCTTAATGAAAGGATTTTTTTTTGTAGCATTTTTAAAATTTGTATGTAGTTTCATATCGGGAGTAATTTTTTTCAAGAGTTACGCACCAGAAAATTGTTCAGTTTTTACATATTCATTTATATACAATTTTTCATATATCGCATTAGAAACATTTATGACAATAATTTTACTATGTATTCCTAAAGTTGAAAAGATTTTTGAGATGAAATAAATATAAAATAAAATTTTATTTTTTATAAAAATAATTTGCAAGGAGAATGAAAATTTGGTAAAATAATTGCAAGGATGTTTTAACTTGAAATATTTTTTTGAGAAGGAGAATGAAAATGTCAGAAGCATCAGAAATTTCTAATCAAGAAAAACTTATGGGAACCTGAGAAATACTCGGCGAATCAATAGGTTGTGGTATATTAGCTGAAGTTGCCGGATTTGGCCTCCCTATTGTAGGTGCGCCGTCCACCTTTTTTGCTTCCCTTGTCGTTATAAATGATAACAATTGGGGATTTTTGAGTATATTTGGTTTTTGTCTCACAGCCGATTTTGCTACTGGTACATATTTCTTTTTTACCGCTTAAATGTGTAGGGCTTTTTTAATGGAGGAAGTGATGAAAAACGGAATTATTAATACGTTTGTTGCAGGTAGGAGTTACAGCTGTAGTAATTAGTGAAACAGCTGCAGTAATTAATGAAATTGAAAAAAAAGCTTTTGAAAAAGGTCGAGCACATGAGCACAGAGAAAATTATTTAAAAAATCCAGCAAAAAATATTTTGTCAGATATAAAAATACAAAATGAAATTCGTTTTGCCTTTGGATATACAAATTCATTTGACCAATTTATAATAGATTTAATGTTAGAAAAAGCTGCGTCAGATAATAATGAAGCTGCACAAAATAAAATCAATTCATTAAAAAAACAAAATGATAATATTTTAGATAATATAAATGAACAAAATGAAATTCTTGCAAAAATTAATTGTAATGCTAAATTTAAACCATTTGTAAAGGATTTAATATTAAATAAAGCTAATTCATTTTGTCCAAATAATTCACCTTTTAAAGATTTTAATTCATTTTATTTCTTCGCGCAAAATAATTATAATTTATCTGCATTTATACAAATTTATAATAATAAAGATGTATCTCAAATAACAAATGAAGAAAAAAAAAGTATTGTATCTAGATTTGAACTTTTAACGCAAAGCGAAAAAAATAAATTTGATCTGCATAAATTATTTGAATTAAAAAATAGGGATTTAGAATTATTATTAATAAATCATATAAGCACAAATATCGAAATAACAGATAGAAATGATTACTTTAAATCAAATTTTCAAGATCTAATTCTTGATAATAATGAAATACCAAATAATGAACTGGCAGATTATTTTTTACAAAATTTTGTAAACCCAGAAAGCGAAACATATATCAAAAATCCTTTCTTGCGTTTATTCATTTTCCTCCAACTTGTAGGTAATTCATATAGTTATAGTGAATTAAACAAAATAATAAACAAACAAGATTATGATTATTTAAAAAATGAACTAAAAAATGAAGAATTTTTTTCTTATTTCTTGTTTTTCTACCAGCATTTAGATAATATTGAATTAGATGAAGATGATAAAAAACTCCTCAAAAAATATCAAGAACCATTAAGCCCTCGCGATTTATTTTGTAATGCAATAAAAATAGGATGTTTAGTAGCTTTGCCCATATCATTTGCTTCGCTTATTGTTACTTACTTACTTACTGCTGCTTTTACAGGATTTATTTTGCCCGCTTTTTTTGCTATTCCTATTGTTATAGGTCTAAGCCCTTTTATTATTACTCCAATTTGCTTTTTAATTGGCGGAATAAACAATAATAAAATGAGAAAAAGGAAACAAAATCAATTCAAACCAGAAAAAAATATACCACAAGAAACTCAATCTAATCCGGAAATTACTAACGATGTTAATACTCAACTTTTGGCAAATGTTACTCAAAATGAAATTTCTAGTGATAATGGAATGCCTAATTCAGCTTCTTTAAAGTTAAATCATGTTCTATAATAAATTTATTTTTACTTATCTGTTTTTTTATGTTTAAAATTTATTTTTATAAAAATTTTGAAATGAGAATGAAAATTTGGTAAAATGATTGTAGAGATGTTTTAAAATATTTTAGGAAGTGATAAAAAATGTCCGAGCTTTTGGAAATTTCTAGCAAAACTAATACTATTGTTTATTACTTAAATGACAACCTTTAAACTAATTATACTGATATACAAGATTACGTAAAAAAGTTGATATTAGAAAAATATAATAACAGTAATAGTGATGATCAATTTGATAATTTCGATGATTTCATAAAAAATAAGTTAACTGCTGCAAATCCAAAATTACAGGATTTAAGTAATATTGATATTTTAAACACAAATACTCAAGGTTTCATTTTAAGTTTTTTTGGTTTTGACAACTCATTTGAAGATTTTATTAAAAGTTCGATATTAGAAAAAATTAATTCACAGATTAACTCTTTTAATGACTTTAATGATTTTTATGCACAAGCGCAAACAACATATTATACTTTAAATGGACTTGCAAATTTTTATAAAAATTTAAATATATCTCAAATGCAATCTGAAGAAAAACAAAAAATTATATCTAGATTTGAAAATTTACCTCAAAATGAAAAATATAAATTTGATTTAAACATATTAAAAAGTTTAGACAACAGAAATTTAGAATTATTATTAATAAACCAAATAAACGCAAACATCAAAATAATAAATAAAGATGATGAATTTAAATCATATTTCCAATATCTATTCTTTTATAATGAAGAACTGTCAGATGATAACCTTTTAGAAAACTTTTCAGAAAATTATGCAAATCGTAATAAAGAAGAAACATTTATTAAAGATCCTTTCCTGCGTTTATACGCTTTTCTTCAACTTGGCGGAAATTTATATGATGATAAAGGTGAATTAGATCCAAATAAAGTTGGTAAAATAATAAGTAATCTAGATTATGAAGATTTTCAATCAAAAGTTAAAAATTTAGAAGAAATGAAAGAAAAAATAGAAAATGAGCTCTCATATATCTCAAAAGAGAGTACAGAAGATTCAAAAGCATTTGTAGAAAAATATAACGTTCTTTGCGATTTTTATCAAAATTCGAAAAAAAAATATTCTTGTTTTTTGCATTTTTATCAATGTTTGGACAACGTAAAATTAAATACATATGATTTAACACTTATATCAAATTTTCAAAAAATATTAAGCCCTTTGGAGTTATTTAAGAATGCATTAAAACGCTCCCGAACCCTAATAGCCTCTGCTATTATTTTTATTCATCCTTTCTTTTTATTTGCTTGCGCTTTCACTTGTATTGTAGGCGCGATAGTTTGCCCAATTCCTACTCTTAGCGTCGTTGCTGTCGTCAGTTTCTTTGTTTTTATGCTTGGTGCAGTTGATTCTCTAATTGTTGACATAAAACACAACAAAAAAATAAAAAGAGAACAAAATCAATTTAAACAAAAAACAAAAGAAGATATAACAAAAAAAATTGAAATAGGTAAAAAAGAAGATATAACACAAGAAACTCAAAAAGAAGCTAACCAAAAAAATACTAACGATGTTAATACATCTCTTTTGATAAAAATTGACAAAAATAAAAATAAAAATTCTAGTGATGACAGTATATCTCTTTCAAGTCTTTCGGATGAAAATGAATTATCAGATTCACTTTAATAAATTCAAAAACAGATAATTTTATCATTATCTGTTTTTTTTATGCGAAATTTTTTTACATACATTATGAATAATAACTATGAAAATTTTTGTATTTATGTATAATATTTTTTATGGAAACTATCTTCGTTCAACAAAATGAAATAAAAATTTTAGATGACTCAATGATTAACAAAATATCTGCTGGCGAAGTTATCGAACGCCCACTATCAATCGTTAAAGAACTTGTTGAGAACTCAATTGATGCCGATGCAAAATCTATAACGGTTGAAATAAAAAATGGAGGTATAAATTTTATCCGTGTTACGGATAACGGTATTGGTATTGCGAAAAATCAGGTAGCTAATGCATTCTTAAATCATGCTACGAGCAAAATAAAAAATTTTAATGACTTTGAAACATTAACAACCTTAGGATTCCGTGGCGAAGCATTATGTACTATTGCGGCAATCTCAAAAGTAAATATGATAACTAAAACGCAAAATGAAGAACTTGGCTCCGAAATTAAAATTCATGGTGGAAAAATTATTGCGCAAAATGAAATTGCGGCAACGCGTGGTACTACTATTATTGCGGAAAATATTTTTTATAATACGCCGGCACGTCTTAAATTTTTGAAACGGCCGTCAGTTGAAGCCAGTTATATTTCTAATATGATGAATCGTTTTGCGCTATCAAATCCACAAATTTCGTTCAAATTTATTAACAATAATAAAACTATTTTTACAACGAATGGTAATGGCGATTTGAAATCCGTTCTGATGTACATAATGGGCAAAAATGTTTTACAAAATGCTTTAGCCGTCGATATTCAAAATGATAAATTTGCGATGTCAGGTTTTATTATCAAGCCTGAACTTTCGCGTGGCAATCGTTCTTATCAAAATTTCTTTATAAATGGCCGCTATATCAAAAATAATGTCGTTACGTTTGCAATTGAAAATGCTTATCGAAATCGAATTATGACCGGCCAATTTCCTGTATATGTTTTAAATTTGCAGGTTGACCCAGGTTTTGTCGACGTAAATGTTCATCCAACAAAAATGGAAATAAGATTTGCCAATGATGATTTGATTTATAATTTTATTTTCAACGCGATAACGGCTACGTTCAAGAACAATTCAAATGAAATTCTTGTGGCAAAACCTGAAATCATTTCAAAAACATTTGACGAAAAATCATCAACTTCAAACAATGTTTTTCGTGAAAGTTCAGAAAAATTTGACTCACTTAAAATTATAAAAACTCCTGACACTACGGAAAAAATTATTGACGAGCCACCAAAACAAATTTCAATTGAAAATGATGAAACTCAAAAATTCATGGAAGATTATAAAATTGTTGGCTGCATTTTCAACACTTATTGGATAATTGAACAAGATAAAAAAATTTTTCTGATGGATCAACACGCCGCGCATGAACGTGTTTTGTTCGAGCAAATGAAAAATGAATACGACGCACAAAAAAATTTCCCACAACAACTACTTGTCCCCATAACTTTTGAATTAACAGAATATAATGCGAAAATTTTGCTTGATAACATTGACAAAATTAAAAAACTCGGCTTTGACATTATTGCCTTGTCCGAAAAAATTTTTAGTGTAAAAGGTGTCCCACATAATTTCAATAAATATGTCTCTAAAGATTTCTTCATTGACTTGATTGATTCATTTCATGAAATCCCAAACGTTGATGAAACCAAAATGCAACAAATAATGCAACATGCTTGTAAAAAAGCTGTAAAAGCCCATGACAATTTGTCTTACTCCGAAATAAAAGCGTTGATCCAAAAAATAATGTCTGCTGAAAATCCATTTAATTGCCCACATGGCCGCCCAACTTTGATTCAAATTTCACAAACTGAAATTGAAAAATTATTTGGACGTAAAAAATGAAACCACTCATAATTATTGCAGGACCAACTGCTTGCGGTAAAACTGATTTGTCATTGACGCTGGCAAAAAAACTTGACACGCAAATAATTTCAGCAGATTCAATGCAAATTTACAAATACATGGATATTGGTACAGCAAAAATTTTTGACACGCAAAATGTTGTCCATTACGCAATTGATGAAGTTTTACCAACTGAAAATTTTTCTGTTGCCGATTATCAATTTTGTGCAAAAAAATATTTAGATAAAATTTATGCACAAAAAAAAATCCCTATTTTATGTGGTGGAACTGGATTTTATATCAATGCTGTTTTACATGACAATAATTTTTCTTGTGGTCAAGTTGATTTTGCTTTACGTGCCAAATTGTTTTCACAATCTGATGAATATTTGTTCAAAAAATTATCTGAAATTGACCCACAATCTGTAAAAACAATCCATCAAAATGATCGCAAACGAATCGTTCGTGCATTAGAATTTTTTTCACAAACTGGCCAAAAATTTTCACAGCACAACGAGCTTCAAAAACAAAATGAAATTAAATATGACACGCTTTTCATAATTTTAACTTTGCCGCGTCAAATTCTTTATGAAAAAATTGAGGCACGTGTTGACAAAATGATTGAACTTGGACTCGTCAATGAAGTGAAAAAATTGTTGGACATAGGCTGCAATAAAAATTCAAATTCAATGCAAGCTATCGGCTACAAAGAAATTATTATGTATCTCGATGGTCAAATTGATTTGGCACAAGCAATCGAACTAATCAAAAAAAATACGCGCCACTATGCTAAACGTCAATTAACTTGGTTTAAACATCAAACTAACGGCATTTGGATTGATAAAAACAATTTTAAAAATGAAACTGAAATTGTCAATTATGTTTATAATTTATGTCAAAAAAAATTTATGGGGTGCCATTATGATTTATGATTTCATGAAAAATAATTTTGACATTGATGGAAAAATTCTTGAACTTGGACAAATTGCTCAACAAAATATTTCACACATTTTCGAAAAAATTGATGCCACCACCGAATATAATCAAATGAAAATTTTACACGCAATGCAAAAAAATAAGCTAAGTGAATCACATTTCAATTTCTCCACAGGTTATGGCTACAATGATTTTGGACGCGATACGCTCGAAAAAATTTACGCTGATATTTTTCACACTGAAGATGCACTTGTTCGCATACAAATCGTTTCCGGCACTCACGCATTATTTTGTGCAATGTCCGGAAATTTAAATCATGGCGACGAATTAATTTATGTTTGTGGCACGCCATACGATACTTTGCAAAGTATAATTGGCATAAAAAAATCGCCGCATTCCTTAATCGCACGCGGCATAAATTACAAACAAATTGAATTAAAATCTGATGGCGATTTTGATTATGACGCCATCAAAAATTCTATCTCGCCACAAACAAAAATGATTGCCATTCAACGCTCACGTGGCTATTCACTACGAAAATCAATCAACATTTCACAAATTAAAAAATTAATTGCGTTCGTAAAAAATATCCGTGACAATATTATTTGTCTTGTGGATAACTGTTACGGCGAATTTGTTGAAGAATTTGAACCTTCTGACTTCGGCGCCGATTTAACTGTCGGCTCATTGATTAAAAATCCCGGCGGTGGTATCGCTAAAGTTGGCGGATATATCGTCGGCAAAAAAAAATATGTTGACGGCGCCGCATATTCTCTAACCGGACTTGGAAAAGATATCGGCCCATCTCTTGGCCAATCATTTTCTTTATTGCAAGGACTTTTCTTAGCGCCACAAACTGTTTCGTGCGCACTAAAAACTGCAATTTTTGCTGCTGAAGTTTTTAATATGCTTGACTTCGAAGTTTTTCCATTGCCTCGTGATTCTCGCACTGATATCGTTCAAGCAATAAATCTGAAATCGAAAGATATGCTAATAAAATTTTGTGAAGGCGTTCAAAAAGCTTCGCCCGTCGATAGTTTTGTTGTGCCGAAACCGTGGCCAATGCCCGGATATAATTGTGATATAATAATGGCCGCAGGAACTTTTGTTCAGGGCGCATCAATCGAATTTACTGCTGACGCGCCAATCAAACAGCCTTATACCGCTTTTTTACAAGGAGCTTTGACATGGCCACATGGTAAAAATGCCTTACTCATCGCCTTAAACAATTTAAATTTGGAGGTTAAACATGTTTAAAAAAGTTAATTCAAATTTTAATTTTGTCGACAATGAAATCAAAACTGAAAAATTTTGGAGTAACAATAATATTTTCCAAAAAAGTATTGATAATCGTGATGGCGCACCGATTTTTACTTTCTTTGACGGCCCACCAACTGCAAATGGCAAACCTCATATTGGACACATCTTAACACGCGCAATTAAAGATATCATTCCGCGCTATAAAACAATGAAAGGCTATAAAGTTTTACGCAAAGCCGGCTGGGATACTCATGGATTACCTGTTGAACTCGAAGTTGAAAAATCGTTGGGAATGGATAATAAAGAACAAATTGAAACCTACGGCATTGAAAAATTTATCGCTAAATGCAAGGAAAGCGTTTGGCTCTATAAAAGTGAATGGGAAAAAATGAGTAAGCGCGTAGGATTTTGGGCCGATATGCAAAATCCTTACATTACTTACGAAAATAACTATATCGAATCCGTTTGGTGGGCAATTAAAAAAATTTGGGATAAAAATTTAATTTATAATGGCTATAAAGTTGTTCCATATTGCCCGCGATGTGGAACTGCGCTCTCTAGTCATGAAGTTGCGCAAGGTTATAAAGATGTAAAAGAAAAATCACTCATCGCAAAATTTCAAATCAAAAATAAAAATAACGAATATTTCTTAGCATGGACAACAACACCTTGGACATTGCCAGCAAACATTGCGCTCGTTGTCAATCCAAATGAAAATTATTCGCGTGTAAAATATAACAACGAAATTTTTGTAGTTTGCTCCGCGCTTATCGATAAAATTTTCTCCGGCGATTTTGAAATTTTAGATGAAACTTTAGGCAAAAATCTCGAAGGCATTGAATATTTTCCATTGTTTGATTACGTAATAACTGACAAAAAATCTCACTACATTGTTTGTGACGATTACGTAACGCTCACCGACGGTACCGGAATTGTTCACTGTGCACCTGCATTCGGTGAAGATGATGCGCGCGTCGGTATGCAAAATGATTTGCCATTCGCACAACCTGTTGACGAACGCGGCCGCTTCAAAGAAAATATGGATGATTTGAGCAAAATTTTTGTCAAAGACGCCGACGAAATTATTATAAAAAAACTTGACGTTGCAAATAAATTATTCGCATGCTTCGATTATGAACATAGCTATCCATTTTGTTGGCGCTGTGATACACCACTTTTATATTACGCCCGAAATTCATGGTTCATTCAAATGACAAAAGTTCGCGATAATCTCGTCAAAAATAACAACAAAGTCAACTGGTATCCTGACAGTATCAAGCAAGGCCGTTTCGGTAATTTCATTGAAAATGTTTTAGATTGGGGATTTAGCCGCGAAAGATATTGGGGAACGCCACTTCCAATTTGGCAATGCGAATGCGGTTACGAACACGCCATCGGTAGCATTGATGAATTACGACAAATGTCTGATAATTGTCCCGAAAATATTGAATTACACAAACCTTTTGTCGATGAAATTTTACTTAATTGTCCAAAATGCGGTAAAAAAATGAAACGTGTCCCTGAAGTTATCGACTGTTGGTTTGATTCGGGCTCGATGCCTTTCGCTCAATGGCATTACCCTTTTGAAAATAAAGATAAATTTGAACAAAACTTCCCTGCCGATTTTATTTCCGAAGCCGTTGACCAAACTCGTGGCTGGTTTTATACTTTAATTGCAATTTCAACTTTGTTGTTTGATAAACCGGCATATAAAAATGTCGTAGTGCTTGGACATGTTCAAGACAAACATGGCAAAAAAATGAGCAAACATAAAGGAAATGTTGTAAATCCGTGGAAAATCTTAGACAACTATGGCGCGGATGTTATTCGCTGGTATTTTTATACTAACAGCGCGTTATATTTGCCAAATCGTTTTGATATCGAATCGCTCAAAGAAATTCAGCGAAAATTTATCAATACGCTTTGGAACACTTATTCATTCTTTGTTTTGTATGCAAACATTGACAATTTTAATCCCGATAATTATGAATTAAAATTGGAAAACATTATGGACAAATGGATAATGTCTCGCTTGAATTCATTAATTGAGTTCGTTGATAATTCACTCAATGAATACAAAATAACTGAAGCTGCACGTGCGATAAATATTTTTGTCGATGAGTTGAGCAATTGGTATATACGGCGTGACCGCGAGCGATTTTGGGCCGGCGGTATGCCACAAGATAAAATTAATGCTTACAAAACGCTTCATGAAGTTTTGACAACGCTGGTGAAATTAACTGCGCCATTTATTCCGTTTATTTCTGAAGAAATTTTTAAAAACTTAACGCAAAAAGAAAGTGTGCATCTCGAAAATTTCCCAATTGCAAATACAAATCTTATTGACAAAGATTTGGAACAAAATATGGATTTAATTTTGAAAATAGTTGAGCTCGGGCGCGCCGCACGAAATTCTGCCAATATAAAAAATCGTCAGCCTATATCAAAAATTTATGTACAGGCGCCAAAATTTCCCGATGAATACTCCAAAATAATTCTCGACGAATTAAATATAAAGCAACTTGAATTTATTGACGACACACAAAATTTTGTTACATACAAATTCAAACCAAATTTACGTACGCTCGGCCAACGCTATGGAAAATATATTCCGCAAATCAAAAATTATTTAAGTCAACAAGATTCTTCTTTCATTTCAAAATTGGAAATAAATCTTGACAGCGAAACTATTAAACTTTCTCCCGATGACGTATTAATTGAAACTGAAAACAAGCCTGGATTTATCATGCAAACGAATAAAAATATCAGTGTCGTTCTCGATATAAATTTAACTGCGGAGTTAATTGAGGAAGGATTTGTACGTGAGATTGTCAACAAAATTCAAACGATGCGTAAAGAGGCAAAGTTTGAAGTTATGGATCACATTTGTATCTACAATAATGGGAATGAAAAAATTGCCGGAATATTTTTACGTAATCAGGATATACTAAAAAAAGAGACATTAGCTAACGAAATTATTAACGGTGATCCTGAAGGTTACGTAAAACAGTGGGAGATAAATGGTGAGGAAGTAACTCTTGCTGTCAAAAAAATTTGAATAATAGGGGGATATCCGTTACAAAAATTTGTAACGGATTTTTTTATTTATGAAAAAATTTTTTTGCATTTTAATTTCATTCCTTATGCTCCATCAAAATATTTTTGCAAATGAACTAAAAACAACTGATATCGGTGCACTCGGTGCAATTTTAATGGATGCACAAACTGGCCGTGTTCTTTGGCAAAAAAATTCACAAAAAAAACTATCAATGGCTAGCACAACAAAAATTATGACAGCTACGCTTGCTTTAGAAAATTCCAACCCCGAAGATATTGTTACTGTTTCCAAATCTGTTTTGTCCGTGCCCGAAGTTAAGCTTCATCTCACGCCAAATGAAAAAATTAAAATGAAATATCTTCTTTTCGCATTAATGCTTGAGTCATCAAATGATGCTGCAGTCGCTATCGCTGAACATATTGCCGGAAGCGTTGATGGATTCTGTAAAATGATGAATGAGAAAGCAAAAAAAATTGGCGCAAATGAAACTATTTTTGAAACGCCAAATGGTTTAGACAAAGGTGAGCATCATTCAACAGCGTACGATATGGCATTGATTGCGCGCTACGCATTAAATAATCCTAAATTTATCGCGCTGATAAATACGCCGTCCGCAACTTTTAGCTCTGACAAAAATACTTATACGGTCAATAATAAAAACCGTTTGCTCCAAGAATTTAATGGCGCAAACGGAATTAAAACAGGTTTTACAAATAAAGCCGGCCATTGCTTTGTCGGCGCAGCTAAACAAAATGATATGCAATTAATTTCAGTTGTACTCGGTAGTGGTTGGGGTAATCGTGGTAAAGAAGGCAAATGGAAAGATACAAAAAAGTTATTAACTTACGGCTTTGAAAATTACAAATACAAACATATAATTTCAAAAGGATTAGTCGCAGATTACGTAAAAATAAATCATTCACGCACGCCAAACATCGCTTTAATATATGAAAAAAATTTGGTTTTGCCATTAAATGAAACCGAAGAAGAAAATTTAAATATAAAAATAGAAGCACCAAAAATTTTAGAGGCACCAATTAAAAAAAATGAAATACTCGGCGTTGCAAAAATTTTTGTCGGCGATGAATGTATAGAAATAAATCTTTTGGCTGACAATAATGCTTTACGCCACGACTTAAAAACTTCTCTCGAAAAAATTATAAATGGTTGGCTAAATCCAGTGTTTTCTTAAAACCTTTACTTTTCTTGAAAGAAAAGTAAAACAAAAGAACTTTATAAAAAAATCTTTGTGCAAACACACAAAGATTTTTTTTGATAAAGTTTCTTTTTTGTTACTTTTTTCTTTTCAAAGAAAAAAGTAAAGATTTTATTTTTTTAGGCGTTCTTTAACGATAGCACCTATTCTTCCATTTTCACGTGAAGTTAACGTTTTCCAGCCGCCTAATTTTATCTTATCGAGTAAGCCTAATTCTTGGGCAACTTCATATTTTAATAAATCTTTATTATTGGTCAAGGGCAACACCTATCTTTTTTCAATTATAAACTTAATAGAAGTTTTGGTTTCGCCATTAACATCTAATTGTAAGAAAGCAGGGATAGCAACGAGATCAATACCGTTAGGCGCGACATAGCCACGAGCGACAGCAATACTTTTAACAGCTTGATTAACGGCACCGGCACCAATAGCTTGGATTTCGACAGGATTACCATTACGTAAGATAGCGGCGACAGCACCGGCAACAGCTTTAGGTTGAGAATTTGAAGAGACTTTTAAAACTTCAATAGACATAGATGATTCCTCCTAATGTTTACAATAATATTTTACACCGCGGTAAAAAAAATATACATTTAGTAGACAAGCTACAAAAGATATGATAGCACAAAGAATTACGAAGTGCAAATTTTTTTAATAAATTCAGCAACTGTAATACAAACAAAAAAATCAGGTTCATACCTGATTTTTTATTCACTATATAATTTTAATGTTCATTTAACATATTCTTTGGCATATCTTCCATTTGAGGCATTATATCTTCTATTTCATTGGGTAGTATCGCTATCATTGTCAACTTGCGACAATCTTCAAAATCTATCATAGTCTTTAAAGCATCAGGTATTTCTATTGATGTCAAATCGGTGCAGTAAGAAAAAAGTCCCCTGCCAATGCTAGTCACACTACTTGGTATTGTTATTGATGTCAAACTGCTGCAGTCAGAAAAAGCACAATTTCCAATGCTAGTCACACTGCTCGGTATTGTTATTTGTCTCAAACTGCTGCAATAAGAAAAAGCAAAATTTCCAATGCTAGTCACACTACTTGGTATTGTTATTGTTGTCAAACTGCTGCAATCAGAAAAAGCACCATCTCCAATGCTAGTCACATCTCCAGGTATTGTAAATTTTGTAAAATCGTTACAAGCAATTGAAACATTACTGATAAACTTGGCAGTATTATCAGGTATATTAGCCGTAATTTGTTTAGCAGCATTTTTGAAAGGAATAATATTATTCTCATCTATTTTCAAATAAATAAAATCTCTTCTTTCCAATCGCGAAATTAAAGAATAAAAATTAATATAATCATAACCTGTTGGTTCGCTTGGTATTGGTATAATTATTTTAGTTAACATGTTGCAGCCAGAGAACCCTTCATAAAGATTAATGCCAGACGCACTACTTGGTATTGTTATTGTTTTCAAACTGCTGCAGCCAGAAAAAGCACAATTCCCAATGCTAGTCACACTACTTGGTATTGTTATTGACGTCAAACTGCTGCAATAAGAAAAAGCAAATTCTCCAATCCTAGTCACACTGTTAGGTATTATTATTTTTTGTAAATTGCGGCAGCCAGAAAAAGCAATCAGGCAAATCTCATTCACACCCGGAGGTATAGTTATTTTTACCAACTCTTTGCAATTTTTAAAAGCATTAATAGGAATTTTTGTAGAATCTTCGAAGCTTTCAATTTTGTTAATTATTTCTCCTACACATTCAGAATTATTTACAGTACATTCGTAACCATTAACTTCAAATGAAACTAATTGATTTTCCATGATAATTCTCCTTAAAAATTTTATTTTTGTTGTTACCAATTTATTGTAGCATATATTAAATATTATCGCAACTGCAAAATATTTTTAATAAATTCAGCAACTGTAATACAAACAAAAAAATCAGGTTTAAACCTGATTTTTTATTCCCTATATAATTTCAATGATTTAACATATTATATAACTTTTATCTTAAATCATTTTGACCTTTAAAAGAATTCCCAACCTTTCGCGAATTATTAAATTTGTTAAATATGCTTTTTTTATTTTTAGTTTTTTTTGAACTGCCTCTCTCATTTGAAATTTTATCAAATACTTGGTTTTTAGTTAAAATATTTAATTCCTTTATCTTTACTCCAGGATCTAATCCTAATTTTTTGTGGATATTATCTGCGCCAATTCTCCGAATAAGAGATTCGGAAATTTTTATTTCCTTCAAATTACTACAATTCTCAAAAACTTTATCTCCAATGCTAGTTACACTGCTTGGTATAGTTATTTTTTTTAATTTTCTGCAATCAGCAAAAGCACTATCGCCAATACTAGTCACATTGCTTGGTATATCTATTTGTGTCAAATTTTCACAGCCATAAAAAGCAGATATATCAATCTCAGTTACACTACCAGGTATAGCTATTTTTTCCAATTTTCTACAATCAGCAAAAGCACTATCGCCAATACTAGTCACACTACTTGGTATATCTATTTGCGTCAAATTACTACAGCCATAAAAAGCACCAACCCCAATACTAGTCACACTACTTGGTATATCTATTTGCGTCAAATTACTACAGCCATAAAAAGCACCAACCCCAATACTAGTTACACTACTTGGTATCGTTATTTCCCCCAATTTTCTGCAATCAGCAAAAGCACCAAGCTCAATACTAGTCACACTATTTGGTATATTTATTTTTTTCAAACTTCTGCACCCCCTCAAAGCATTCGCTCCAAGGCTAGTTACACTATTTGGTATATTTATTTTTTTCAAACTTCTGCACCCCCTCAAAGCATTCGCTCCAAG
>CAOVHW010000001.1:0-86281 GCA_948543815.1 uncultured Eubacteriales bacterium | reverse complement strand
TTTTTTCAAACTTCTGCACCCCCTCAAAGCATTCGCTCCAAGGCTAGTTACACTACTTGGTATATTTATTTTTTTCAAACTTCTGCACCCCCTCAAAGCATTCGCTCCAAGGCTAGTTACACTACTTGGTATATTTATTGTTTCCAAACATGAACAATTTTCAAAAGCAGAATCTTCAATAATAGTCACACTGCTTGGTATATCTATTTGTGTCAAACTGCTACATCCAAAAAAAGCATTCGCTCCAATGCTAGTCACACTGCTTGGTATATTTATTTCTTCCAAATATGAACAATTTTTAAAAGCAGAAGTCTTAATGCTAGTCACGCCTTCAGGTATAGTTATTTGTGTCAAACTGCTACATCCAGAAAAAGCATTCGCTCCAATGCTCGTCACACTACTTGGTATATTTATTGTTTCCAAACATGAACAATTTTCAAAAGCAGAGTCTCCAATGCTAATCACACCTTCCGGTATATTTATTTTTGTCAATACAACAATTTTCTGAAACCCGTTTGCAGGAATTTCTCTAAAATCATTGAACGAGTTAATTTTTTCATATACTATTTTGTTTGAATTACGTGTAACTGCAAATTGCCATTCTCCAAAGCGCCAACCTTCATTTGATTTAACTAATCTCAGATCCTCAATTCTATTTTCCATAATATCATCTCCCCAAAATTATATTTTTGTTATTACAAATCCATTGTGACGCGTTTGTAATATTATTGCAATTTTTTTAATAAATTCATCAACCATAGTACAAACATAAAAAAACTAGCTCTAACTCTGTTTTTTTATTAACTATATAATTTCAATGATTTAACATATTATATAATTTTTATCTTAAATCATTTTGACCTTTAAAAGAATTCTCAACCTTTCGATAATTCTTTGATTTGCTAAATATGCTTTTTTTATTTTTAGTTTTTTTTGAACTGCCTCTCTCATTTGAAATTTTATCAAATACTTGGTTTTTAGTTAAAATATTTAATTCCTTTATCTTTACTCCAGGATCTAATCCTAATTTTTTGTGGATATTATCTGCGCCAATTCTCCGAATAAGAGATTCGGAAATTTTTATTTCCTTCAAATTACTACAATTCTCAAAAACTTTATCTCCAATGCTAGTTACACTGCTTGGTATAGTTATTTCTTTCAAATTGTTACAACCCGTAAAAGCCCAATCTCCAATTCTAGTTACACTGCTTGGTATAATTATTTCTTCCAAACTATTGCAATCTGCAAAAGCCCAACCTTCAATGTCAATCACACTATTAGGTATAGTTACTTCTTTTAAACTGTTGCAACCATAAAAAGTTCCATGCTGAATCTTAGATACACTACTAGGTATTGTTATTTTTCTCAAACCGCTACACTGCGTAAAAGCATGATCGGCAATGTTAGTCACACTGTTAGGGATAGTTATTTCTTTCAAACTTATACAATTTTCAAAAGCCGCATGCTGAATATTAGTCACAGTGTCAGGTATAATTATCTCTGTCAAATTTTTGCAGCTTGAAAAAGCATATTCCTCAATTTCCGTCATTTTGCTAAGTATATTTATTTTCTCTAAACTACTGCAATTTTTAAAAGTATGGCGGCCAATGATTTTCACGCTTTTCGGTATAGTTATTTCTTTCAAATTTTTACAACCGTTAAAAACACCATCTGCAATACTAGTCACACTGTTAGGTATTGTTATATTTGTCAAATTAATACAGTTTGAAAAAGCATTCTTGCCAATGTTTTGCACACTGCTTGGTATTGTTATTTCTTTTAATTCAGCGATATTATAAAAAGCTTTTTCAGAAATTATCCCTGAATCTTTGAATTTTTTAATATTTTCACGTACTTCATTTGCAATCTTTTCATTATCATCTAAAACCACAAATTGCCATTCTTTATCTTTGTCAACTAATTTCTTTATCTCCACAGTAGATTTTAAACCTAATTTTTTATAAATATTGTCTTCACCAATTTCCTGTAAAAGAGATTCAGGAATATTTATTTCTCTCAAATTATTACAACCTACAAAAACATCAGCACCAATGCTAGTCACACTACTAGGTATAGTTATTGATTTTAAACTTCTACAATTTTTAAAAGCATTATTGCCAATACTAGTCAAACTATCAGGCATTGTTATTTTTTTCAAACTTGCACAATAATTAAAAGTTCCCTCTCCAATACTAGTAACACTGTTTGGTATATTTATTGTTTGTAAACCTCCGCAGAAATTAAACGCATTATTGCCAATACTAGTAACACTGTTGGGTATATTTATTGTTTGTAAATTTCCACAAAAATTAAACGCATTATTGCCAATACTAGTAACACTGTTGGGTATTGTTATTTCTTTTAAACTCTCACACCATTCAAAAGCGCCATCACCAATGCTTGTCACACTTTTTGGTATTGTTATTTGTGCCAAATTTTCACAAGTTCCAAAAGCATAATCTCCAATGCTACTCACACTAGCAGGTATAGTTATTTGTTGCAAACTCTCACAGTGTTCAAAAGCGCCATCACCAATGCTAGTCACACCTTCAGGTATTGTTATTTGCGTCAAATTTTTACACCATTCAAAAGCACTATCGCCAATGCTAGTCACACCTTCAGGTATTGTTATTTGCGTCAATCCATCAATATCATAAAAACCTCTTGCAGTAATTTCTTTAAAATTCGTGAAGCTTTGAATCCTTTTAAACATTTCATTCGCGATTTGCTCATCATTATTAGTAACAGTAAATTCCCAGTCTCCAAATTGCCATTCTCCATCTAATTTAACTAATTCCAGCTCTTCAACTTTATTCTTCATGATATCATCCCCTAAATTTTATTTTCGCTGTTGTAAAATTATTGTAACATGTACGCAATATTATCGCAACTGTAAAATGTTTCAATAAATTCAGCAACTGTAATACAAACAAAAAAAATCAGGTTTAAACCTGATTTTTTATTCACTATATAATTTTAATGTTCATTTAACATATTCTTTGGCATATCTTCCATTTGAGGCATTATATCTTCTATTTCATTGGGTAGTATCGCTATCATTATCAACTTGCGACAATATATAAAATTTATCCTAGTCTTTAAAGCATCAGGTATTTCTACTGATGTCAAACGGCTGCAAGAAGAAAAAGCATAATCTCCAATGCTAGTCACACTACTTGGTATTGTTATTGATGTCAAACTGCGGCAACCAGAAAAAGCACCATCTCCAATGCTAGTCACACTGCTTGGAATTGTTATTTGTGTCAATTCTTTACGCTTAAGAAAAAATCTTTCAGGAATCTCTGGAGAATTTGTTAAGCTTTCAATTTTTCCAATCACTTCACCCACAATTTCTTGATTATCATCTAAAACAGCGAATTGTCATTCTCCAAATTGATATTTCCCTGCACCTAATTTAACTAAATTCAGTTTTTCAACTTGATTTTCCATAATATCATCCTCCAAAAAATTTTATTTTTACATTACCAATTTTTTGTAGCATATATAGTATATGTTACGAATTTTTTGTAAATTTATCAATCTTAACACACTTACATCTAATATAGCAAAAAAAATTTTTTTGCAATAAATATGAAAATAAACAAAAAAAATCAGGTTCAACCCTGATTTTTTATTAGCTATATAATTTTACTGTTTATCTAATATATTATCTTCTTGAGGTTCTTGAGGTGGTACAGGTTCTTCCAGCGCAGTGCCATCTGAATGCTCTAATTTTTCCCCATCAACAAATATATTTACATTAGAATTTAATCCTAATTTTTTACGCACAAAATTAGGATCTCTACCAATTGATTGAAAAAGAGATGCAGGAATATTTATTTGGGTCAAACTTCTACAGTCGTCAAAAGCACACTCTCCGATGCTTGTCACACTGCTTGGAATCGTTATTTCCCGCAAACTGCTACACATGTAGAAAGCACCATCTTTAATGCTTGTTACACTGCTTGGAATCGTTATTTGGGGCAAACTACAACAACCGCTAAAAGCCAATACTCCAATGCTTGTCACGCCGCTTTGAATCGTTATTTGTGTCAAACTTCTACATAAATTAAAAGCCCTGTCCCCAATACTTGTCACACTACTTGGAATCGTTATTTCCCGCAAACTTCTACATAAATCAAAAGCCCAGTCCCCAATACTTGCCACACTGCTTGGAATCGTTATTCGTTCTAAAGCTCTACAGTCGCAAAAAGCACCCCTTCCAATGTATTCCACACTGCTTGGAATCATTATTTGTGTTAAACTGTCACAGTGTTTAAAAGCATGCTCTCCAATGCTTATCACACTGTTTGAAATCGTTATTTGTGTTAAATTTCTACACGCACGAGAAACCGTTCTTATATTCCTAATTTGACTTCCAGGGCTAATTGGTTCTGCCAATTCTTTTAATCCCTTAAAATATTCTTTAGGAATTTCTTTAGAATCAGATAAATTTTCAATTTCTCTTTTCACTTCATTTGCAATTTCCTCATTATCATTTAAAACAGAAAATTTCCAATCTCCAAATGTAAATATTTGCGGTGTCTTCGGTTCTTCAACTTGATTTTCCATAACATAATCCTCCAAAAAATTTTATTTTTATTGTTACCAATTTATTCTAACATATATTAAATATTATTGCAACTGTAAAATATTTTTAACAAATTCATCAATAGTCGTAGTGAAATTATGATGAGAGCGTACGGAAATTTGATTTGTAGCAACTTCTTTTTCACCAATAATAATTAAGTAAGGGATTTTTTGGAGGGAAGCCTCACGAATTTTATAACCGATTTTTTCCGCACGTATATCCATTTGCGTACGGATTGCATTTTTTTCTAACGTATTAAAAATATTTTGTGCGTAGTCATTAAATTTTTCAGATATCGGTAAAATTTTTACCTGTATAGGTGCGAGCCAAACTGGGAAACGTCCACCATAATGCTCTATCAAAATCCCAATAAATCGTTCGATACTTCCAAACACTACACGATGAATCATAATTGGACAATGCTTCTCATTATCTGCTCCAATATATTCAAGTGCAAATTTTTCCGGTAATTGAAAATCTAATTGAATCGTCCCACATTGCCATGTCCGTGATAATGAATCTTCTAAATGAAAATCAATTTTCGGCCCATAAAATGCTCCATCTCCTTCATTTATTTTAAACTCTAAATTTTTTTCAATAAGTGCTGATTTTAATGCTACCGTTGCCTCCGCCCATTGCTCATCACTTCCCATACTATCTTTTGGCCGTGTCGATAACTCAATATGATATTTAAACCCAAAAAGTGAGTAAACTTCATCAATTAAATCAATAACATTTTTAATTTCCGATTTAATTTGTTCGGGCGTCATAAAAATATGTGCATCATCTTGTGTAAAACAACGTGCCCGCATTAATCCATGTAATGTTCCAGATTTCTCATGACGATGTACAATTCCAAGTTCCCCAAGCCGTAATGGTAAATCTTTATACGAATGCAACTGAGTTTTATAAACTAAAATCCCACCAGGACAATTCATCGGCTTAATAGCGAAATCCTGTTCGTCAATAATTGTCGTATACATATTATTTTTATAATGCTCCCAATGACCTGAACGTATCCATAAATCTTTACTTAAAATCATTGGCGTTGAAATTTCCTTATAGCCATTAGCCTTATGAATTTTCCGCCAATAATCAATCAAAATATTTTTCAAGGTTTGCCCATTCGGTAAAAAAAATGGCATACCCGGTGCTTCATCAAGTATTGTAAATAAATCTAATTCGCGGCCAAGTTTTCGATGGTCGCGTTTTTTTGCCTCTTCAATTTTTTCGAGATAATCATTTAAATCAGATGCTTTTGTAAATGATGTTCCATAAATTCGCGTCAACATTTTATTTTTTTCATCGCCATGCCAATACGCGCCAGCAATCGATGTAAGTTTAAGTGCTTTGACAAATTTCGTATTCATAATGTGTGGGCCGGCACAAAGGTCTGTAAATTCTCCTTGACGGTAAAATGAAATTTTCGCATCCATTGGCAAATTATTAATCAATTCAATTTTATATGGCTCATTTTTCATCAGTTCCAAAGCTTTTTGACGGTCCAATTCAAAATAATCTATTGGCAAAGATTCTTTTACAATTTTTTTCATCTCGGCCTCAATTAAATCTAAATCTTCAAGTGAAAATTGACCATCAAAATCATAATAAAAACCATCGGCAGTTTTTGGCCCGATAGCTAACTTTACATCCGGAAACAATCTTTTTACTGCCTGCGCTAAAATATGTGCAGTTGTGTGATGAAATGCTCCGCGTCCCCATTCATCATTAAATGTCAAAATTTCTAGCTTACAATCATTTGACAAAATAGTACGTAAATCTTTTGGCTGACCATTAACTAATGCACAGCAAGCATTTCTAGCAAGTGAGTCACTAATTTTTAAAGCGATATCAAAAATACTTAATGGCTCATCGAATTGCATTACGGAATTATCTTTTAAAGAGATATTAAACATAAATAAACCCATCCTTTATGAAATTATCTAATGAATTATAACACAAAAAAAATGTTACAAAAAAGTGTTTGATATTGACAATTTCCCCGATAATAATTATAATAGTTGCGTAATATTTACGTAATAAATTAAATGGAGGGTTAATAAATGCGCAAGCCGTATGCAGACGCATTGTTTGCTATAACTATCATATGTCCGTTAATTTTATGTCGAACTAATATTTTTGCTAATACTTCTGGTAAAATTAATGCTACAAATGTAAACTTACGGACCGCACCAAATATTAATTCGCAAGTTATAAAAAATTTATCAAGTGGACAAGCTATCAACGTTTTAAGTTCGCATGATGATTTCTATGAGGTTTCACTCGATCAAACACGTGCTTATGTTTCAAAACAATTTGTCGATATCTCAAATACTCAAGGAATTGTCAATGCCTCGAATGTAAATATCCGCCTCTTACCATCTGAAACCGCAAAAATTATTTCAAAAGTAAATACTGGCGATAAATTAAACATAAATGCAACAACCGGCGATTGGTTCGCCATTACATATAATAATGAGAAAGCATACATATCAAAAAAGTTTGTCGACTGTGATTTTGCCGACAAACTTCAGAAAATTGACGCACCTGAATGTAAATTAGCAATTGTTACATCAGATAACGGTTTAAATTTACGTGAAGGCCAATCATCAAATACAAATGTCATTTGTTGTTTACCATATAATTGTGTGGTAAATGTTGTGGACAATAAAGCTGACGATTGGATTAAAGTTTCATTTGAAAATAATTTGGGATATGTAAATTCAAATTATGTAAAGATAGTTAGCGATGAAAATCTTTCTGCTAATTCAACTAAAGCTCAACAAATTATTGATTACGCAAAAAAATTTATCGGCACACCATATAGATATAGCGGTAGAGATTTGAATAAAGGTGTTGATTGCTCAGGATTTGTTTATTGCGTAATGAAACATTTTGGCGTAAATTTAAATTCTTCATCACGAACACAAGTTAAAAATGGCGTAGAAATTGCAAAAGCAAACTTAATGCCGGGAGATTTGGTATTTTTCTCAAATAACGGAGCAAAAAATGTACAACATGTTGGAATTTACATTGGCAACCATCAATTTATTCATTCAGCTAGTCCTAATAACAAAGGCGTAATGATAAGCGGTATGAATGAAAATTATTACGTCAAAAATTATGTTACAGCACGCCGAGTTTTATAAGATAAAACCTTACTTTTCTTGAAAGAAAAGTAAGCAAAAGAACTTTAACAAAAAAATCTTTGTGTGAAATCACACAAAGATTTTTTTTAATAAAGTTTCTTTTTTGTTACTTTTTTCTTTTCAAAGAAAAAAGTAAAGGTTTTATATTTATTTTTTAAGTTTCTGCAATTGCGAAAGCAACGGCAAAATCTTTGCAGTGCGAGATGCTTACTTTTATGTTTATAACTTTTAATTGTTGGGAAAATTTTAATGCGGCATTATGTAATTTTACTAATGGCGCATTTTTTTTGTTATGTAAAATTTCTATATCACGTATCGAAAATTTTCCAAACCCGCAACCAAAACATTTAGCAACAGATTCTTTAGCGGCAAAAATTCCTGCGAGCGTCTCAACTTTTTTACGTGAAATATAAACTATTTCAGTGGGCGTAAAAATTTTTTCGATAACGTTTTGTTTTATGTTCATAAACCGTGAGATTTCAACTATATCTGTACCGATACCAATGAGCATTTTTATCACCTGTCGTATTTTAAAATAAAAAAAATATGTAGCTCGACCTTTTTTGCCAAAAAAAATTTACTCCAAGCATTATAACTTATTATATTATGCAGGGAGGTATTTTTTTATGAGTAAATTTAAAGCTCCAAGCAATGTCAAACAATTTGGAAATAGCGATGAAAAATTAAAAATCTACATTGAAGATTATGCCTATACTTATTTACAACAATATGCTAAGGCCGGCAATTATAATGAGCGTTTGGCATTTCTTATCGGAAAAAATTTCAAAGAAGATGATAAAAATATAATTTTAATTAGTGGCGCGATTTCCGCCAAACACACACGACATGATAATGGCATTTTAAATTTAACTTCTGAATCATGGGATTATGTTTACGAGCAAATTGAAAAATATTTTGACGGCCTGGAAGTCGTCGGCCTCATGCAATCGCAACCGGGCTACGGTGTCTACCTAAACGAAAAATATGTTAGCGAATTCCGTAATAATTTTAACAAACTTTTTCAAACATTTTTTTTGTGCGACCCAATTGAAAACTTAAATGTCTTCCACATTTTTGATAAAGCGCGTGAAAATTTATTACCGGTCAGCGGTTATTTCATTTATTATCAAAAAAATGATGCAATGAATGAATATATGATCGCGAATAAAGAAATCAAACCGACAATAACTGATGACACGCAAAAGGAAGAACCGGCCGAAATTACAATTCGTAAACGCCAATTTGAACGCATAAAAAAATCTAATAATGACCAACGAAAAATCGTTAATATGCTTTCAGGATTGTGCGCCGTTTTATTTTTAATCTGTTTCGTAATGGGAACCGGACTCGTACAAAATGAGGACCGCATTTCAAAATTAGAAAAACAATTAAAAAATTTAAATGTGTCGTACAAAAAAATTGAGGAAAAAAATGAGATTGCCTCTGTATTTTCAGAGCAATCCCCTAAAATTGTCAAAGATATTGAAATTGAAACTGAAACACCACAAAAAGATTTGAATACGCCACAAAATACTGACTTACCAACACAAAATATTATTCCGAAAACTTATACAGTTGAAAGCGGTGATAGTCTTAGTGGAATAAGCCAAAAATTTTTTGGTAGCTCTAAAATGGTTGATAAAATTATGGAATTAAATGATATGGACGATCCCGATAAAATTTATGTCGGCAAAATTTTAAAGTTACCTCGTGGGCTATAAAAAAAACTGCAGAATAAACTGCAGTTTTTTTTAAATTCTGTTTCTTTTTTTGAATTTATTAATCTCATCGCAAAGTTTATTGTTAATAACTTTAATATAAGTACCTTTAACACCAAGCGAACGAGTTTGAACAACGCCAGCACTTTCTAATTTTCTGAGTGCATTAACTGTAACCGAACGTGCATAACCATTTTTGTCCGCAATTTTACTTGCAACAACAAAACCTTCGCCATTTTTAATACTGTCGAAAACTTCAACAATAACATCAATTTCTGTAAATGACAATGAATTTAAAACGTCATGTGCTGCTTTTGTTTCTCTGGCTTCATTAGCTTTGTTTTCTTTTTGTTCCCACTGAGCAACCCAAGCGGCATTGTTTGCGCAAAGTTCTGCGCTTGAAATATCTTGATCAGAAAAATTTTCGTCTTTGAATAATAACATTAAATCGCCGTTTGGAATCGGAATAACTGATGAGTTGCCCACACCCTGCAAATTAATATTAATCTGAGGTTCTTTGAATTTATTAAACTGGCTAAATAATTTTTTATCAATAAATTCATTGTTATCGGCCATCAAATTTTCTGGCACATTACCTGCAAGAATTCTACCGTTACCTTTCAAAAAAACCGTATTAGCATTAGTAGATTTTTGTGCAACATTTGCTATACCGTTTAATAATTCGCAATTACTCTTAGAACTTCCAATTAATCCGTTCAAATTTCTCATAGTGCTTACGAATTCTTCTTTCATTACCATAAAACCTCCAATAAAAATAATAAAAAAGCAAATTATGTAAATAAGTGTTTACACACTTATTAGCATCAAATTAATTTTTTACTGAATAATCACAATCTTTACTGGAACAAACTTTTTTATTACCTCTTAGAACTAAATAACTACCGCATTTCGGACAATTTTCATTTAAAGGTTTAGCCCAAGAAATAAAATCGCAGTCAGGATTTTTTTCACACACATAATAAGTTTTACCTTTACGAGTTTTTTTAGATAAAACTCCAGCGCCACATTTTGGGCAAACAGCATCAATTTTTTCGAAATACGGTTTAGCATTTTTACAATCGGGGAAACCGGGACACGCTAGAAATTTGCCATAGCGACCCATTTTCACGACCATATTTCTTCCGCATTTATCACAGACAATATCAGTTACCTCGTCAGAAATTTTGACTTTATCTATTTTATTTTCAGCAATTTCTACTGTCTGATTAAATGGAAAATAAAAATCTTTCAGTATATTTATCCATTTTATACTTCCATCTTCAATTTTGTCAAGAGATAATTCCATATTTGAAGTAAAATTTATGTTTACAATTTGATTAAAATTTTCCTCAAGCAAATTATTAACGATTTCACCTAATTCAGTTGGATAGAAAGCTTTACTTTCTTTTGCGACATAACCACGCTGTTGAATATTCGTAATTATTGCTGAATAGGTACTCGGACGGCCAATTCCTAATTCCTCAAGCGTTTTTACAAGCATAGCTTCAGAAAATCTTGCAGGTGGCTGCGTAAAATGTTGAAGCGGCACCGACTTATCAAATTTCAATTTATCGCCAACATTCAATTCTGGAATATTAACATTTTTTTCTTTATCGCTGTCATATACGGCCAAATATCCATTAAATTTTAACACTGAGCCCGTCGTTTTGAACACATACTCACCATTCAAAATTTTTACGGCTTGCGTATCATAATTAGCTGGCGCCATTTGACTTGCAATAAATCGCTGCCAAATTAATTTGTAAAGTTTATATTGCTCCGGCGTCAAAGAATTTTTTATCATTTCTGGATTTCTTGACGAATAAGTTGGTCTAATAGCTTCATGAGCATCTTGTGCATTTGATTTTGTTTTATAAATTGGCCGCGACTTTGCCAAATATTTTTTACCGTACTTATCCAAAATAAAATTTTTTGCCTGCTCATACGCTTCATCAGAAACTCGCACTGAATCGGTTCTGATATATGAAATTAAACCAACTGTTCCTTCATTTTCTATTTTGACGCCTTCATATAATTGCTGAGCGACACGCATAGTTTTATTCGTAGAAAAGGAAAGTAATTTTGATGCTTCTTGTTGAAGAGTACTTGTCGTAAAAGGTGGATATGGTTTACCGATACGTGAACCTTTTTTTACTTCGCCCATAACAAATTTATCTTTATTTTTTTCGATAAACGCAATAATTTTATCGACATCATCTTTATTATTTAGTTCAATTTTTTTATCTTTACCGAAAAATGAAGCGATAAATTTTTCACGGCCACTTTTTAATGAAACATCAATACTCCAATATTCTTTTGGAACGAATTCGAGGCGTTCTTTCTCACGCTCACAAATTATTTTCAATGCAACAGATTGAACACGGCCAGCACTTAATCCACGACGAACTTTATGCCAGAGAATTGGGCTTATTTTATAACCAACGATTCTGTCGAGTGCACGACGTGCTTGCTGCGCATTAACCAAATCCATATCGATATCACGAGCATTTTTTATCGAATTTTTTACGGCATCTTTAGTAATTTCGTTAAAAGTAATACGTTTAGTTTTTTTAGGGTCAAGCTTTAGTAATTCAAATAAATGCCAAGCGATAGCTTCGCCCTCACGGTCAGGGTCAGTAGCTAAGTAAACGAAATCAGAATTTTTTACATCTGTTTTTAATTTTGTAATAACGTCTTTTTTCCCACGAATAGTTATATATTTCATAGCAAAATCATTATCGACATCGATACCGAGATAGCTTTTAGGTAAATCACGGACATGGCCAACTGATGCGGTAATTTTATAATTTGAACCGAGGAATTTTTTCAAAGTTTTAGCTTTAGCAGGTGATTCGACAATAACTAAATATTTAGGCATATAAAACCTCCATCAAATTCGGATATATTTTGAGCCGGGTAATTTTTTGATTATACCTTTAATTTCGAGCATAATCAAACATGACGAAAGTTTATTAACAGGTAAATCAACATGATTAGCAATAAAGTCAAAAGATTTCTCATCGAATCCGATAACATCATAAACTAATTTTTCATTATTTTCAAGCGAAATATTATAATTAGAAAAATTTTTATTTATATTAGTAGAGAAATTTTTACAATAATGATTATCGCCAATAATATCTAAAATATCCTGAATGCTTGTTACTAAACTTGCGCCATTCTTAATTAAATAATTTGTCCCACGACTAAAATTACTATTCACCATTCCAGGTATCGCCATAACTTCACGACCTTGTTCAAGTGCATGACCTGCAGTAATAAGTGTCCCACTTTTCTCTGATGCTTCAATAACTATCAAAGCTTTTGAAATTCCACTAATAATTCTATTACGCATTGGAAAATTTCTAACGAGTGGTTTTGTTCCAAGTGGGAACTCTGAAATTAAACAACCATTGTGAATAATATTTTCACGAATCCGTGCGTTCTCAGGTGGATAACAAATATCAACGCCACATCCTAAAATTGCAATAGTTTTTCCATTAGAATTTATTGCAGCTTTATGAACGACACTATCAATTCCGCGCGCCATTCCACTAACAATAACAATATCACGTGCGGCAAGATCACATGCAATTTTTTTAGCGATATAAGCACCGTATTCAGTATATTTTCGTGAGCCAACTATACTTATTTTTAGAAGTGAAGCATCTGGTAAATCACCTTTTATATATAAACCAAGAGGATAGTCGGGAATTTGCTTTAATAATTCAGGATATAAATCAGATTTATATGAAATAAAAGAAACATTACTTTGCCGCATCATTTTTTCATATGCAATAAATTTTTTAGGATTTCTATATGAAATAATATTTTCCAAAATATTTTTAGGTATACCGTTAACGGAAAGAATTAATTTTTCAGGAGCAACCCAAATATCATGAGCGGAACCAAAAATAGAAATCAAATCTTTCTGACGCTTCAGTGTTAAATTCGGAATACATGAAAGCCATAATAAACAATCGTCTTCAGTCATATAAATCACCACAAACTTTTGAGAAATTTAATCACATACAAAAATAATTGTCAAGGAAATTTATCTATTAAACAAATTACAAAAATAAAGCAATTTATTTTTTATCTCATCGGATAACATTTGTTTAGTAAATCTAAAGCGCCAATTATCATTAGAATTTCCGGGTAAATTCATACGTGCGGAAGAATTTAAACCCATTAAATCTTGAATAGGAACAATTGCATAAGCAGCCACACTTGAATATAACAATTTAATTAAATCCCAAGCAGGGTCATTCCCCGAAACATTCATATAGCGTCGAAATTGATCTTTAAAATTTTCAGGAGATTTCTCATACCAACCAACTGTCGTATCATTATCATGTGTTCCGGTATAAGCAACAATATTTGTCGTTTCAAAATTATGCGGTAAATGATAATTATTATTTGTACCATCAAATGCGAACTGTAAAATTTTCATTCCAGGAAAATTACAACTATCACGTAAAATTAAAACTTTCTCCGTAATTATTCCTAAATCTTCAGCGATAATTGGAAGCTTACCTAATTTTTTTTCAACGATATCGAAAAAATTTTTACCGGGCCCTATTTCCCATTTTCCATTAACAGCAGTTTTTTCACCAAATGGAACTGCCCAATAAGATTCAAAGCCACGAAAATGATCAATACGTAAAATATTAACGTACTGAAAAATATTTTTTATGCGTTTAATCCACCAATTATATCCGGAATTTTTATGTGCACTCCATTTATAAAGTGGATTACCCCAAAGTTGGCCAGTCGTACTAAAATAATCAGGAGGAACTCCAGCGATAACAGTTGGGAAGAAATTTGAATCCAATTCAAATAAATTTTTATTAACCCAAACATCAGCACTATCATACGCGACAAAGATTGGAATATCACCAATGATAGAAACATTTTTCGAGTTTGCATAATTTTTAATAGCAATCCATTGCTCAAAGAATTCGAACTGTAAAAATTTATGGTAGAGGATTTCATCGGAAAAAATTTTACGCCATTTATCCAAACAATTTTTATCACGTTGCACAATATCTTGAGGCCAAGTAGACCAAACCGCACCAAAATAATAATCATTTACGAGATTTAGTGGGAGCATGTCCGCTAATTTTTTTAAATCATTTTCAATTTCAGCACTATTTTTATTTTTAGTACGATACGAAACAAAATAATTTTTTAATGATAAAAAAAGTGAGTAATCATCGAGCCAATCTGAATTTTCCTCACAAAACTCAATAAATTTTTTAGGGATATCCTTACAAAAATTTGCGAATGCGATACGAAATAGATTTGATTTAAATTGTGCGACACGTTCATAATCTACATTATATTGGTCAAAATTAGGAATATCGGTAAGATTTTCAGATGATAAATATTTTTTTTGTAATAAAATTTCTGGACTTATTAGTAAATAATTTTTAGCGAATGTAGAAAAACTTTGATATGGTGAATTACCAAAACTTATTGGATTTATCGGTAAAACTTGCCAAATTTTCTGATGGCTCGCATGTAAAAAATCAATGAACTCGTAACATGCTTGACCTAAATCTCCTATCCCATGCTTTCCATATAAAGAAGTTGGATGAAGTAAAACTCCCGCACATCTTTTTAATATCATAAGTAAAGCCTCCTTAACCATTTTAATTGTTTATTATAACTGAATAAAAAAAATCAATTCAATATGACAAGTTATAGCGAAGAATGTAAAAAAATTCTGCATAAATTCGATAGTAAATTCTGAAGTCCGTACAATAAAATTTTTTCATGGAGGTATTACAAAATGAAAAAAAATATTTCTGTAATTATAATCTTTCTTCTTCTGCTTATAATATTTTCCCAAAAAGTTTACGCTTGAAATTATAAGACCTTACTTTTCTTGAAAGAAAAGTAAACAAAAGAACTTTAACTAAAAAATCTTTGTGCAAACGCACAAAGATTTTTTTATTAAAATTTTTTTGGTTCTTTTTTTTATAAAAAAAGAACGGTTTTTATTTCTATATTTAAACCTTACTTTTCTTGAAAGAAAAGTAACAAAAGAACTTTAACTAAAAAATCTTTGTGCAAGCGCACAAAGATTTTTTATATAAAGTTTCTTTTTTGTTTTACTTTTTTCTTTTCAAAGAAAAAAGTAAAGAACTTATCAACATATTAAAGAGAGGAAAGTGTTGAGAAATTGTTCATAATTGCAATTAAAAAAATAAATTGTGTATAATGTGGATTAAATTACAGTTTTGAAGAAGTTATCCACAATGTTTTCAATTTCTTTCTTAATCATTACGAGATATTTTTAACATGTTTTATACATATCAACAATCCCTACTACTTTATCTACTAAAATAAATTTATTATATTAATAAAGACTGTGATTAAAAAACAAAAGTAAAAAGGTGAATAAAAAATTGATAGACGATGTTCGCACTGAAAAATTAAATGACTTGAAATTAGCAAATAAAAATCCGTTCGAAATCGTTAAATTCCAAACGGATACTTTAAATAAATCTATAATCGAAAATTTCGATACGTTCGAAAATAAAAACGTAAAAGTTGCTGGACGCTTAATGACTAAAAGAATTATGGGTAAAGCATCGTTCGGTGACTTACAAGATTCATCTGTTCGAATTCAAATTTATGTAAAACGTGACGAAATCGGTGAAGATTTTTATAATGAGTTCAAAAAATTTGATATCGGTGATTTCGTTGGTATAAATGGCGTCGTTTTTAAAACGCATAAAGGTGAAATTTCAATACGCGTCGAAAAAATTATACTGCTTGCAAAAAGTTTGCGCGCATTACCTGAAAAATTTCATGGACTTGTCGACCAGGAAATTCGCTATCGTCAAAGATATTTGGATTTGATTGTAAATTCTGACGTAAAAAATAAGTTTTTGCTGCGCTCAAATATCATTAAAGCTATTAGAAAATTTTTGGACGAAAAAAATTTCCTCGAAGTTGAAACGCCAATTCTGCAAACTATTCCCGGTGGCGCAAATGCTCGCCCGTTTATTACGCATCATAATGCTTTGAATATTGATATGTATATGCGAATAGCACTTGAATTGCCGCTGAAAAAATTAATTATCGGTGGCTTTGATAAAGTTTATGAAATGGGACGCGTTTTTCGTAACGAAGGTATCAGTATCAAACATAATCCTGAATTTACTTTGTTAGAATTGTATCAGGCTTATGCTGACTATAATGATATGATGGATTTAACCGAAAATTTGTTTAAATTTATTGCTAAACAAATTTATAATTCGTATGTGATAAAATTTGGCGACGTTGAAATTGATTTGGAAAAACCATTTGAGAAAATTACAATGCTTGATGCTGTGAAAAAATATGCCGACATTGATTTTACGCAAATTAATCTTGAACAAGCAAAAAAATTAGCTGACGAGCGAAATATAAAATATGAACCGTATCATCGTAAAGGTGATTTGTTAAATTTATTTTTTGAAGAATACGCTGAAAAAAATTTGGTAATGCCGACATTTTTGTTGGATCATCCGGTTGAGATTTCACCGCTTACAAAACGAAAACCTGATAATCCAGATTATACTGAGCGCTTTGAATTATTTATTATGGGGCGCGAATTTGCAAATGCTTATTCAGAATTAAATGACCCGATTGATCAGCGTGAAAGATTTTTATATCAAGAAAAATTGCGTGATGCGGGCGATGATGAAGCTAATATGATTGATGAAGATTTTTTGACAGCAATGGAATATGGAATGCCGCCAACTGGTGGACTTGGTATCGGTATTGATAGATTAGTTATGTTGTTTACGGATTCAGCTTCAATTCGTGATATTTTATTATTTCCCACAATGAAGTCACTACCGAGCGACAAATAATTTATACGATAAATGATAGTGAGTTTGAAGATTAGGAGTTGTGGTAATGGCGACAAGTAAAGAATATTTGAATTTTATCATTGAACAATTAAGTGGATTGGATGATATTTCATATAAAGCTATGATGGGAGAATACATCATTTACTACAAAGGAAAAATTATTGGTGGAATTTACGATAATCGGTTTCTTGTAAAACCGGTGAAGTCAGTAGTTTCATATATGTCAAATGTAAAATATGAATTGCCTTATGCTGGAGCAAAACAAATGTTGCTCGTGGATAATGTTGATGATAAAGAATATTTAACAGGATTGATTAACAAAATTTTTGATGAGTTACCTAATTCAAAAAAATATGATGAATAAATTAAAGTTGTTATAAAAAAAAGAGGATGCAAACAAAGAATGCATCCTTTTTTTATAAAAAAATGGTGATATTTTAAATACGTGAATAATTTGCTATAATAAAGATATGGCAATTGCGATAAAGGGACAACGGAGACTTGCTTAACCCTCAAAAGAAAGGAGGGCGATGCAAGTGGCAGATTTGAATCTGATTATTGATATCATTTCAAAAATCGCCAGTGTTCTGGTTTTGTTATTTGGTTTACTCGATTGGTTTATTGATTATAAAATTAATCAAAAACTAAATGAGATAAAACCAAAAATTACAAAAAAGAACCGTTGCTCCTCTCGTAAAGGTAAGCAACGGTAAAGAATTAGTATAAACTTTTTTAATTAACCGTTAGCAAGCCTCCGCCTTTTTAGCGGATTGCCACAAGGGAGAGTTAATACTCTCTCTTTTTTCATATAATTATTATATCATGTAGAAATAAATTTATGCAAGAAGATACGTATTACAAATTAATTTTTTGCATTGATAATTTTTCTCGTATTTTTGAGTTATAATAATGATAAAACGCTTTGAACCTTTTTCATCGAAATATTTTTTTTATGGAGGAATTTTTATGAAAGAAGAACGTTTGAAAGTTTTACAAATGCTTGAAGATGGTAAAATTAATGTTGACGACGCCGTAAAATTATTTGATTCTATGAAGTTTAAAGAATGTGATAATAAATCTAAAGACTTTGAGGAAAAAATTAAAAAACTCTCTAAAAATGTTGATAGTATCGCTAAAGATTTAGGTAATAAAGTTAGTGAAGTATATAAAAATATGGAGCCAAAAGTTAGAAAAACTACTCAATCTGTTATCCAAAAAACTGCTAACGTTATTCAGGATTTATCTAATAAATTATCAGATAAATCTGATAGCGAACAAAATGATTAGGAAGTGAATTAATATCGATGAAAAATTTTTTATGCTCAGAGCGTTTTCTTGAGGCTTTCGATTTTATTATCTTAATATGTACCTCTATCGTTATCGCTTTATTTTTTAATCGCTTCGTAATTTTAAATGCATATATCCCATCAAGTTCAATGGAAAAAACTTTAATGACTGGCGATAGTTTATTAGTTAACCGTTTGAATTATTTATTTTCAACTCCAAAACGTTTTGATATTGTCGTATTTATTCCACCTGATAATGAAAAAAATTTGTTCATAAAGCGTATCATTGGAATGCCCGGAGAAAAATTAGAAGTTGTATCAGGAAAAGTTTATATAAATGATGAGCCGTTAGAAGAAAATTTTTTGGATAAGGAAACTTATGAATTTGCCGGCCCGTATTATATTCCTAATGGTTGCTATTTTATGATGGGAGATAACCGAAATAATTCAAATGATTCTCGATATTGGGGCAATACTTTTTTGAAACGTGAAAGAATATTAGGCAAAGCATTGTTTCGAACGTCGCCATCCTTTGGCAATATTTATAAAAAATCAACTAAAGACTAAAATTTTTACTAAAAAAACCTTACTTTTCTTGAAAGAAAAGTAACAAAAGAACTTTAACAAAAAATCTTTGTGCATTTGCACAAAGATTTTTATAAAGTTTTTTTTGGTTCTTTTTTTTACAAAAAAAAGAACGGTTTTAATTTTTTAGCTTTCAATAGGGAAATTAATTTTTTTGAGTTGTTTTTTTAGTTCTTCATCGTCTTGATTGAAAATTTTTTTATGTTCGGCTTCGTAATCATCTTTACAAATGAAATCTATTTCGCAATCTAAATCAATTAAATTTTTAATTTCATCTTTTTTTTGTTTTAATATTGCATTACTACCGGCATCATTTGTAATTATATAGACGACATTATTTTTGAGCGAGCCGATGTACGACAAATTCAAAATTTCTTTTAAGAGGCCGGAAGATTTTGCGACAATCTGCGGCCATTTTTTTATCAATTCTTTTACGTCAGTTGGTATTATTTTTTTTACAGGCGTGTCAATTTTTTTTGAAATTTTTATTTCGTCATTGGTTTGGTTAGTATTTTTTTTTTCATCATCAGAGCAAAATTTTATGCACGAAATTTCAAATGAAATTCGTGGATTGATAGCATATTTTAGTTCATTTTGTAATTGTGAGAAAACTTCCAGCAATTTTATTTGATTTGGTGAAGAAAGTTGACAATTTTGTAAAATTTGTGCACGGTCATTCCATAATTGTAAAACATTTTCGTCATCACCAATATTTTTGAACACAAGACAATCGCGTAAAAATATAATTAAAGCAGAGAGGAAATGTGAAATTTCTTTGCCATCCATAACAATTTTGTTTGTCATATCCAAAATTTTTTTTACATTTTTTTCATTCAATGCATTTAGGAATTCACAGCAATTTTTATCGTCAATATTACCGGTAATGTTTATAACTTTTGACAGCGAAATTTCCTCGCCGAAGTAAAATGATATACACTGATCCAAAATGCTCAATGCGTCACGCATCGCGCCGTCCGACAATCGTATTACATAATTTATTGCCTCATCACTTATATTAATTTTTTCGGCCGCCATATATTTTTTTATTGCGTCAAACATTTCTTGCGGTAAAATTCGTTTGAAATCAAATCGTTGCGTTCGTGAATGAATTGTGGCGGGAATTTTTTGTGGATCCGTTGTCGCCAATATAAAAATTACGTGTGATGGCGGTTCCTCCAAAGTTTTCAATAACGCATTGAACGCGCCAACTGATAGCATATGAACTTCGTCGATGATATAAATTTTGTACTTACCGTTAATTGGTGGATATTTCACTTCGTCGCGAATATCACGGATATTGTCGACGCCATTATTACTTGCGGCATCAATTTCAATTATGTTCGGGTCTTGTTTACTCAAAACATTTTTACAGCTTTCACATTTCATACATGGTTCACCATTTTTATTGTCAAAACAATTTACCGCCATTGCGAAAATTTTTGCAATAGAAGTTTTACCAGTGCCATGTGTCCCACAAAATAAATAAGCGTGAGAGATACGATTAGCAGTAATTTGATTAAGTAAAGTTTTTACGATATGTTTTTGGCCGACGACATCCGCAAATTTTTTTGGCCGATATTTTCGGTAGAGAGCCAGATACATTTTTTCCACCTCTTAGTATGATTTTGCCCAATAAACTAAATGCTGGGCGTTTTTCCCACAGCAAACACATTTTCCATTTGCAGGTTCAAATGAAATACAACGAGCAGTTGCGCCAGTTTTTTCTTTAACAGCTAATTCACAATTTAAATCGCCACACCAATTTGCTTTTATAAAGCCAGGAGTGTTTGACAAAATTTCTTCAATTTGCTCCAAATTTTCTGCATTGAATGTATTTTTATTTCGATGTGCTAAAGCTTTATCAAACAAATTTTTTTGTATTGCGTCCAAAATTTCTTTTGCGTCAAAATTATTTAATGGCAATGTAATTTTTTCATTTGTATCACGTCGCACAAATGTTGCCGAATTATTTTCTAAATCGCGCGGGCCAATTTCAATTCGTAGTGGTACACCTTTCATTTCATATTCACTAAATTTCCAGCCGGCCGATTTATCAGTCAAGTCAAGTTTTGTACGCAAATTTTGTGATTTTAATTTTGCTTCAATCATTTTTGCGGCGTCAATTATTTCAGATTTTTTTGTTGTGATTGGAATAATTGCAATTTGAATTGGAGCAATATTTGGCGGCAAAACTAATCCATTATTATCTCCGTGAACCATAATTATTGCGCCAATTATTCTTGTCGATATTCCCCATGATGTTTGAAAAACATATTGCAATTTGTTTTGCTTGTCAGTGTATTGAATGCCAAAAGCTTTTGCAAATCCATCGCCAAAATTATGCGATGTTCCTGATTGTAATGCGCGTCCATCGTGCATTAAACTCTCTATCGTATAAGTTGAAAGTGCGCCCGCAAATTTCTCATTCTCGGTCTTCTTACCTTTTATCATTGGTATTGCTAATATCTTTTCACAAAAATCTGCATAAATGTTTAACATTTTTAATGTTTCTTGTTCTGCTTCGTCAAATGTTGCATGTGCCGTATGGCCTTCCTGCCATAAAAATTCTAAACTACGTAAAAATGGTCGTGTCGTTTTCTCCCAACGTACTACTGAACACCATTGATTATAAAGTTTTGGTAAATCACGATACGATTGGATAACATTTGCATAGTGCTCACAAAATAAAGTTTCCGAAGTTGGACGTACGCATAATTTTTCAGTTAGTTTCTCATTTCCTCCATGAGTTACCCATGCAACTTCAGGTGCAAATCCTTCTACATGTTCCTTTTCTTTTTGTAAAAGTGATTCCGGAATAAATATTGGCATATAAACATTTTCGTGATTAGTTTCTTTAAATTTTTGGTCTAAAATTTTTTGTATTCTTTCCCATATCGCATACCCATATGGTTTTAAAATCATACATCCGCGTACGGATGAGTAATCAATTAGTTCGGCTTTCTTTACAATATCCGTATACCATAGTGCGAAATCTTTATCCATATCCGTAATTGCCTCAACATATTTTTTCAATAGTTACCACCTCGTAGAAATATTAGCATTATTTTATTTTAATGGCAATGCGGTATAAAAATTTTTTTCCATGCATAAATTTTATTATATTTTAATCATAAAGGATGATTCATAATGGATTTAGTTAAAGATAAAATTTATTTGGATAAAAAAATTGGTACGGAATCTTCTCAATTTTTAGTTGAGGGCGATATTATTGTCCCTGATATAAAACCTGATATGAGTTCTATCCTTCAAACTCATGCGAATATTATTACTGATAAAATTGAACTCCTCCATGATAAATTAAATTTTATCGGCCGCTTAGATCTTAATCTTTTCTATATCGCTAAAGATTCTGATAATCCTATCTTCTGTATTAATAATTCAATTGCTATCGATGAATTTATAAATATTGATGGTGCCGATAGTGAAATGTTTACCGATGTTAAAGTTTCTATAAATAAAATTGACTATAAAATGCTAAATGACCGTAAAATTAATTTCCGTGCCGTTATTGATATTATCGCTAATGTCTTACAAGAATCTGAGTACGAAATTGTTTCGGCTATTAAAAATATCCCGTCTTCTCAATTATTAAAAGAAAATTTTACTGTAAATCGATTAATTGAAAATCGTTCCGATAGATTTATTGTTAAGGACGAATTAAATATTCCATCAGGGAAGCCAAATATCCGTGAGATTTTACAAACTGATATCGATATCGTATCACGTGATATAAAATCGGGTAATGGTAAGATTACAGTTAATGGTGAACTTTTACTAAAAACTTTATATAAAAGTGATTCAAGTGAGAATATTATTGAGATTGTCGAGCATGAGCTACCTTTTAACGGAGTATTTGATGTCCCAAAAGCTAAAGACTTTATGCTGGCAGACGTAAAACTTTTCGTACAGGATAAATATATTCATATAAAACCAAATGAAGATGGAGAGGACCGAGTACTTGATACAGAAATTTTTATTGGAGCGAATATAAAAATAAATTCGCAGGAAGATTTTGAGATTTTAAGTGACGCATATTGTATTGATGAGAAATTAGAAATAATACGTGAGACGGTTAGCTATTCAAATATTATCTGCCGGAATAAGATGCAATCACCGATAAAAGAAATTATTCAACTTGATGAGAATTGCCCCGATATTTTACAGATATTAAAAATAAATGCGACAGTAAATATTGACGATAGTCATATAATTAATGATAAAGCAATGGTTGAGGGAATTATTGATATCGATATTCTTTATATTGCAAAAAGTGATGAGTCACCAATTTATTCGTATAAAACTGTTTTACCATACCGACAAACATTAGAAGTACGTGGTGCATTACCAGAAATGGAAATGAATATTGACACAACAATTGAGCATATTGGATTTAATATGCTAAGTAACGATGAGATTGATTTACGAATTTTATTAGGCTTTAATGCAGAAGTTATAAAGCAGCAGCAATCAAAAATTATTACGGATATAAAATTTAGTGAGATTGACAAGGAAATTTTAGAAAATATGCCAAGCATGGTTGTATATATTGTGCAAAATGGCGACCGTTTGTGGGATATCGCTAAAAGATATAATATGAGTATCGATGAATTAAAAGATGTAAATGAAATTGAAGATGACGTACAGGTTGGTCAAAAACTTTTGATTTTAAAAAATGTTACCGTTTAATTTTTATCATTTCGTTTTGCACCAACTATGATAAAAATAATTGATGAAGCAGCTAGCAAAAATGGATAATGTAAGCACGGAATGATTTGAAATGCACTGATATTGTTGCCTAATTCTGACGCGGTTGATACCGCAATTAACATTTGTGCGCCGTAAGGAATAATGCCTTGAAAGACGCATGAAAATGTATCGAGTAAAGATGCAGATTCTTTTGGACTGATATTATATTCATGACTAATTTCTTTTGCAATTGGGCCGGCCATTACAATTGCAATTGTATTGTTGGCAGTAGCTAGATCCATAGTGCCGACTAATAATCCAACGCCTAAACGTCCGCCAATTTTTCCTTTAAATACGTGGCGAATGAAAGATAAGAGTGCGTCGAAGCCGCCGAATTCACGAATTAATGCACACATTGCCGATACCAAAATTGTTACCATAATTGTTTCGAACATTTGACATGTACCGAGTCCCATATTATTTAAAATATCAACGAAATTTGTCGTGCCGGAAATTAAAGTGATAAATGTTCCTGACAAAATTCCTGTAAGTAAAACTGTAAAGACATTCAAGCCGCAAATTCCACCAATTAAAACTAATATGTATGGAATGAGTAGCAAAAGATTGTATTGTGGAATTTCAATTGGATTTGACTTGACGTAAAAAGATTTTGCCAAAATAATTATCAGAGTAATTATTGCGGATGGTAAAGCAATTTTGATATTCGCACGAAATTTATCTTTCATTTCACAACCTTGTGAGCTACATGCGGCAATAGTTGTGTCAGAGATAAATGACAAATTATCGCCGAACATTGAGCCGCCCATAACGGCGCCGATACATAATGGCAGAGAAAATCCTGAAACTTTTGAGACGGCAGCAGCAATTGGAATGATTAAAGTTATAGTACCGACGGAAGTTCCCATTGCAGTTGAGACGATGCATGCGGCTAGAAATAATACGGCGACAGAGAAACGCGACGGAGTTACTGACAAAAGGAAATATGCGACAGCTTCAGCACTATTACGGCCGATAACGCCGACGAAAATCCCAGCGACTAAGAAAATTAAAATCATAGTAACGATATTTTTATCACCGATACCTTTAGCCATAATGTTTAATTTTTCATCGAGAGTTAATTTATGATTTTGGATGCATGCGATAAATAAAGCAATCATAAAAATTACAACGATTGGGATTTTATAAAAACCCATTTCAATATGTAAAATGTATTCGAAAATCAGTCCGAGTCCTAGATATAAAAATAAAAACGCAAAAATTGGCAGTAATGCCATAGGATTTTTTTGCGTTTTTTTTTCGTTGTTAGCCACAAAAATCTTCCCCTTACAAATTTTTATTTCAACTTTATTATAAATTAATACGTATTCAAAAGTAAAATATAGAAATAAAAACCGTTCTTTTTTTATAAAAAAAGAACCAAAAAAATTTTAACAAAAAAATCTTTGTGCACTCGCACAAAGATTTTTTATAAAGTTTCTTTTCATGAAGCAGTTCCAAAGGAACTGCTTATTGTTTTACTTTTTTCTTTTCAAAGAAAAAAGTAAAGGTTTTATCTTTTTTTGTTAAAGATTTATCGTATAAACATTTGAGTCCAATAGATTGAACCATTTTTATTATAGTAGCCGACACCAATTTCTTTAAAATTTTTATTTAAAATATTAGCGCGATGTCCCTCCGAATTCATCCATGAATTCATAACGGCTTGAGCAGTTTTTTGACCCTTCGCAATATTTTCACCGGCTGTCGAATAATTGATATTAAATTTTTTGAGCATATCAAATGGTGAGCCATAAGTTGGAGAAGTATGACTGAAATAATTTTTTTCGCACATATCTTGTGATTTATAGCGTGCAACACGTGATACTTGCCAATTTAAAGTTAATGGTGACAATCCATTTTTTGAACGTTGTTGATTTACTAAGTCAACAACTTGTTGTTCGATACTTTTTGTAGTTTCATCGAGCAATGGGATAGTAACTTTATCACCGGGATAGATTAAATTTGGATTTTTAAATTGGTCATTGGCACTTATTATTTCAGAGATACCAACTTGATATTTTTGAGCAATTTTCCATAAACTATCGCCCGATTTTACCGTATAAGTTTCAGTTGCGGCAAAAACATTTATAGGATTTATCAATGCTAATGAAAAAGTTAGCGCTAAAATTTTTTTGAATTTCATATTAAAAACACCTCACAAAATTTTTTGCAAAGTTAGTATTTACTTATAAAAATAATTTATTCAATGCATACGAATGAAAAGAATGGGAAATATAAATTTGAAAATAAAAAATGAAAGGGATTTTATAAATGGAAATATATATTAAGCCGGTTAAAAAAATTTTACTCGAACAACGTCAAGATGTTTACCTCCAAGATATTACCGAAATTATTTCTGATGTTGCGGATAAGTTAAAACATGAGAAAATTTTAAGAATCCCATTAAAAATCCGTAAAAATTATGTCGTTTCCATTACCGATATCATTAAAATTATTAAAAAAAAATTCCCCGATTATTCCGTTATTAATTTAGGTGAAAAGGATACCATAATTGATTATTCGCCAGTAATCGTAAAGGAAAATCAATTCCTAAAAATCTTACGTATTATTTTTGTTTGTATCGTTTTATTTATGGGCGCCGCTACTGCTATTATGAGTTTCCATTCTGATGCACAAATCCCTGATGTATTTAAAAATTATTACAAAATATTTTTTGGCTATGAATTAGATAATCCAAAAATTATTGCTGTCCCTTATTCACTTGGTTTAGCTGTCGGTATAATTGTTTTCTTTAATCATTTAGGTAATATAAAAATTACGCGTGACCCTACTCCAATTGAAGTTGAAATGTCGCTCTACGATACTGATATCTATAATACGTTAGTCGATTCAATTCAAACTGAACAAAATAATACGAAAAAAGAAATTGGAGGCGGATAATGCGTAATTTAATCTTAATCTATATCGGATTTAGTTCCGGATTAATTATTTCCGGCGCCGTTTTCGCTTTCATAACTACTCTCGGGATTGTCCAACGTCTCGCTAAAAAAACTTCAAGTGAAAAATTTGTAAAGCTTTACGAACAAGCTATTATTTTTGGCGGTATCTTTGGAATCTCTACCGACTTATTTAATTTTTATATTCCTATTGGAAAATTATTAGTCGGGTTCCTTAGTTTTTGTATCGGAATTTTTTATGGATGCTTAGCAATGTCATTAGCTGAAATGCTAAACGTTATCCCAATTTTAATTCGTCGTGGCTCAATTCAAAATGGTCTCTACTTTTTTATTATCGCTATTGCGCTTGGAAAATTTTTTGGTTCATTATTATATTACTGCATCCCTGGCTTTTATCATTTTTAGAAGGTGAGTTCTATGCAAAATAATAAAGGTAAGTATCAAAAAATGGTTGAGAAATCTTCTCCCAATACTAATTTGTTCCTGAATTGTTTAAATGCGTTTTGGTCTGGCGGTTTAATTTGTGTCATCGGTCAATTTATTACTAATTCACTCCTGAATTTTGGCTGTGATTTAGAAATTTCTCGTACGCTTACTTCCATTATCTTAATTTTTATCGGTATCCTTTTAACCGGTTTCGGTATATATGATGAAATCGGAAAAATTGCTGGCGCTGGCTCTGTCGTTCCTATAACCGGTTTCGCTAATTCTGTTGCCGCTCCCGCTCTCGAATTTAAAAAGGAAGGTTTTATTTTTGGTGTCGGTGCAAAAATGTTTATTATTGCCGGACCCGTTATCGTTTATAGTACATTAACTTCAGTTTTAGTCGGAATTATTTATTATTTGAGTAAATAGGAGATGATTTTTTGAGCAAACATTGTGGAAGACAATCAATTCGTTTTGACAATCCTATCGCAATTATTACAAGTGCATCAACTGTTGGCCCAAAAGAAGGTGAAGGTCCGTTAGCTGAATATTTTGATACAATTTTACCTGATTCATTATGCGGTGAAGATTCATGGGAAAAAGCTGAAAGTAAAATAGTAAAAGATACGTTTGAGGTGGCAATCGCAAAATCAAAAATCCCAATAGAAAATATTGATTACGTAATTTCTGGCGATTTACTTAATCAAAATAGTGGCTCAACTTTTGCAATTCGAAACTTTGCTATTCCATTTTGGGGAATTTTTGGTGCGTGCTCAACTTTTGGTGAAGGAATGAGTTTGGGTGCAATAATGATTGACGGTGGATTCGCCAATAATATTTTGGTTGGGGCGTCAAGTCATTTTTGTGCGAGTGAAAAACAATTTCGATTTCCATTAGAGTTGGGCACGCAACGTACGCCAACTTCAACATGGACTGTTACGGGACAAGGTTCAGTTATTTTGTCAAATGATATAAGAGAAAATTGTCCGCGTATCACGGCAATTACGACTGGCAAAGTAATAGATATGGGAATAACGGATGTGAATAATATGGGGGCGGCGATGGCGCCGGCGGCGTTCGATACAATTTACAATCATTTTACGGATTTAGCAATTGGCCCGGAGTATTATGATTTGATAATAACAGGCGATTTGGGCTACGTGGGACACGATTTGGTTTTACAAATGTTTGGCGAAAAAAATATTGACCTCGAAAAAAATTATAGTGATTGCGGAATGCTCATATTCGATAAAAATTCACAAGGAACAAATTCGGGCGGTAGTGGTTGTGCGTGCTCAGCTGTAACTTTTGCAGGATATCTTTACAAAAAATTGCAGCAGCATCAGCTAAATAAAATTTTGTTTGTACCAACGGGCGCATTGATGAGTCAAATTTCCGCGCAACAAGGTGAAACAATTCCGGGAATTGCATATGCAGTTGCAATTGAAAATTTATAGTGAGGTGAAAAAATGGATTACTTAAATGCGTTTTGGGTCGGCGGTGTAATTTGCGTTATCGGGCAAATTTTGATTGACAAAACTAAAATAACTTCCGCCAGAATTTTAGTTTTGTTCGTCGTTATCGGCTGTATCCTCGGCGGTTTCGATTTATATGATAAATTAATTTCTTATGCGGGCGCCGGTGCCGCCGTTCCATTGCCCGGATTCGGAAATTTATTGGCAAATGGTGTCAAAGAAGAAATTGATTCAGAAGGCGCAATAGGAATTTTAACTGGCGGATTGAAAGCGGGTTCAGCTGGTATAACTGCCGCAGTAATTTTTAGTTTGCTAAATGCGTTGATTTTTGACCCAAAAGAAAAATAAAAGACACAAACTTAAATTTGTGTCTTTTTACGATGGCAAAATATTTTGACGAAAATTATTTTTTGATAAATTTTTTGTAAATGGTGTCGATTATGACGCCAATAGCATTATCGCATGATATATTGCAAGCGGTGCCGAAAGAATCTTGTGTGATATAGAGTGCTACCATAATTGCACAAATCGGTCCGTTTATATTACCGGCTTCTGCACCGAAAATTATATATAAAAATGGTAATGCAGTCATGATAGAACCGCCGGGTGCGCCCGGTGAAGCTACCAATGCGACTCCAAGAGTCATGATAAATTGAATTACGGTTATTAAATTGAGTGGTAATTGATTCATCAGGCAAACGGCAGTTGCACAAGCCGAGATAGTTATCATTGAGCCGGGCATATGAATGTTGGCGCAGAGTGGGACGACGAAATTACGAATTTGTTCGCTGATTCCGTCCGCAGCTGCACATTGCAGATTAACAGGAATTGTTGCGGCGGAAGATTGTGTTCCGAGTGCGGTAGTATATCCCGGAATTTGATTTTTGATTAAAACTAACGGATTTTTTTTGCTAATGGCGCCAGCGATACAAAATTGAATCAAAATGCACGCCATATGCATAAGAATTACGACCAAAAATACTTTCCATAAAATACTTAAAACGGCAAAAGTTTTACCGGATTTAGTCATATCGGTAAAAGTTCCACAAATATAAAGTGGCAGCAACGGAATAATCGTTTTATGCAAAACATTATCAATAATTTTTGACAAATCTTTGAATGCATTATAAAGTGTGTTTCCAATTTCTTTTCCTTTCATAGCGGAGAAACTTAATCCTAAAGTGAAAGCCAAAACTACTGCTGACAAAGTATCCATAAACGGTGGGATTGTCAAATTAAAATAAGGTTTTACAGAAATGTTAGTAGTAGCCGCAATTTGTACAAGAGCATTTGCACTCATGAAATGTGGAAACAAGAAAGAAGATATCAAATATGAAACAGAACCGGCAAATAAAGTTGACAAATACGATAAAATAACGGTTATGCCTAAAAGTTTTCCAGCACCGTGTGATAAATCTGCAATCCCCATCGTTACATAAGCTAAAATCATAAGAGGTATGATAAATTTCAAGAATGTACTAAATATACCGGACAATGTTACGACTAAGCGACAAACGTATTCGGGCATAAATTGCCCAATTAAAATGCCAATGATAATTGCGATAATTAATTTCGGAACAAATCCTAATTTTTTCATTTGGAAAACACTCCTGCGATAAAGTTGTAATATTGTAAATATAATATCATGGCGACGTTTATAAATCAATTTATAAAAAGGATGTAATTATACAACAAAAAAATCATCTCCAAATTTTTATGGTAGATGATTTTCTGTTTGATTTTCTACTTGATTTGTCATTGCAGGTTTTTCGATTGTTTCTTTATTTAATTTATTTTCTGTTTCATTTTGGTCGAGAGCATTAGGAGTGATTTGACTGGGAGCTGCTAATGCTTCGGTCTGTCTGCTAAAAGTCCGTCTAAACCAATCGGCTATGACACTAAAAATATAACCAAACCAATCATAAACACTTATGAAGAAGGCTTTTACAGAATCTCCGAATGTTCTGTCTCTATTTCCTGGAGAGGTATCTCCGATGATGTCGAGCTTGTTGAACTCGACAACTCGTTCACCTTCTTCATCCCGTAATGGAACCTCTCCTGAAGAAAATTTTTCATATCCTCTTTTTCCCTTCTATCTTCTTCTTGTCTTACTTTTATGTTGTTTATTTCTTCAGTGTTTTTATCAGTAGTATCTTCTACTCTATTAACATTACGTTCTAAGTTAGTTGTTCGTGTTTGGATATCATTAACATTATTTCGTAAATTATCAGTTCTTATAGCTAACCCATTGACATTGTTCTTCACATTAGTCATATCCGTTTGTAAAGTATCAACATCGTCTCTTAATTCGTTAACGTCATCTTCTATGCCATTAAATCTTCTCATAAAAGCCTCATAAGCTCTTGTGTTTTCTTCCCCAGTTTTTTTAATTCTATTTGTAGTTTCTTCAAGAGCCGCTTTATTTTCATCAAGAACTGCACTGGTTTTTCTATATTGAACATCCATTCTATAACTTACAAACATACGATTAAATGTGTCTATATCAAAATAATAGTTTTCTAAAATGAATGCTTTTTCGCCTTCGTCTTCTAACTTAACATATCTAGATCTAAGACTATCTGACATTGCTAAAAAATATATTCTATTATCTCTATCTAAGCTCTTAAAAGCTGCTTTTTCTTTAGCTTTTAAATTAAAATATATATTACAACCTGTTGCATTTAAAGTAAGAAGTATATTTCTGTCAAAATCATCTGTAGAGCGACTATTATAAATTAGTTTTTCACTCCTGGATAAATCTTTGTACTCCCTAGTTTGATAAGCAGGTCCGTTACTGCTTACTCCAATTCCCATACTTTAAAACCCTCCCAATAATAATTAAATTTTATGGTAAAAATACCAATATTATTACTTATAACATATGTTTTTATAGGGAAGTCAAGTGATGAATATATTCATTTCGTTTTAGGCAATCAAAAAAAATCTCTTACGTTAAAAATAGCGCAAGAGATTTTTATTATTGCTGGATTTTTTAATAAACAACTTTGTCTAAAATTCCTGTCAATTTCGCAATTGCTAATCCGTAATTTGTAATAGGAACATTTTGATTTTTTGCTTGCGCGATTCTTGCAAGCATATATTTTCGATTAAACATACACGCGCCACAATGAATAATCAAATCAAATTGTGACAAATCATCCGGGAAATCATGTGCAAATTCTATTTGACAACCAAATTTATTTTTCAAAAGTTGTGGAATTTTTACGCGCCCAATATCTTCTTCGAGTGGAACATGCGTACAAGCTTCCGCAATTAAAACTTGAGAATTTTTATTGAGTTGATCAATTTTTTGTGCGCCACGAATAAATTCTTCAATATCACCTTTATATTTTGCAAACAAAATTGAAAATGATGATATGAGTGAGTTTGGCGGTTTATTTTCGTAAACAAATTTGAACGCTTGTGAGTCAGTAATAATTAATTTTGGCGCAGATTTTAAAAATTTCAACGCTGTCGTAAAATTATCTGTCGTTGTACAAATTGTTATACATTTTTTGTCAAGTAAACTTCGAATAGTTTGAACTTGCGGTAAAATTAATCGACCTTGTGGAGCTTGAATATCTTGCGGCATGACGAGCATTACCAAATCATTTTTATCGACCAAATCGTTAACAATATTTTTTTCGGTATACGGTTTAATTTTTATCAATGCGTTTATCAGTGCATCGATATTTTTTTTTGTTTTTGTACTGATACAAATCGGTTCAAAATTTGTTTTTTCACGTATTTTATTTTTTAGCGTGTCAATATTTTTTAACTCATCACATTTATTTATTGCAAAGATTGTTGGAACATTTTTATCAAAAAAATTTAACTCCATATCAAAATTTTCATCATTTATCAAAATAATTGCGGCGTCAATTTTTTTTGCGATGTCAAAAGTTTTTTGATTGCGTAGTTTGCCCAAATCGCCTTTGTCATCAAACCCGGCCGTATCAATAAATAAACATGGGCCGATGCCGTGAATTTCCATTGCTTTTTGAACGGGATCGGTTGTTGTGCCGGCAATATTTGACACGAGTGAAACATTTTTATTTGTGATTGCATTAATCAATGAGGATTTGCCAGTGTTTCTCTTGCCGAATATTCCAATTTGAAAACGGTTAGCGTTTGGCGTTTTATCAAGACTCATTTTTGCCTCCTAAAATTTATAGCTAAATAATTTAAAAACCGTTCTTTTTTTATAAAAAAAGAACCAAAAAAATTTTAACAAAAAAATCACGCTATGCGTGATTTTTTGTTCGATTTCTTTTGATTACTTTTTTAGTAGTTTGTTTCTAAAATCTGAAATCGCGCGCGCCGTTATTTAAATCAGTCATGTAATTTTGAACAAGCTGACGGATTTTTTCGTTCGGTATGTTTTGAATTTCGTTGTGTATAACTTTTTCGCCGATTAATTTTGTCTGCGGCGACGCATAATCTTCTAAATATTCTTTCAACGTTATGAGTGCGTTGGGTTGACAACAATTTGCAATTTGGCCCGCTTTAAGCAAATTCATAAATCTGTCGCCGGTTCGATTTTCACGATAACATGCTGTACAAAAACTTGGAATGTAGCCGAGTTGTAAAAGCCATCGTACAATTTCGTCAAGCGTTCGTGTATCGTTTAAATCAAATTGTGCGCATTCATTATTTTTTTCAGTGTAGCCGCCAACACTTGTACTAGATGCTGCGCTAATTTGTGAAATGCCAAGTTGTAAAACTTTTTCACGTGCGGCTGCAGATTCACGTGTAGAAATAATCATACCGGTGTATGGGACTGCGATGCGTAATACGGCGACGATTTTTTCAAAAATTTTATCCGGTACGCAATTAAAATCATTTGTGTCAATATCATTTGCCGGACGAATTCGTGGCACACTTATAGTATGTGGGCCGACGCCAAATTTTTTTTCAAGATGTGCGGCGTGCATAAGCAATCCAATAAAATCATAGCGGTATGAATTCAAACCGAATAATACGCCGAGTCCGACGTCATCTATTCCGCCGAGCATAGCGCGATCCATTGCTTCTGTATGATAATTGTAATTATGTTTTGGCCCGTATGGATGCAGTAGCTCATAATTTTTTTTGTTATAAGTTTCTTGAAATAAAATGTAAGTTCCAATTCCGGCGTTGTGCAATTTTTTATAATTTTCAATTGTTGTTGCGGCGATGTTGACATTAATCCGGCGAATTGCACCATTTTTATGCTTTATTGAATAAATAGTTTTGATGCTTTCCAAAACATAATCGATTGAGCAATTTTTAGGGTCTTCACCGGTTTCAAGTGCCAAACGTTTATGACCCATATCTTGTAGTGCGATAACTTCATTTTTAATTTCAGTTTGCGAGAGTTTTTTGCGCGACATGTTTTTATTTTTGAAATGATAAGGGCAATAGACGCAGCCGTTGACGCAATAATTTGATATATAAAGTGGTGCGAACATAACGATTCGATTGCCGTAAAATTTTTTTTTAACGCGGCCGGCTAAATCAAAAATTTGTTGATTAATTTCGGCATCATCACATTCCAAAAGAATTGCCGCATCTTTATAATTTAAGCCGGTGAAATTTTCAGCTTTATGTAAAATATTTTGGGCAAGCGATTTGTTCGATTTATTTTTTTGCATGTAATCAATTGTTGACATAATTTCATCATGATTAATAAATTCGTCGGCGATTTCAGAGTCAATTTTGTACATAAAAAACATCCTTTCATTAATGTTTATAATCTCCGCGGTCGACAACAATTTCATATCCAATTTTATTTACGCGCGATGCCAAACATTTTATACATTCAGCAGCTTCTTCGCCCGTACAAATTTTGTTGTCATACAGTGAATATTTTTTTCGTACGGAAATGGGCGACAAATTTGGCATTAAAACATTTGCACCGTGTAAAATTCCTTTTTCACGACCATTATTATCTATCGTGCCTAAAGCTGTTGTCGCCGGGATTAATGCGTTGGGCAACATCAATCGAATTATCGAAATTAAAAATAATGTGAGCGCAAGATTTCCATTTGGCATTGCAGAAAATTTTGTATCTTTATGTGCGATGAATGGGCCGATACCAACCATATGCGGTGAAAATTTTTGAATGAAAAGTAAATCTTCCACGACATTTTCAAAAGTTTGAAATGGTGAGCCAACCATGAACCCACAGCCAACTTGATAGCCAATTTTTTTCAAATCGTACAGGCATTTTTTTCGGTGTGCTAATGACAAATTTTTTGGATGTAATTTTTTATAATGTGAATCGTTTGCAGTTTCATGACGTAATAAAAATCGGTCGGCGCCTGCATCAAAATATTTTTTATATGTGTCAAAACTTTTTTCCCCGATTGACAAAGTTATTGCGCAATCACGGAAATTTTTTTTGATGTGTGAAATTATTTCAACCAATTTTTCATCAGTAAAATATAAGTCTTCGCCGCCTTGTAAAACAAACGTGCGAAAGCCGAGCGCATAACCTTTTTCACAGCATGTAAAAATTTCTTGATTCGACAATCGATATCGTTGTGCGTTCAAATTACTTTTACGAATTCCGCAGTAAAAACAGTCATTGCGGCAGTAATTTGTAAACTCAATTAAGCCGCGTATGTAAATTTTATTGTCAAAATGTTTTTGCGTAATAGCGCGTGCTTTTTGTGCAAGATAATTTGAATTTTCGGCGTCAGAAAATTTTTGCAGCAAAATCAAAAATTCATCGGCTGCTAAAATTTTTTGACGTTCGAGTTTGTCAATTAATTTTTTCATTCTTTAATTATTCCGCCTCCGAGAACATTATCACCGTCGTAAAATACAACGGCTTGTCCGGGAGTTATGGCGCGCTGTGGATTTTCAAATTCAACTTCGATTTCATTTTCATTTAGCGGTTTGATAGTTGCAGGCGTTTCAGGTTGATTATAACGAATTTTTGCAGTGATTTTCATTGGTTTGATTAATTTTTCAATCGCAATCAAATTTATATCGTGCGCAATTAATTTTTTTTGGTATAAATCGTTTTCATCGCCCAAGACAATTGTGTCGCAAGTTTTTGCAATAACATACATATGTTTGCCGAAACTTATTCCTAAACCTTTGCGCTGGCCGATTGTATAATTTATACTGCCGTTGTGACGTCCAAGAATTTTTCCATGCTTGTCAACAAAATTTCCTGATTTGTTTTCAAATTGAAAATTTTCACGTAAGAATTGACTGTAATTTTTATTTTTAACGAAACAAATATCTTGACTGTCGGGCTTTTGCGCATTTATCAAATTATTTTTTGCGGCAATTTCACGTACTTCTGATTTCAACAAATTTCCTAGTGGGAAAATTGTTTTTGCCAATTCATCTTGTGTCATTGCGTATAAAAAATAAGTTTGGTCTTTCGTAGTGTCCATCGATTTTTTTAATACATATCGATTTGAATTTTCATCGTAAAAAATTTGCGCGTAATGTCCCGTCGCAATATAATCGTAGCCTAAAAGATTTGCGCGCTGTAAAAATTTCTTGAACTTTATAAAACGATTACAGTCGAGACAAGGATTTGGCGTGCGGCCATTAATATATTCGTTGGCAAATTTTTTGATGACGTAGTGAAAAAAATCGTCGCCAAAATTAAATACGTAGTGATTAAAATTCAAGCGCGCCGCAATATTTTTTGCGTCGAATACATCATTTAGTGCACAACAAGTTTTTGAATGCTCGCCAATATTTTCATTGCTAAATAATTTCATTGTAGCGCCACAAATTTCATCGCCATTATTTTTTAAAATTAATGCGGCTACAGAACTATCAACGCCGCCACTCATTGCTACCATAATTTTTTTCATATCGTTCCTCATACTTATAAATTTTTATGATATTATACAAAAATTATAGATATAAGCCTCATAAAAATTATGTATCTGGCATAAATTTAATTGTCACTACATAATAAAGGAGGCGTGTCAATGAAAACATACATAGAAGAGAGAGCCGTTCAAATCGCTAACTTTATAATTAAAAGTAATGCAACTGTTCGGCAAACCGCTAAAAAATTTGGTATAAGTAAATCAACTGTACATAAAGATGTAACTGAGCGCCTAAAGAAAATAAATCCTAAACTTGCCCTAGAGGCAAAAAGAATTTTGGATGTAAATAAAGCTGAACGCCATATAAGAGGTGGTCTAGCTACCAAAGAAAAATATTTGTCTCTACTAAATAGCTTTAGAATTTAAACTAAAACCTTTACTTTTTCTTTGAAAAGAAAAAGTAAAACAAAAAGAAACTTTATAAAAAATCTTTGTGCGTTTGCACAAAGATTTTTTGTTAAAGTTCTTTTGCTTACTTTTCTTTCAAGAAAAGTAAGGTTTTATCTTATATATTCATCAATTAAATTCCAGATGTTATTGGTTTCAAGATTTTTGCGCCACGCACAAATTCCTGCCAAGTCAAATTTTTTTGCCAGCTTTAATTTTTCCTCAATAGATTTTTCATCTTCAAGCCAAGTTTTATAGGTAACAGTTTCATGATTTTCCGATTTAGAAAATTCACAGTAATAGCATTTTTCAAAATCAAGCCATTCAAATTTTACATTTCGTTTATCAAAAAATCTAAATCCATCGTCCATCGAATAATTTTCAAGTGTAAGTGAGCTGTCAGTTTCACGCCAAATACGAACGTAAAATGGAATACCAAGCAAAATTTTTTCTTTCGAAACTTCTTTGAGCGTATCTTTTATTCCATTCAAAACAAATTCATACGATGCAACCGGACCGCTTTTATTTGAACCATTTGTATGTTCGTCGTACGCCATCAGGCAAACATAATCAGCAGTTTGTCCAATCATTTTTCTGTCGTGATATATTGACCAAGCTTGTGGCACAAAAATATTAACGGATAAAATTGCATTCTGTTTTCGTATGAGTGGCGCCAGTTCACGTAAGAATTGTAAAAAATATTTTGCGGTATCTTTTGAAATCGCTTCGATATCTATATTTATTCCTTCAAAATTATATTCCGCAACATAATCAAGCAATTGATTTATGACGTGGCTGCGTTTTATCGTGTCAGAAAAAATTGCGTCAGTTAATTTGTAGTCAAGATTGTCAGTTAATGACGGCCAAATTTGACAATTATTTTGTCGCGCTTTCTCAATATAATTTTTGTCGACGATATCAATTATATCGCCGTTTAATTTTTCCGTATCAAATGTAAACCATGTTGGCGAGATAACATTTAATGTATCGGGAAATTTTTTTTGTAGCGCATAATAATTTGCCGTTGTATTTGTTGTTAATTCCCATGCCATTTTTATTTTTCCATCAAATTTTTTTTGTGGTGGCAAATTAATTTTTTCTGCTGCAATTTGTTGCGTGTCAATTATTTTTTTTGTTGGGATATAGCCGATTAATCCGTTGCTACGGATTCGTGTAAAGCCATCTTTTTCTTCGTATACATAAAATTTTTCACGTTTTGAAACTTTTCCCGCAATATAACCTTTTTTATTTGGAATATATCGCAAGCTTGTTTTATGTTTTACTTTTGCTTGTGAGTATGTTTTATTTTTGAAGTCAACTGTTACAATTTTATTTTTCTCATTGTAATTTATATCAAGGTTATAATTTTCTGACAAAAAATCTTGTGGGATATAAACTCTCCCATTCTCTTTATAAATTTCCGTATCCATTATCACTGGTTCGTTATTCGTATAATAAGTCAAATTATCTGGGCGAATTTTTATAACTTCATCCCAATTCGTTATTGTTAATTGATTTTGCGTGCTATCCCAAAAAATATATTTATCAATATAATTCTGGATGAGTTCAACTGGAAAATATATTTGATTATTTTTTATCGCTACCGGATTTTCTAAATCATATTTATCTTCAATTGCTACGTAAATATTTTTACGTGATAAATTAAAATGCTCATAAAAATTTTGGCGGCGAAAGCTAGATAAATTTTTTTTCATCACTATCGCGCCAATTATTATTAATAAAAAAAATAGTAACCATTTCAGTTTTATTTTCATCTTTATAACCTCTTTGATTTTTTTCTCCTATTCTACCACATTTATTATTTTTATCTCGAATTATTCTAAATCTTGTCGGGCATAATTATATTGAGGTGATTTTTCTATGAATATTAATTGTACGAGTAATTGCATCTATCAGTTAGATGGTAAATGTACTTTTAATGAATTAACTATGCCGATTGATTCCTTTTCCTATGAAAATGATTGCCCGTATTTTACTGAACGTAATTTTTAAGAATAAATTTTTTATCACTTTAATATGATAATTTTAGAGGTGGTTATTATGAATAATAATACTGACGATATTCCGGAAGGTTTTACTCGTTACTCTGAACCGATTGAAAAAAATTCATGCCATTCTTCTAGTAATAATAATTTTGATAAATTCCTTTTCCTCTTATTACTTTTTTTTATTTGTGAGTGTAAATAAAAGGTTGATGACCTTTTATTTTTTTTGTTTGCTTTTCATTTTTAATTATTGTACAATCACTTGCAAATATATGTAAAAAAAATCTGAGGTAACTATGGAAAATAAAATAATTCAAGTTGAAATTAAAGATGAAATTAAAAAATCTTATATCGATTATGCTATGAGTGTTATTGCCGCTCGTGCATTACCTGATGTACGTGATGGCCTTAAACCTGTCCATCGTCGTATCCTTTACGCTATGAATGAATTAAATCTCGAACCAAATAAAGCTTATAAAAAATCCGCTCGTATCGTTGGCGATACAATGGGTAAGTATCATCCTCATGGTGATTCATCTATCTATGAAGCTATGGTTCGAATGGCTCAAGATTTCTCTATGCGTTATATGTTAGTTGATGGCCATGGAAATTTTGGTTCAATTGATGGTGATGGAGCGGCCGCTCCACGTTATACTGAAGCTCGTTTAAGTTACATATCAACTGCAATGCTAACTGATATCGATAAAGATACTGTTGACTTTATTCCAAATTATGATGGTGAGTTTTCAGAACCATCAGTTTTACCGTCAAAATTCCCAAATTTACTCGCAAATGGTTCATCAGGAATTGCAGTTGGAATGGCAACAAATATTCCGCCACATAATATTTCCGAATTAATTGATGCAATCTTTAAGATGATAGATTGCCGAATGCAAAACGTAGAGGTTGAGCTAGACGATTTATTGACAATTATAAAAGGCCCTGATTTTCCAACTGGTGCATCAATTTTAGGAATAAATGGTATAAGGCAAGCGTATAAGACTGGCCGCGGAAAAATTATAATGCGTGCGAGCGCTGAGATTGAAACAGCAAAAAATGGTCGTGAATCAATTATTGTAACTGAATTGCCGTATCAAGTTAATAAGTCACGAATGATTGAAAAAATTGCTGAGCTCATTAAAGATAAAAAGATTGATGGAATTTCAGATATACGTGATGAGACCGACCGTAATGGAATCCGTATAGTTATCGAAGTAAAGCGTGATGCAAATGCAAATATCGTTTTGAATCAACTCTATAAGTTCTCACAACTCCAAGAAACTTTTGGAATAATAATGTTAGTACTTGTTGACAATGAGCCAAAAGTTTTAAATCTAAAAGAAATTTTGAATTATTATATTGAACATCAGAAAAATGTTTTGACACGCCGTACGAAATTTGATTTAAATAAAGCGCTTCGCCGTCAACATATTTTAGAAGGATATTTAATTGCACTAGACCATATCGATGAAGTTTTGAATACAATTCGTAGTTCAAAAGATACGGCCGCAGCTAAAGATTCATTAATGGAAAAATTTAATTTGTCAATGGAACAGGCTACGGCAATAGTTGAAATGCGCTTCAGAAGTTTAACGGGAATGGAGCGTAAAAAGTTGGAAGATGAATACGCTCAAATTAATGAACTTGTTGCTGAATTGAAAAATATTTTGGAAGATGAAAATAAACTTTACAGCGTTTTGAAAGATGAACTTGCCGCTATTAAAAATAAATATGGTGATGCGCGCCGTACAAAAATTTTACCGATGGAAAATGAAATTGTCATTGAGGATTTAATTGCCGATGAGCCAAGCGTTATTACGCTAACAAAATTTGATTATATAAAACGATTGCCGCTTGATACGTATAAGCGACAAAATCGTGGTGGACGCGGTGTTATCGGTATGCAAATGCGCGAAGAAGATTTGGTCAAAGATATTTTTGTGACTAATACACACAGTTTGATTTTGTATTTCACAAATCTTGGACGTGTTTATAAAAATAAGGCGTACGAAATTCCGGAAGCTGGACGCATGGCAAAAGGTTTAGCAATCGTGAATTTGTTGAAACTAAATGAAAATGAAAAAATTTCTACCGTTGTACCTATCAACGAATCGTCCGCCGATGATTATTTGATAATGGTAACGAAAAATGGTTTGGTAAAAAAAACTAGCATTGCTCAATTTAAAAATATAAATCGTAACGGCTTGCAGGCGATAAGTATCCGCGACAATGACGAATTAATTTGCGTCTTGAAATCCGTTGGCAATCAAAAAGTTTTTGTTGCAACGCAAAAAGGTTTTGGCATAACTTTTGACGAAAATGATATACGTCCAACGGGCCGAACAGCTATGGGTGTACGCGCGATAAAATTATCACAAAATGATAAAGTTGTTGGTGCTGGATTAATTGCGGAGAATTTGAAAACGTTGTTCGTATCCAAAAACGGTTTTGGTAAATGTGTTGAGTATGAAAATTTTGTGGTTCAAAAACGTGGCGGCAAAGGCCGAATTTATTACAAAATTCGTGAAAATAAAGGCGAAGTTATTGCGCTCGAATTTGTCAAAGATTCTGACGAAGTTATGCTTATAAATTCAGAAGGCGTGATAATCCGAATCCGTGTCAGCGATATATCAACGCAAAGCAGATACGCAACCGGTGTCAAGTTAATTAATCTTGACAAAGATTCTTGCGTTATCAGCACCGCAAAAATTTCTGAAGAACAAATAAATTTGGAGCAAACCAATTTGGAGGAATAAAATGTACAAGCGCGTGATAATAAAATTAAGTGGCGAGTCGTTGGCCGGCGTGAATAATAAATTTGACGATGAAATTATTTCCGATTTGGCAAGGCAGTTCAAAAATATTTTACAAAAGCAAATTCAGATAGGAATTGTTGTCGGCGGCGGAAATTTTTGGCGTGGCCGCAGTGCCAATCCGCGTATGGACAAGGTTAAAGCTGACCAAATTGGAATGCTTGCAACGGTTATGAATGCGTTGTATCTTTCTGATGCGTTCAATCAACACGACATTAAAAATAAAATTATGACACCGTTTATTGTCGGGATGATGACAAAACAATTTTCTAAAGAATCAGCGTTGAAAAATATGAACAATGGAAATGTTTTGATTTTTGGTGGCGGTATCGGTCATCCATTTTTTTCGACTGATACCATAACGGCGTTGCGGGCGGCTGAACTCGAAGCCGATTGTATACTTTATGCGAAAAATGTTGATGGAATATATGACAGCGATCCAAAATTAAATCCATCCGCTAAAAAATATAAAAAAATTTCTTACCAAAAAATAATTCAAGATAATTTGTCAGCAATCGATATTTCTGCGATGAATCTATCGCGCGCGATTCCATCCATTGTTTTTGCGTTGCAGCATAAAAATAGTATTGAAACTGCTGTTTTGGATAATGAAAAAATTTTTGAGTTTGGAACGCTTGTGTCAAATAATATTGAGGAGGAATTTTATGCCTGATATCTCTGTTTATGAGACGAATATGCAAAAATCTATACAAAATTTTAAGGAAGAATTGAATTCGATTCGTGCCGGGCGTGCCAATCCACATATGCTTGACAAAATTACTGTTGAGTATTACGGCGCCGATTCGCCGCTTAATCAAGTTGCAAATATAACTATTCCTGAAGCGCGTATGATTGTTATTCAGCCGTGGGATTTAAATATGTTAAAGCTAATTGAGAAATCGATACAGGCTTCAGATTTGGGAATAAATCCAACGAATGACGGAAAAGTTTTACGCTTAACATTGCCGCCGCTTACTGAAGAACGTAGAAAATCTTTGACAAAAGATGTAAAAAAGAAAAGCGAAGACTGTAAAATTGCTGTAAGAAATATTCGTCGTGATGCGATTGACAATTTTAAAAAGTTGCATAAGCAAAATGAAATTACCGAAGATGATTTGGCAGGCTGTGAAAATAAAATTCAAAAGCTTACTGATAAATATATTGCGCAAATCGATCAATTAACTGATGATAAAAATAAAGAAATTATGACGGTTTAACTATTAAAAAAATCCACATATGTGGATTTTTTTTATACCTTTTTTACATACAAAAATTTTTTTAATTTATGATTTAATTTTTCGTTGAAATAATGTATAATAAAATTATTGAAGTAAATAAAAATCGAAGGAGTGATTTTTATGAATCGAGGAGTGCAGTTTCATTTTAGTCATAAAGATATTTATAAAGGTGGAAAAAATGGGGAAATTCCATTATATTTTTTACCATTAACTTCAGTAACACCAATAGATGATGATAATTCTGTTTCAAATTTAAATACATGCCAAACAAATGCTGCGAAAGATAGAGGTATTAACTCTTTTAATGTAAATAGAGATAGAATTATTGATGCTTTAAGGCAAACAGATATCTCAGAAAACGATTTAAATTATTTCATAAGTCAATTTAATAGAGACAGAAAAAATCCGATGATTTTATTAAGAGAATGTTTAGAAAAATTGGGGAAAGAATGTGCAGTTAGATACATGAATTATAATGGATTTGGTGATAAAGATTTTGTGGATGTCCTTCGAGACGATGAAATAAATTTTTTATGGTTATTTACTAATGACACTGGATATGAGATGAGTATTTGGGGCGATAATTCTAGTGAAAGTGCAGGATATAGCTTAAAAACCATATTACATGATAAGGATGAACCAGAAACAGTAAATTTAGCAAAAAATTTTTGGGAATTTTTAAATAAAGGTGAAAAACCTTATGAAGTTACAGATTTTGAATTTTTAAAACAAGATGTTTTTATTGAAAAATGTAAAGGTAGTAAAAATGACGATGATGAATTTACAATTTATGATGCGGAAGGTGAATTAAATGAAACAGGCCAACTTATATATGATAAGTTATGTGAAAATCTTTCGCATCGAATTAGTCCACAAAAAATTTTGCAACATCTTAAAAACAATAAAACGAAAGACGCGGTATCTGCTTTTGTATATTATTGCAGAGAAATAGAAGATTATATAGACTTGATATCTAGTTCGCTTGTAGATAGTTTTAATAAAGATAAATTTTTTTCAGAAGAAATTTATAAACCAATAGAAATAAGCCAAAATGGTCTTTTAAATGATTCTTTTGCTACGATTCATTATTTTCAATGTATTGTCACGGCGTGTATTATGCATTTTTTAAGTGTGGATGCAGATGTTAATACAAGAAAGAATATAATTGATAGAATTATAAAAGTTAGAAGTGATTTTGAAAAAATGACATTAGATGATTTCAAAGCTTCAGATGATTTCAAAGTTGCAGAACATGCTTTAATTTTATCGCCTGCTGAAAAAGTAAAGTTTATTATAAAAAAATTTTGTGGCGATGATATTTCAGAAAATGTTTTAGAAAAAATATTAAATACAACAACAAATATATATGCTGATCTATTTTCAAATGAAGCACGACAAGTAGTATCAGGTACTAATTATCATACTACGCAATTTACTTTTTTAAATTCAAAAGATTTATTTATAGAGAAAAATGGTGAAGTAAAAGTTCCTTTACCAATATTATATGAAGTTGTTACAGGTAGAAAATTAAATTTATCACAAGAAGTTATGGATGCTTACACAAATTTTGATACTTCTAATCCAGAATTATTTGATTATGAAGTTACAATAGATCGTTTAAGAGGACAAGAAATAAATAATGTATCAGTTGAAGATTTAGTTGAGCATATTGCGTTATTAAGATCTGCACAATTAAATTCATTGAAAACAGATAAAATTTTGCAATGTATTTTTTATGTGCTAAAGCCAGAAAGAAATTATACTGCTGAAAGAAAAAATGATTTGCTTAGAGTTTTTGTTAATCTTAACTCTAATATAATTAATTCTTTAACAGCGCAGCAAATTGTTGAATTATTTGACTACATTGATATTAATCATTGCAATATAGATAATAATAAACTTATTAATTTAGTAAATTATATTAAACATGGAAATAATGTTCCAATTAGCCTTTCTGAAAAAGTTTTTAAATTGTTGACAAATAATAATACAGTAAAGCAAAATTTTATAAGAGATGAAGAATTTTTTGCAAAAATAGTAGAATTTCAGAATGTTATAGAATTTGATAAATTTTTTGAGCGTCGTTATGATTGTTTTAGATCAATGATTGGTGGCGGTGATAATGATATTTTATTAAATAATTTTTTGAATTATCTTGGTCGTAATATAGAAAATGATAATGTTCAAAGCTTAGTAAGAGGTCCTTTTTTGAATTTATATTGTGATAAAGTTTTAAATTGTGCTCAAATAAAAAATATTTTAGAGTTTTTTAGAGACGTTGATGAAGGTTCTATTTCAAAATTTCCGAATGAAAAAGTTAGAGAATTAATTACGTTTATAAGAGAAAATAAAACTCATCAAGATACTGGTTTAGCAAAATCAATTTTAATGAAAAAAATAAGATATTATCCTGAATTCATTTTATATTTTACGCCGGAAGAAATTGAAACTAATTATAATTATATTGGAGCTAGAATATTAAAATATTTAAACGTAGGAAAATTTACAGACTTAATAAATTATTTTTTAGATAAAAAAAGTATAGGATTCGAATGGTTAAAAAAAGTATTTGCTACTGCTTATTTTAATAGAGATTTGTTTAAAACTATGCAACCGAAACAAATTTTTGACCTTATAATATATTGCAAAATAAATGAGAATGATTTTGAAAAACAAGAACGTTTAAAATTATATTTTAATGATTTATGCCAAAATAGTGCAAAAAATGTTGATTTCTTAAAATATATTGCTGAGAAAGTATCAAAGGTGCCCAAATATATATTAAAAATTGTACCGCAAGCAATAAATTATGTACTAATAGAACAAATTTATGCTAGGTTTGATTATTTTTTTGATTTAATTGATGGAAAATTTATGCACTTTAATGATTTAGTGAATTTCGTATATGGTAAAAAAGATGATAACGGTATTAAAATTTTGCAGAAAATATTAAAAAATAGTCCAGATTTTATAAATGAGATAAATAACAATGAAATTTTGTTAGATTTAATGGTAAAAGATGAAGAGCTGTTAAATGTTATAGCTCCGAAGATAAAGGACAGTAAATTTTCACTATTAATGAGATTTGGCCAAAAAAATTATTCAGTTGATAATATGCCAGAGAACATAAAATCATTTTTTTTAATTCTTATAGAAAAAAAATTATTTGAGAACAAATCTTTTTATAATCTTGATTTTGAGTCAAGAATTTTTGCAACAAAACTTTATTTTGATTTTGACAAAGATGCAGAAAAAACAAAAACAAAAACTTTATTAAAAAATTTTTTACTGGATAGTAATTATGTACTTAAAACGATAGAATATGTAAAAGACAACTCAAGTGAAAATAGTTTTGTTAAGGCAATAAATGAAGTAATATCTTCAGAATTTACAAAATTACCAGTAGAAGCAATGTTGAAATTATCAATTTTAGATGAAAATTATAAAAATAAGCTTATGTCTATTTTCCCTAATAATATTTCAAATGATGATGATTTTATAGAAATATTGAATGAATATGAAAATTTAATAGTTGATATGCTACAAAATGAAAACTTTAAAGCAAATTTGATTGCTTATATTAATAGTAAAGTTAATAATGATAATTTATTAAAATTATGCAAATTTAAAAATGAAAATATAAAAAATTTGATTAGTAAAGATAGTTTTATAAATTTGGTTAATTCTAAACCTGATAATTTAAATATTATAATAAGCTACTTTAATAAATATGTTGATGATTTATCTGATGAAATCTTAATAGATGCTTTTGAAAGTAATAGCTGTGCTGTTATACGAGCAGTTAGTGATAAAAGATTTAATGAAATATTGTTAAAGTTGCCTAATCAAGAAAGCGTATTAAATTCATTATTTGTTAGATATAGGTCGTTTATATCAGAAGAAGAAATTAGAACGTTAATAGAAAAATTTGGAAATAATGTTAATTTGTTATTAAAAAATTTAGATGAAAAAATAGAAACAAAGAAAAAATCTGAAGTTACTGAAAAAACTGTAAAATCAGAAGTAAAAATGGAAGCAAAAGATGAGGAAGAAGAGAAAAAGCGAAAAGCTGAAGATAAAAGCAATGTAAAAATTGAAGGTAAAAATGAAACAGTAGCAATGGAAAATGAAAACACAGAAGAAAAATCATTGCACAAAAAACGTAATATAGCGTTTATAAGTTCAGGAATTGCTGCAGTTTCAGCTTCAATTACACTATTGCCTTTAGCTTTACTTGGTTTTTTATCTTTTGGAATTGGATTAGGTATAGCTGTAGCATTATTTGTTATTGGAGCAGTAAGCACTGGTTTAGCTTCAAAATTTTTTGATAAAGGAAAAAATGATGAATTAATGAAAAGAGATCCAGAAACTTATACAAAAACTGAAAAAGTTTTATATGGTTGGCGCAAACCAATTAAAGAACGTATCAAAAATTTTGCACAAACAGATAGACCGGAATCTGAAAATAGTTTAAGTCAAAAAGAAATGTAATAAATTTCTTTTATTTTAATGAAATTTTTAGTATAATAAAATTATATACAATAGATTACGTTGTAAAGGAGGATTTGATTGTGAACGAAAATATAGATGAAAGTATAATTAATCGTGAGACAATTACATCAAAATATATTATTGACTCTTCGGGGAAGCCAATGTTGACAGTTGCAGTAACTTCTGTAGTTCAAATAACTACTGGACTTTTTGTTTCAGTTTTAAATACATGTCAAACATATAGAGCGTTAGAAATTTACCATATTTATATTAGCAATCAAATTGATGAAGTATCTGAAATTTCAGGAATTTCTAAAAGTGTTTTGAGAGAATTTCTTGATAAATTAGGTAATGTTATTGGCAGGAAAAAAATAAGACCTACGGATTTTTTACAATGTGAGACATTTGATATAAATGCTGTTGGTTATGGTGATAGTGATTATTATAGTGTTAATAGAAATTCAGAAAATAATCTTTTCAAAATGTTTTGGGATGGAATTGAATTTTATGAAAATGAAAAGCAATATCAATTTTATAATCTTCCGCTAAATGCAGGATTACCAGTTTTATTGAATAAAATTAAAGGTGATTTATTAATAAATATTGCAAAGAATACGCAGACATTTTTAACACAATGCAATGAAACGATTACAGAAAATGATATTGATTTTTTAAATTTGGATTTATTGAATGAATTTATTTTTATTGAAAATAAAACATTTAAACTTAAAATTGATGACAAAATATTAAATGCTTTGAGTGAAAAATTTCCTTACATAAAAAAGAAAGTTTAAAAAGATGTATAGTAAATGCTGCCAAAAAATTTTCAGAAGATTCCATGAACTCTCTGCAAGATGGTAAAGAAGCTTATGTTTCTGATATAAGATATTGGTTTCTCGACGAGATTAATAAAGAAAAAAGATATTTTCAACCAGAAATATATAAAGACATAATCGTAAATAATGATATGTTAAGCGATTCTTTTTTTCATGTTCATTATTTTCAATGTATTTTTTTTGCATGTATGATACATTGTTTAAATTTATTTCCTCAAGCCAGAAAAGCTATTATTATAAAAATTATAGATTTAAGAGAAATTTTTCAAAAAATGCCTGAAGAATTCGCAAAAACTGAATTTGCATTGCTTGCTAAAAATAAAAAAGTATCAAATCCGGAGCAAATATTAGATTTTTCCATAAAATTTATTTGTCAAGATTTTGTTAATCAAAACGATTATGGAGAAATAAAAACTATAATAAAGAATTTGTATGATTTTTTATATTCCGAAGAAGCAAGACAAAATGTGGAAAATTTTCACGTTACACAGAGTAATTTATTAAAGCCTCAAAAACAACTTTTGAGTTTAGGTGATGAAAAATTAGGCTCTGTAATTTTAGTTGATTTTAAGACAGCTTATAAAATTGTTGTAGGTGAAGAATTAATTTTATCTCCTGACCTTGAAGAAATTTATGAAAATTGGCCGGATGAAGTTAAAGCTTATAAATATGAAACTGGTCGGACTTCTGTTAATGTTTCAAAGGATGAGTTAAATCAATGGGAACCAAAAAAAATAATTAACTATATAAATTATTTTAGCAGTGAGCAACTGTCGTGGTTAAATGACGAAAAAATTTTAGCTTGTATGGCATACGTACAAAATCCGAATAATAATTATTCTGGAGAAGTGAAACAAGAAACTTTTAAAAAATTAATTATTAGACCATCGATTATAGATAAGGTAACGTGTAGAAAAATTATTGAGTGGTATCAATTTATTGATATTAAATGTTTTGCTTGGTTTAATGTCGGAAAAGCTATTGAGCTAATTGAGTATTTTAAAAATAATGATAATTTGCCAGGAGATTTTGTAAAAGAGCTTTTTAATTTGTTTTCAATAAAAAATCATTCAATTTTTGCTTATATTGAACGTCATAGTTTAGACGCATGCCGGAATATTTTTAATCATAAATTTTTTGAAAAAATGATTATATATAAAGATTATATTGATTTTTCTTTTATTAATGAGAAAAGTTATTATATTCATGGTGAAGATTATTATCGTTATAATCGAGTTTGGTTGGGACCTCTTTTTGAATTTATTTGTATAAATTTTGAAAGAAGTGATATAAAACTCTTGGCGAAAAAAGCATCAGAGAGAAGTGAATTTTTTGAGTATTTATTTGAAAATAAAAATGATGTTACTAAAGAAATAATTTATGAAAATTTGCCGAATATGAGCTATGAAAATCTTAATCATTTATATCAAGAAGAAGAGTTTAAATATTTACTTGATATTTTTATAGAGAAAAAAGGTGCAAATTTTGAAATCTTGCAAAAAATGTTTTTTGTTTTTTTATCAAGAGTACATTATCTTGAAAATTTAACGCTTAAAAAAATGTTTGATTTTATTATAAGTTGTGAAATAGGTGATGATGCACAAAATATAGAAAAGACAAAGTTATATTTTAAATTATTGTTAGCGTCAGCTGCGGAAGAAAAATATCATTATTTTAGTAATTATTCATTGATAACTGATATCTGTGACAGCTTTTTGGATTATGTAAAATATGGGTATGATATTTTTTTAAATTATGCAAGTAGAAAAAAGAAAAAAATTCCTAAATGTATATTAGAAATTTTGAAAGAAAATTTTTTAAATAGATCTTATAACTTAGCATTTACTATAATGAGTACCGCTTTTACATTAATTTCTATTGCTATTACCGTTTTAACTTTTGCTGTACCTTTTATACCTTTAGCTATTGGTTTGAGTTCACTAGTAAGTTTCTTTGCGGCTAGTGCAGTTAGTTTTATTGCAAAAGGTTTTTGTGTTCGTAAAAAAATTTTATTAAGAAATAGATATAAACCTTTTTTCGATAATATTAGGCGGGGAGTTAGAAACGATCCTGAAGCCTTAGAAATGCGAATTGAATCTTTTAAAGAAAATATTTCTATTTCTGAACAAAATGAAGAGAAATCTTTTGACAAAGCTTGTAATTTGACTTTTACTATAACAGGTATTACTTTGATAGTAGCTGCAGTTACTATTGCGATTTTAACTTTTGTTGCATCCGTTATACCTTTTGGAATTGGATTGGGAGTAGCAGTAGGTTTATCTATCACTGGTTTGGCTAGTTTTTCTACTTTTGCTTTTAATCATAAAAATAAAAAACAAAAATCAAATAGAGTAATTGTTGAAAATCATGATCTAGTTCCAAATTTAAATGATGTTCAAAAAGTACAAGAACAACAAAATATGCAAATTCAAAATCATGAAAATAATCAACAAAATGGAATTCCACCGATGCAAAATAATGAAATGATTCAAGAGGTAATATAAATTTTTTCGAAAAAAGTTCCCTTATTGCAAAGGGAATTTTTTTTATTTGAACTTATTTTTTACCAAATGTTATAGTTATTTTGTGAGTGTTATCTTTTTGAAAAAGCTGCAGTTAAAAAAATCTATATGAGTGGATTTTTTTATATATAAATTTTTTTTGATTTATGGGTTGACTTTTTAATTTTCATGTAATATAATAGAATTATTGGTATAAATGCTTTATTATAAATTATATTAATAGGAGATGGTTAACTATGAATGAAAATGGAAATTTTGTATTAAATAATGATGCGGCGTCTAAAGATTTAAATAATATGGAATCTAAACGTTTATATAAAATGTTGTATAATAAATCATTATCTACTAAATCATTAGTCGATTTAAATGATGAAAAATTTCAAGAGCTCCTTGAAGTTGCGCAAGGATACAAGGGAGCGAGACCGGTACGAGATATAACTATCTTGAGCAACTTAGTCGATAGTAAACCGAGTTGTATAAATAGACTAACGTCTGACAATTTGATTATGTTGCTTAATTTTGACTTATTGAATAATGATAGCTTGAATGAATTAAGCAACGAAAAAATTATAGAGTGCGTTTCCTATATACAAAATTCGGGGGAATGGAGTAATTTAGGAAAAAAATTTTTAGAGAAAGTAATCTCTCTTAATCCACAAATTATAAATAATATAGATGCTAAATCTTTAGTTGAAATAGTAGAAAGTGGTCTATTAAATGAAGCCACGTTAGCTGCTTTAAGTGCAAACAAAATTTTAGATTGTATTAAATATGTACAAACTAATGAAACAGAAAAAAAGCTAATAATGGTGCCTAAATTAATTAATATTAATCGAGAAGTTTTTAATGTTATGGAACCTAAACTTTTATTTGAAATAATTGATTATGATATATTCTTTGCTAAGAGTGCATTTGCTAAATTAAGCAAAGACAAATTTTTAGAATGTGTTTCATATGTACAAGATCCGGCTAATAATTATTCAGAAGATGATAAGAAAGTTTATTTGGACTATATTTTTAATCCGCCAATTATAAATGATATGGATACTAGAGAGTTAATTGATATAATATCTCTTGGATTAAATATTAAGCGGTTTAATAATTTAAGTGATGCCCAAATTTTAGCCTGTCGTTTATACCTTAAAAATCTGGCTAATAGCTATCCGAAATTTAAACAAAAGTTAGTTTTGGACAAATTAAATGCTATTGAATCGCAAAAGCCTGTTCCAATTCCTAATTTAAATAATATGCCAAGATCTCAAGAACATTAAAATATATAAAATCAAAATTAATATTGGTGACAAATAATAAAAAATTTGTTATTGATATATAAATTTTTTCATAAAAAATTCCCAATGATATCATGGGAATTTTTTTTGTACATTTTATACGTAAAAAATTTTTTCAGTTTGAACTTATTTCATGACAAGTGTTATAATCGTTTCGGAATTAATAATTTTTCTGAAAAAGAGGTATACATATGCTAAAAGATGGTAGCATTAAAATTTTCGCATGTAATGCAAATAAAAATTTAGCTGAAGCTATTGCTGCTAATCTCGGCTTATCATTAGGTTTATCGGAGGTCAAACGATTTAGTGACGGCGAGATTAATATGCAAATAAATGAAACGGTACGCGACAACGATGTTTTTATTGTCCAATCAACTTCACCGCCCGTAAATGAAAATTTAATGGAACTTTTAATTATGATAGATGCAATGCGGCGGGCATCGGCTGGTAGTATTAATGCAGTTATTCCGTATTTTGGTTATGCACGTCAAGATCGTAAGACACGCGCGCGTGATCCAATTAGCGCGAAACTTGTTGCAGATATTATTACATGTGCCGGAGCGAATAGAATTTTGACTATGGATTTGCATTGTGCGCAGATTCAAGGTTTTTTTGACATACCTGTTGATCATCTTGTTGGTGTGCCTTTATTTGTAGAATATTTTAAAAATAAATTTAATGGCGAGCATGAAAATATTACGATTGTTGCGCCGGATTTTGGTAGTGTTGCACGTGCAAGAAGTTTTGCAGAAAAATTAAATGCGCCAATGGCGATAATTGATAAGCGGCGGCCAGAGCCAAATGTTTCAGAAATTTTGAATATAATTGGCGATGTCAATGATAGGTCGGTGATTTTGGTTGACGATATAATTGACACGGCGGGAACGATTACAAATGCGGCGAATGCGTTGAAAGAACGTGGCGCAAAAGAAATTTATACTTGCTGTACGCATGCGTTGTTGTCGGCAAACGCGATTGAAAAGATAAATAAATCTGACATAAATGAGTTGGTTGTATTAGATACGATTAATTTGCCGAAGGAAAAAATATTTGACAAATTAAAATTGATTTCGGTTGCACATATTTTTTCTGCCGCGATTCAGCATGTACATGAAGGTTTATCCGTTTCGCAACTTTTTAATTAATGAGGCGCAAAAATTATGAGGGAAATTACTTTTACAGAAAGCATTTTAATTTTGTCGCTAATGCTAATAATTTTAGGCGTCAGTGTAATTGGGTTAGGAATTTCGCCGCAAATGCCAATATTATTTTTCATTGGCGTTTTGATTTTTTATGGCCGTTATATTTGTCGATATGATTGGGACGACATAGATTCTGGAATTGTCGACGGCATCAAAGTTGCCGTCATTCCAATCGTTATTTTTATTTTAATCGGCGCGTTAATTGCTGTATGGGTGAAAGCTGGCGTTATTCCATCACTGATGTTTTGGGGATTTAAGTTAATCAATATCAAATTTTTTGTACCGTCCGTTTTCATCGTTTGCTCATTAGTTGGTTTATTCATTGGTAGTGGTATGACTACGATTTCCACAATTGGAATTGCAACGCTCGGCATTGGTTATACTTTAGGAATTAATCCGTCCTTGACTTGTGGCGCAATTATTTCGGGCGCAATGTTTGGCGATAAAATGTCGCCAATATCTGACACAACTAATCTTGCTCCGGGAGTTGCAGGTGCAGATTTATTCGCACATATAAAAAATATGATGTGGACAACGGTTCCGGCTTTTATCATTTCGCTGATTTTGTTTTTTATTTTGGGGCAAACACATTCGACGGCAGATTTGTGTGAGATACAAAATATGATTAATTTGCTAGAGGCAAATTTTAATGTTAGCGTGTGGACGATAATTCCGGTGCTATTGATGTTTGGTTGCGCATGGTTTAAATTGCCGGCGATACCGACACTTTTTTTGAATATTGTAGTTTCTGTTGTGTTAATTTTTTTTAACGATGCAACATTTAATTTTTTGAAATTGGCAAATCTTTTGCAGTCAGGTTATGCGCTGCAAACGGGCAATCAAATTATTGATTCACTTTTAAGTCGTGGCGGTATTGATAGCATGATGGAAAGCGTATTTTTAATAGTAATGGCGTTGGCATTAGGTGGATTGTTAATGCGCCTAAAAATTATTGAAACGGCAATGAATCCATTAATTGTGAAATTAAAAACGCCCGCAGCTTTAATTTTCGCGACAGTGTTAGTAGGAATTTTCATGAATCTTTTCATTGGTGAAATGTATTTGGCAATTATTTTGACGGGCAACGCATTCAAACCGATTTATCGTAAATTAAATTTGGCGCCAGTAAGTTTAAGTCGCTCGCTCGAAGACAGTGTAACTTTAACGAATTACATTATACCGTGGGGAATTGAAGGTGCATTTGCAGCAAATACTTTAGGTGTGTCCGTAATAAATTTTTTACCGTTTGCATTCTTTAGTTTTATTTGTCCGATTTTTTCAATTTTGAGTGGTGTAACAGGAATTGGATTGAAAAAAATAGATTAAACTTATTTTAACAAAACCTTACTTTTTCTTTGAAAAGAAAAAGTAACAAAAATAAACTTTAACAAAAAAATCTTTGTGTGAACCCACACAAAGATTTTTTTTATACTTTTTTTATAAAAAAAGGACGGATTTTTAAAGTTTCATTATTCCTATCGATTGTAGTAATACGAAAAATAACATTGCGGGTGCGATAAATTTTACCATTATGATATATAATTTTTGACGGCTAAATTTGTATCCGCCAAGGCAAACTTCATCTATGATAGCTTTTGGGCCGACTACCCATCCGATTAATATGCAAGTCAAAAGTGCGACTAATGGCATTAGACAATTGTTGCTGACATAATCGAAAATATCTAGGATTTGGCCGGTAACGCCGTTTGGTAATTTAAATTCAAAATATAATTGTTGATAGCCCAAGCACATAATAATTCCACCGATAAGTCCGTATAAGGACACAATTATGCAACTATTTGTGCGTGAGAAATTAAATTTGTCAATAAGATTTGATACGATAGTTTCGATAACGGATACGGCTGAGGTAATTGCGGCGAATATTACCATCAAAAAGAATATTGCGCCGAATAGCGTTCCGATTTTTCCCATTGAGTAAAAAATTTTTGGCAATGAGACGAACATTAAGCCGGGACCGGCCGACATTCCATCTGTGCCCATGAAAACGTAAACGGCTGGGACAATCATAAGCCCGGCGAGGATAGCGACAATTGTATCAAAAATTTCAACTTGGTTGATTGATTTCATCAAGTTGACATCTTTTTTTACATATGAGCCGTAGGTAACCATGATGCCGGTAGCGACACTGATTGAAAAGAAAAGTTGACCCATTGCGTCAATCATGATGATGACAAATTTTTTCAAGGTTAAGCCGGTGAAATCGGGAATAACGTACATCTTTAAGCCGTCAATACCTGTTCGTACAATGCCGTTAATATCGGTGCGGCGAATAGTTATTGAGTAAATGGAAATTGCGGTAATGATGACTAAAAGTATTGGCATTAAAATTTTGCCGAGCCGTTCAATTCCTTTGTCGACGCCTAAAAAAACTATTGCGGCGGAGATGACAAGAAAAATAATCATAAAAATTTCGGGTTGAAAGTTGCTAGATATGTATTCAGAAAAATATTTATCAGTGGCCGCAAGTTGCGTTTGCCCGGTTAGATATATTTCAAAATATTTCAGAATCCAGCCGCCAATTGCGCAATAATATGGCAAAATCATGATTGGTACGAGCGTTGTAATAATTCCGATGCCACCCCATTTTTTATGGAGTTGGCCATAAGCTGTCAATGGACTTTTACCTGTTTTTCGGCCAATTGCAACTTCGGTAGTAAGGAGAGTGAAGCCAAAAGTTGCAGCCAATATGATGTAGCAAAAAATAAAAATTCCGCCACCATCTTTTGCTGCTAAATAAGGGAAACGCCAAATATTTCCGAGACCGACAGCGCTACCAGCAGCAGCCATTACAAATCCTAATCTGTCAGAGAAACTACTTTTATTTTTTTCGCTCATAATTTTTCTTTCCTTTCAAATTAAATTTATTCGGTATTATATCACAACTTTGGTTTAAATTATATGAAAAAAAGCGCTAATTAAGCGCTTTTTTGTTTTGAAAATCAACATCAAATTTAAATTAGTCTAAAAAAATTATCAATAATTTTGTTTTTTTAATTCAAAGTAAGATTTTGCATGCGAGCAAACCGGGCAAATATCAGGAGCTTTTGTTGCTTCAACAATATGTCCGCAATTTAAACATTGCCAATAAACTTTTCCATCTTTCTCAAAAACTCGATGCGTTTCAAGATTTTTTAATAATGCTAAATAACGTTGTTCATGTTCTTTTTCAATTTCACCTACAGCTTCGAACAAATATGCGATTTTGTTAAATCCTTCTTCTTTTGCTTCAGCAGCAAAAGTTTTATACATATCAGTCCATTCGTAATTTTCACCTGCAGCTGCATCAGCTAAGTTTTCAGCTGTATCTTTAATGTCGCCATCATTTAACAATTTAAACCAAATTTTTGCATGTTCTTTTTCATTGTTAGCGGTTTCCAAAAAAATATTAGCGATTTGCTCAAAGCCATCTTTTTTTGCACGCGATGCATAATATGTGTATTTGTTACGGGCTTGCGATTCACCAGCGAATGCCGCCATTAAATTTTTTTCAGTTTTACTGCCTTTTAAATCCATAAATATCGCCTCCACGAAAAATTGTATCACAAAAAATATTAACAGTAAAGTTAAGTTGCATTGACAAATGCTTCAAAAATTTTATTATGTACAGCGTAAACTTTATTTAACGCTTCTGGATGCCACTGAACACCAATCACAAATTTTTTTTGAGTATGTTCAATTGCTTCGATTGTTCCATCATCAGCTGTTGCACTTATCGCTAAATCTTTACCTAAAACATTTACTGCTTGATGATGAAAAGAGTTTACATCAATTTCAGTTGCATTCGTGATTTTAAAAAGCATTGAAGATTTTTTTACCATTATACGATGAGATGGAAGATCGCGCGGAGTAGTTTGCATATGATTAGGAATATCCTGAAAAATATTTCCGCCGAGCGCAATATTTAAAATTTGAATACCGCGACAAATTCCTAGCACTGGCAAATTTTTTGCTATTGCTTTTTGGCAAAGCAAAATTTCAAACTCGTCACGTTTTTCATTTATATTTTGAGCTGCGGGATGTAATTCTTGATTGAAGAATTTTGCATGAATGTCGGCGCCACCGCTCAATAAAATTCCATCTGCCACGGAAATTATTTTGTCAATAAGATTTATATTATAAGTTGAAATTAAAATCGGAGTTTGCCCGAATGAAGCTATCGCATCGCAATAATTTTTATTGATGCAAAAATTATTTTGTTCACTGTTTGCAGTTATGAAAATCAAAATATCACCCAAAATAATTTATTTTGAGTGGCGCGATTTTATTCACATTTTATCTTTTTTTCTAGGTCTTCAATTGTTTTTTTTAATTCAATATCGTTTTCGAGTTCCTTAAAAATTTTTTCACAACCATGAATAACGGTTGAGTGGTCGCGTCCGCCAAATTTTTCACCAATTTTCGGCAGAGATGTATCAATTAATTTACGTGAAAGATACATTGCAATTTGACGCGGATAAGCTATATTTTGCGTACGCTTTTTCCCACGCATATCTTCGACTGTTATGTTAAAATAATTTGCCACAATTTCCTGTATGAACTCAACAGTTATATCTGGGCGCGCTGCTTCACTGATTAAATCTCGCAGTGCATTTTCAGCTAATTCCAATGTAATTTGTGTGTTAGTTAATTTAGAATATGCCGCAACTTTATTCAATGCGCCTTCAAGTTCACGAATATTTGATGCGATATTTTTTGCAATAAATTTCGTAACTTCAGGAGAAATTTTTATATGGTCGAGTTCCGCTTTTTTTTCAACAATTGCACTACGAGTTTCAAAATCTGGCGGCGTTATATCAACTATTAAACCGCAACCAAATCGTGAGCGCAGACGATTTTCCAAAGTTTTAATTTCTTTTGGCGGTTGGTCACTCGAAATTACAATTTGTTTATTTGCATCGTACAAAGTGTTGAACGTGTGGAAAAATTCCTCTTGCGTTCCTTCTTTATCTGATAAAAATTGAATATCGTCGATGAGCAAAACATCAATATCACGGTATTTATTTCGGAATTCTTGATTTTTACGTTCGCGAATAGAATTTATCAATTCATTTGTAAAAGTTTCAGTTGATGCGTAAAGAACTTTTGAATTCGGCGATTGATTCAAAATATAGTTACCGATTGAATGCATAAGATGTGTTTTGCCAAGCCCAACTCCTCCGTATAGAAACAAAGGATTATAAGTTGTTTGGCCGGGCGCTTCAGCAATTGCTAATGCTGCTGCATATGCCAATTCATTACTTTTACCGCGCACAAATGTTTCAAAAATATATTTAGGATTTAAATTATTTTTTTTAGACGATTTTATTTTTGGCTCGTTAGATAATTCACTATCAATTACTATTTTAGCGGTAATAGTTGAATTTGAGACGGATTGCAGGCAATTTATAATTGTATTTAGGTAGCGTTGTTCGATAGTTGTTTTAAAAAAATTCTGGTCAGTTTTAAGGATTAGGCAATTATTTTCGATTTTAATTGGTACTAATTTTTTTATCCAAGTATTAAAAACGACTTCAGTAAAATTATTCTCTAATAATTTTAAAGTATCATTCCAAAGAGATTGAGGATTGTGCATAACTTTGTGCCTCCATTTTTTTTACGTAGGTACGCATAAAAAAATTTTTTTGTACATATATTTTGATATGATACAAACAATTGTGGATAAAAATTATATACAATACAAACTAAAAACTTGTACGATTTTATGAAAAATATAGGTAAGTTATACACAAAATTATCAACAGGTTGTGAATAACTTATAGAAAATTTCATTTGTTTACAGTTAACTTAAATTCTATCAGAAATATTTTTAGTAATCAAGTTGATAAAAAATGACGCACTACGCGCCATTTTTTTTGTAACTTCTTAAACTTACGAGCCGTATTATATATCAAAAAAAACTCTGAGGTGTAATTAATGAAAAAAGTTATCGGGCTAGTCCTATTTTCAATGGGCCTCGGAATGTTTTTAGTCCTATTCGTACCGGTATGGGGATATTTCCTTGCCGTTATTATGATAATTGTCGGCTTCTGGATTCTTTATTGTTGAGGTGAATGTAAATGAAATTTAAAGTCATTAAATTACCAAAATTTTTTGGTGCGATTCTTAAAAAATTTTTAGGTATCAAAAATTAATTATACCGTTTAATTAAAAATTTCTCAGTTTCAACTACAAATATTGGAACAAGTGATAAAATAATTACAATAAGCCATTGCGTCGAAGTTAATTGGCATACGTGAAAGATTTCACTCAGTGGTTTTATCATAATTACTGATGCTTGTAGTACGAAACAAATTATAAACGCCATGATTATATATAAATTGCCAAAGATATTTGACTCGAAAATAGATTTTTCCGTACGCATATTAAATACGTGGACGAGCTGCGAGATACTTAATGTAGCAAAAGCCATAGTTCGTGCGGCCGTTAAATTATAGTAAACATTTCCGAGTGCGAACGCAATTAAACTTATCATTCCAATCATTGCGCCTTCAATTATTATTCGTTGCCATAATCCACCGGTAAATAAACTTTGAGTATTACGCACAGGTTTTTCATACATAATATTTTCTTGTGGCGGTTCAAGCCCTAATGCAATTGCAGGTAAAGAATCCGTAACGAGATTGACCCATAACAATTGAATTGCAAGTAGCGGTGATTTCCAGCCAAAAAATATTGCCATAAAAATTGTAATGATTTCACCGATATTGCTAGAAAGTAAAAAATGCACAGCTTTTTTGATATTGGAATAAATTCCGCGTCCTTCACTTACAGCTTTAACGATTGTGGAAAAGTTGTCGTCGGTTAAAATCATATCGGCAGCGCTTTTAGCGACATCGGTTCCGGTTTTTCCCATAGCGCAACCGATATCGGCAATTTTTAACGCGGGTGCATCATTTACGCCGTCGCCAGTCATTGCGACGATAGAATTATTTTTTTTGAAGGCTTTAACGATTTTAACTTTGTGTTCGGGGGAAACGCGTGCGAAAACACTGTAATCGAAAATATTTTTTGCGAGTTCGTCATCAGTTAATTTAGCGAGTTCGGCGCCACTGATAGATTTATTGGGGAATTGTAGGATACCAATTTTTTTAGCGATAGCTTCAGCCGTTAAGATATGGTCGCCAGTAATCATGACAGGTTTTATGCCGGCAGTTTTACATTTTTGAACGGCGTCAGTAACTTCATCGCGCGGCGGGTCAATCATTCCAAATAATCCGGCAAAAGTTAAATTATTTTCAATATGTATTGTGGGGAATTGATTTTCGATTTTGAACGCGACGCCTAAAACTCTTAATGCTTTTGACGCCATATTTTTATTGTCGGCAGCAATTGTTTTTTCGTGAATATCTTTGCAATGTGAAAGTAAAACGTCGGGCGCGCCTTTAGTTATCACGAGATATTTTCCATTAATTTTGTGGACGGTAGTCATAAGTTTACGTTTGGAGTCAAACGGTATTTCATTTACGCGCGGATATTTTTTATCCAAATCATTTTTATTTATACCGCTATCGAGCGCCGCATTAACTAATGCGGATTCAGTTGCGTCGCCAATAGTTTCAGAATTTTTTAATATTGTATTATTGCACAGACAAGCGTATTCGAGAAGTTTAGATTTATCTGACAGATAATTTTTTATTTCAACAACGTGCATTTTATTTTGAGTAAGAGTACCAGTTTTATCGGAGCAAATTACATTTGCGCAACCTAAAGTTTCAACGGCCGGTAATTTTTTCACAATCGCATTTTGTTTTGCCATACGACGAACACCGATTGCCAAAACAATTGTAACGATAGCGGGTAAACCTTCAGGAATAGCGGCAACAGCTAAGCTTACACTCGTCATAAACATTTCAAACGGTGGAATTTTTTTGAATAGGCCCATGATAAAAATGAGGGTGCAGATAGATAATGCACCGAGTCCTAAAATTTTACCGGTATGATCTAAACGTTTTTGGAGTGGCGTTTCACTATCATCATTTGTCATAATCATATCGGCAATTTTTCCAACTTGTGTATTCATTCCGATAGAAGTAACGATAGCTTTACCACGACCGGAAGTTGCAAAACTACCGCAATAAATCATATTAATACGGTCAGCTAAGAGGGTATCGGGATTTAGGATTAAGTCGGCATTTTTTTCGATAGGGATAGACTCACCGGTTAGCATAGCTTCATCAATTTTTAGATTAATAGAGGAGATAAGGCGAGCGTCAGCAGGAATATAGTTGCCAGTTTCAATAAGGATGATATCACCGGGGACGATTTCATCGGCAGGAATATTTTGAATCGAGGAGTTACGGATAACATTAGAGGTAGGGCGAGTTATTTTTTTAAGTGCGTCGATAGATTTTTCAGCTTTATTTTCCTGAATGAAGCCAATAAGTGCATTAATAGTTATAATGAAAAAGATAATAATAGGATCAATGAAATCATTTTCATGATTGATATAGCTTATTACGAATGAAATTATTGCGGCGATTAGTAAAATAATGACCATGAAGTCATTAAATTGCATGAGGAATTTTTTGAGCTTACTTATTTTTTTTTGTTCACTTATTATATTTTTTCCGTACCTATTTTGATTTTCAACTACCTGCGTATTATTTAAGCCGTTGATAGAATCCGTCCCGAATTTATTTATTACTTGCGTATAACTTTCATCATAATAATTCATTTGTTAAATCACTCCATAAAATTTTCTTTATGGATATTTATATTTCCTTTTGGACAACTTTATTACCTATTTCAAAATTTTTTCCCATTAAAAAAACATCCGACTTTTATCGGATGTTTTTGTTTCGAATGATTAAATTATATGTTCGCCCCACTCTTCTTCTTCATCGTTTAAAAAAATATCGTTATTGCTTGTATCAAAAAAAGGTTGGTCTTCATTTGAATCTTGTGATTGTGATTTTACTGAAGTCCAAATTGGATCTTCATTGTCAATGTCTGTGTCTTGAGTTACTTCGTCAGAATATTCTGCTTCAGATTCTTGTGATTTATTTTCTTTAGGTTCTTTTAATGTGTAATGTTTATCATAACCGCCTTTACATATTAATCCTCCACCTAAAATACCTAGACCAATGATAAACGGTAAAGCGATTATTGCAGGAAGTCCACCAAAAGCTAAAGCAAAGGCAAAACCGATTGCTGCAAGAGCTAATGGAATACCAAAACCAAGTTCTAAATTTGATGATTTTTCATGATTAATTGGTTTAGTTAAACCAATCGGAATTGAAGTTTTTGGCAAAGAAGAAGTAAAGGTAGGAACAGAAGCATCATAATTGTCAATAATTAAATCAAGTTTACCAATATTACATAAATCTGAGGGACCAAATTCATAAACATTTGATTTAGGTAAATAGTAAAATCTTTGTTTTTCAGCATCATAATAAACAGGCTCTATTTTGTATTCTTTATTTTTATCTAAGCAAATTTTATCATTTTTGTCATCAAGGGAATGAAATTCACCGTTAAGCAAAAATGCATTTACATTTTTAATTTGGCAATCAATTTTTAATGGTATTTGATTATTTTCTGTAGCGTTGTTATTTTTATCATTTTCTGTGTCTATTTTATCTTCTTCAACTTGATCGTTTTTAGTTTGTTGACTATCTGATTTACCATCTATGGATTGAATTAATTCTTCAGGTTGTTGAGCTTGAATATCTAGTGATATTTGTTCAGTTTGAACTTGTTGGTCAATTTTATATTCATTTAATTGCTCTTCTGTCCAATATTCATAACATAAATTTTCATTTTTTATTTTTTGTAAAGTTTCATCATGACTTTCACAAAGTTTAATTTTAAAAATTTGAGATTTATTATTATCGTTATCAGACTCATTGTTATCAGGATATTTAAATGATAAATGTTTATCATCTTGTATCATATTTTTAGGTTTATAACTTTTTGATTCATCAATAGTTCCATTAAAAAGAGTTATTCTTGGATTTTTCAATGGTTCTTTGGATTTATTATATTCTACTATAGCAACCAAATTACCATTTTTATCCGTTTGGTTAAATTCAAACTCAAGTTCTGAAAATCCATAAGGTGCTATTGTTGCATTTTTATCGAAATTATTACGAACACATAAACTATATTTTTTTACATCATAATTATTAGGTGCAACAATGACAAATGTAGCTTTATTATCTTCAGACATAATTATCGTCTCCTTTAAGATTTATTTTTTTATAAACATCACACTTTTATTATAACATATAAAGTTCATTTTGCAAATAGAAATTAAACAAGAATTTGCATTAAAAAAAATATTTGGTTGCAGATTTAATATAAATTTTTAATTTTTTGCTAAAAATATTTATAAATTTTTTTACAAAAAAACATTTGTTCTTTCGTAGATAATTTATTTAAATTGTATTTGTCGGAGATGCTGGTTCGCAGTTAGGTTTAGGAGAATTAATTTGAGTTTGATCATTTTCATTTTTATCAGAAGGCAAATTTGAATCGTTGCTGTTCTGGTCAAATATTGAATTTGATTTATTAGAATTTTTTGTTTCAGGTTTTTGTGATTTATCTTCTTTAAGTGGAGTGTATATTTTACTTTTTTTAATACCACCATGAATAAGTAAACCTAAACATGTTACAGCCAAAACAGCAATAATTATTGCTGCGGCAATTGGATTTAAACCAAAAGCAATTGCTATACCAAAACCTACTGCGCCTGCGCCAGATACTCCACCACCACCAAGTTCTAAATTTGTATCTCTTTTATTATGAACCATTTTTTGCTTTAAATCGGAAGTAAAATCTGAACCATTTTTGGTTAAAGAACATTTGCCTTCAGTATCAACAGTTAAAATATTTTCTTCGCTAAAATTATCAAGTGAAAACTCGCAAACAACTTGATTCTCAGAATTTAAAAATTCATTTTTAGCTTCATCATAGTAACCAAATTTTATTTCATAATTTTTATTTAATTCAGGTAAAAAATTTGCTTTTTTATTTTTAATGTAGAACATTTTATCATTAACCATAAAAGCGTTTACGTTTTCAAGATTACATTCAATGTTTAAGTAATTTGTCGTTTCTTTGATAGTAGCATTTTCTGCTTCAAATTTATTGTTATTAAAAATCAAATTAACTGTTGAAGAAGGATTTGAAACATTAAGTTCAAAAGTGCGTTCTTGAGGAAGATAGGTTTTATTTATTGAATCATAATAACGAAATTTTATTTCATGCTTATTTGTAAATGGATTTATTTCTATATTTACTGGAACTGTTAATATTGGTTTATCATCAGAGTTATCAATCGAAAAATTATTAGAATAAATATTTTCAAAAGAATCTAATGCTATTTTTTCTTTGAATTCAATATTTAACAGTGTTAGTGCAGTTACTCCTTTACAGTTACTTGTCAATTTATAATTTTTGTCAAATTCTAAAACAATTTTGTCATTATCTGTATTGTTAGGATTAATAGCTATAAATTTTGTATCAGTTGAAATGTCTCCTCGAAAAAACTCAATAACTATAAGATTATTTGAATCATTTTGGATGGAGCTTTTACCTTCTTTATTTCTTGGTTTAAATGAAACAATATTTTGTTGATTTTCTTGTGAGTCAAAAACGAGACGTTCACTATATTGCGTAGAATTTTTATTATATTCATCAACTGTGTAGATTAAACAATTTGTAATATTATTTTGATTATCTTTTAGTATTATTTCAATATTTTTTGCATAAATTTCAGATTTTTCAGCCATAATTAATTCCTCCTTTTAAATTAATTTTTTATTAACATTACATTTTTATTATATCAAATAAAATTTTGTTTTACAAACTAATTTTTTAATAATTTCATAATTTTCTTTATGGATATTTATATTTTCTTTTGGACAACTTTATTACCTCTTTCCAACTTTTTTCCCATTAAAAAAACATCCGTCAAATAACGGATGTTTTTTAAAATTTATATTTAATAATCAGTTGCTAGAGTCAGAATAATGATGTTCGTTGTTGTTGCTTTTATCAAGCAGAGGAACTGTTTTTTCGTTGTTTGGTAGATCATTTTCTTTAGGGAGAAAACTTTCGTCTTCAATTGGTGTTTCAGAATTTGAACCATTTATTTTATTAATATCAATATTTTCTTCAATGTTTGAATTTGTAAGCTCACTTTCGCTTTTATGTGTTTCGGATGCATTTTGTGTTTCATCTTTTTTAGGAGTGTATGTATGACTTTTTTTGATAATGCCATAAATAAAACAGCTGGCGCTTGCTAAAGCCGAAACGGCAATAATTATTCCTGCAATAATTGGACTAATTGCAAGACTAAAAGCGAAAGCAGCTATTGCAAAACCTACCGCGCTACTAGCGAATATGCCGCCCAAACTAAATGATGCAATTGTCGGTGCTTTATTGTTAATAATTTTTGAATGCTCTTCGTCAAAGGTAATGGTTGCATTATTACAAGAAATATTAAGTTTACCATTTTCATCATTCATATTTATTATAGCTGTATTATCATAGTCATTGAAATTTTCTACACACATATTTTTTATAAAAGGTTGTTTTTCACAATCTAAAAAATTACTATCTAAAAAATTACCTTCATTATCTATATGACCAAATTTTATGTCTTGTTCACTATTAAAATTACAAAGAATTTTTTTATCAATAGTATATACCCTATCATTAACCATAAAAGCATTTACATCTTCAATACCACATTTAAATTGCAAATATTTTGTTGTTTCATTAATAGTGACACCTTTTGTTTCTGTTTCAAAAGAATCCTTTTCTTTATTATAATTTAATGTAAGTTTTGAAAGATCACCTAAATTTTCTAAATTAATTTCAAAATAACGAAAATATTCTTGCTTTGCGTCACAAATCGAAAACGAAAGCTTTTTTTGTTTACATTTTGTTGTATAATAAGTGCAACTGTTAATAGACTGGAAGTCATCATCATTAAATTTTACATAAGCTATGAAGTAATAATTACATAAGCGAAAAAACCAAATATTATTATCAAAAGAAACGTTTAATTCTTTATCATTCACAGCAATACTATCCATAATTAATTTCTCCTTTTAATTTAATTTTTTATCAACATTACATTTTTATCATAGCATATAAAATTTTATTTTGCAAGTAAAGTTCAACAAAAATTTATATTAAAAAATTTTTTTTGATGAAATATTTTCACTGAAAAAACATTGTTGATTTCATTAGCTTTTTGCTTAATGAAAAATATTTAGTTGATTTTGTTTTGATTCAAGCGGTGGTATATGCTCATCTGAATCTGATGTAAGGTTATGAATATTTGATAACATGTTTTTATTTTTTTTGCTTTCATCATTAATTAAATTTCCATTATCATCTAAAAGTGGAGTAATGCTTAAATTTATGGAATCTTGTTTTTTATTTTTTTTATTTTTAATGGTAGTGAATATAGGATATATAAATGATGCTAATGAAAAAGCCGTGCCTAAACCAATTGCAATTTTTGTAGCTAATAATGCAGGAATTAAACCTAAGCCAAAAGTAAAAGCACTAACAATTGATACACCTATTGCAAAAACAATACCAGTAGTTATAGCAAAAATTGTTTTCCAATTAAGTTTATCATTTTTTTGCATTATATCTTTTTTTGGTACATCAAATTGTTTTTTCATAATAAAATCTCGTGGGACAAAATTTTCAATTTTTGACGTATTAATTTTTTTAGCACCAAGACGATAAAAAAAGTGTACATTTTGTTTTCCAACAAATGGAGTACAATGGTTTCCAAAACAAAAAATTGAAATTGTATCGTTGCCATCAAATTTAGCTGAAGATATAGTTGGTCCATTTTCTTCTGAAGAACAACTTAAATTTCTTACATAAAAATTATCATCATCATCATTTAAATATGAAAGGGTTTTAGTATATCCTGACAGTGAAGGGTAACGAGAAATTTTTTCAAAAGAATAATATTTGTTTTTATCAATAGAGCACAATATTGGCTGCAACTTTTTATTATTATTATCTTTAAATACTAAAATATTTTGACCAGTCATTGCACAAAAAGCTTGCATTGTATATTGATCAATAAAAGTATATCCGCCGTTAACTAAATTGGTTAATTGAGAATTTATACCTCCTATTTTAAAATATTCACCTAAATTTTCAACAAGATAGATATATACATAAGCACGCATGTAAGAAATAATATCTCGATTTTTGGTTCTTGGCGTGTTTTTAAATATTTGAACGATAATATCATTAAGTTGTTCGTTGTTCAATTCTTTTTGCTTGGTTAAAACATAATTAATCATGTTATCTATTTTTTCATAAGACATAAATGTCAATATAGAAGCAAATACACAATTACCGCCAGGAAATCGTGGTGAGCTACCATGATGCTTGTAATAAAGATTTTGTATAAATTTTGCATCGTTGTCATTGAGCACAGTATTGAATTCATCTTCCGGAATTTCGTTTAGATCTATTTCATCAGGATTTATTTGTTCGAAACCATTATCATTTTCCACGTTTTTTCACCTCACAAATAAAAATTCATAATTTTATTATAAAATAATTACAAGATAAATTCAAAGATATTTTTCAATACAAATAAATTTTATTTGCAAAGCTATGAACTTGACAGTATAAATTAAATATTGTATATTAAGTGAGGGAAACGGGGAATGGCTCAGCTTGGTAGAGCGCTTGGTTCGGGACCAAGAGGTCGCAGGTTCAAATCCTGTTTCTCCGATTAAATATGAACGCTGCAAATAGTTTGCCGTTCATTTTTTTATACAAATTTTTGAAATAGAAGGAGAACATATGGTCAAGAAAACTAGTCCGCAATATACAACTAATTTGCATAAAAATTTAGTAAAAGTGCCGGCGATAATACGAGAGAAAGCAAGTGGCATAACGATTATTGGAAAGACTATTTATTCAATTTTATTTTCAACCGATGTAGCAATTATAAAAAATTCAGATGCCGATGCAATTATTGCAGTTTATCCATTTACACCGCATCCTACAATTACGCAAGCAATTATATCGATAGCAGATATGCCAGTATTTTGTGGAGTTGGCGGAGGAATTACAGAAGGTTTACGGTCAAAAAATGTTGCATTGCACGCAGAATTTCAAGGTGCACTAGCAGTTGTTTTAAACGCACCGACGTCACTACAAACGATTTCGCAGGTAAAAAGTGTTGTGGATATTCCGGTAATTATTACGATTGTGTCAGAAAATGTAGATATTGAACAAAAATTAAAAGCCGGCGCAGATATTTTAAATGTAAGTGGCGGTGAGAATACAGCAAAAATTGTTGGACAGATACGTAAAAAATTTAAAGATATTCCGATAATAGCGACGGGCGGAAAAACGGATGAAAGTATATTGAAAACGATTAAGGCTGGAGCGAATGCAATTTCATACACACCACCGACTACAGCAAAATTATTAAAAAAGTATATGGATGAGTACCGAGAAAATTATTAAAAAAAAATTCGCATCTGCGAATTTTTTTATTATTCCAATAAAACTTTTGCTAATACATCAGCTAAAGGTTCGATGGCATTTAATGCTTCCTGTTTAGTATTTGTTTGAGCGCCAACTTCAACTAATAAAGATTTTGGCAACATATTTAAACTATAGCGGTAGGCATTGATATAAATTTTACGAGCGAGATTAGGATATAGTTCGTAACATTTTAGTTGCATTTTAAAACTTAAAGCTAAATTCGTATCTAGGTATGGATTTGGTAAATTATTTATTGGAGTCAAAATATTATTACGGAATAATTTACAAAGTCCATCGACGAACATAATTTTAGCGGTAGGTTTACCATTTATATTTTCAACGAGATGGATATTTTCAGCGACGCCATCACGATGGATATCAATAGCGACTTCAATAGATGGATTAGCCTTAATGATTTTGATAACGTCAGTTTCCATACGTTCGTATGCGCCACGTTTATCCGGTTTCGAATTTACGATATCATATCTTTTAGTATGATGTAGCGTTTTAATTTTATACTTATCATTTAAGATTTGAGCTAATTTAGCGCCGAGCCCGACAACTCCATCATACATATTATTATTATCACTATCTTTATACATTTCAGTAGAATGAGTATGGAAAATTAAAATTTTAACCTTATCGGTAGAATTATTAATAGAAGTATCGGCGGCTAAGAATTTTTTTACGTCAAAATCATTTAATGTCAAATCAGTTTTTTTATCAACGGAATAAAATTTACTTTTCAAGAAAGTTAAATCACAAAGTTGCTCACTATCGAAAATTGGTTTAGTAACTTTTTTATATTCAATATCGTTAATCAAATCAGATGGTTCAATTTTATTAAAAACTTCACAGTTATTATTAAAATCATTTTCATTTTCATTAGTTAAATTATAATTTTTAGTAGTGAATAGAAATTTGAAATCAGTTTTATAAAATGGAAGTGCCTCACGTAAAAATAATTCGTACGGCATATAATTTTTAGTAATAAAAATAGTAATTAACATAATGAAAGAAATAATTGTGCCATAGGCACTAAGCCGAAAAAATTCCACAAGTTTCTGCATTTTAAATCCCTGCTTTTGTGTTATACTTATTTATATTTTAGAATGCGATAGGATATGAAAATATGGGGGAATTTTTAAAAATGCGAAAAGATTATTTTACATTCATTTTAATTTTAGTAGCGGCATTTATGTTTTCGATAGCGGGTAAGGAACCTGACGACGCTGTACGTATCGAAGGATTTATTGCGGCTGTTGTTACTTTGATTTTAATTTTATTCCGAAATTTTTTAGTAAATGGATGTAAACTTGACAAATTTATTTTAATTTCACTTTTAGCAGCATTGGCCGCATTAAGTAAAATTATTTTTTCACCAATTTCATTTTTGTACTTGGATTTATTTATAATTATTTTGGCGGGAATGATTTTTGGATTTCCATCAGCATTTTTTGCTGGATTAATAGCGGGAATTGTTACAAGTTTTTTTGTCAAAGAAAATTTTTTGCTGCAAATCATTGCATATTCTGTCGTCGGGATATTTTCGGGAGCGTGTGGAAAATCTTTTAGAGTGAATAAAATTGATAGAATATATTTTGGAATTATAAGCGTCATAATTTTTAGTTACGTAAAAAATTTTGGTTGCGTTTGGAATATTTTTGATTTAATTGGCGGCGTGATAAATTCTTTGTTGTTATTGTTTACCGGTGATTTTTTCATTAAAAAATTTAATGCAATTGAATTATGAAAATTATTTTTTGCAAATAAAAAAATCCGAATTTCATCAGTGAAAGTTCGGATTTTTTGTAAAAATGTTTATTACATTTCTTGTTCAAGATTTTGATTTGTATCTAAAGTAGGAACGTTATCTGTTGTTTGTTGATTTTGTAGTTCTGCTAATCGACTTTTTAAAGCTTGCAAATATTCTTCTGTTTCTTCATGTGCCAATTCAGAATCCTGCAAGATATTTAATGCAACGTCCTTTAGTACTGGAGTTTGAATTTTATTTAATCTATTTCTTTGGCTTTCTATAGAAGATTTTTGGAGAGGTATTATTATATGGGAAAACCAAAATATACGGCATATGATTTCTATAATGCTCTTGTGTTGTTTAATTTCATCTTGTATTTCTGATTCTTGTGATTTTATTTTGTTTACCCAATTACTCCATGATGATTTTAATGAATTTGCCATTTCTTCCATTTTTATCACCTCTTTTTTTGATAAATACTTACAAAATTATTGTATAATAATTTTTTATAAATTGCAAATTTTTTTACGTTACAATTTAAAAACACTTACTAATATAAAATTTTCTGGTAAAAATTAATTTTTATTTAAAATTCTATCCATTGCTTGTAAAGTTTCATTTCGGTTGCCAAAAGCTGAGAGGCGAAAATATTTTTGACCATTTTTGCCGAAACCGATACCGGGAGTACCAACGATTCCTAAATTTTTCAGCCAGTAATCGAACCAATCCCAACATGAAAATTTTTCCGGGATTTTGAACCAAATATATGGAGCATCAATACCACCGTAAGTTTCGTATCCGGATTTTTTTAATCCGTCATAAATTATTTTTGCGTTGTCCATGTAATATTTTATATTGGCGGCGCAATTTTTTTTGCCTTCAGGAGAATAAACAGCTTGTGCGGCGCGTTGAATTATATACGAAACGCCGTTAGTTTTTGTACATTGTCGGCGATTCCAAAGTTTATTTAGTGAAATATTTTTTGTTTGCTCAACTAATTCATTTGGAACGATTGTATAAGAGCAGCGAAGTCCAGTAAAACCTGCAGATTTTGAGAAGCTACGGAATTCTATTGCACATTTTTTTGCGTTTGGTATTTCATAAATAGAGTGTGGGATATTTTCTGACGAAATAAATTTTTCATAAGCACCATCGTACAAAATTACGGAATTATTTTCGACGGCGTAGTCAACCCATTTTTGCAAATCATTTTTATTTATTGCGGTGCCCGTAGGATTATTAGGATTACAGATATAAATCAAGTCAACTTTTTCATTAGGGATTGGTGGAACAAAATTATTTTCAGAAACGCATGGCAAAAAAATTATTCGGCGTCCATTCATGATATTTGTGTCGAGATATTCGGGGTAAACGGGGTCAGTTATTGCGACAGTATTTTTTTCAGAGAATAAATCGAGAATATTGCCGATATCGGAAGCGATACCGTCAGAGATAAAAATTTCCGACAGTGAAATATTTTTATATTCATTTTCCAAGATAGTTTGTTTGAGGAAATCGTAGCCGGTTTCAGGGCCGTATCCATGAAAAGTTTTGATATTTGTCATTTCGTCGGCCGCTTTTTTCATTTCGTCAGCAATAATTTGCGGAATAGGTTGAGAGACGTCGCCGACGCCTAATTTTATAACATGTTTATCCGGATTATTTTTTTTGTATTCATTGACACGTTTTTCAATTTCAGTAAACAAATAATTATTTTGGAGTGCCAAAAAATTTTCATTAATATACATTTAAAATTCCTCCAAGCCAAAAAGTTTTTCATCAATTTTTCCAGTAAAAACGGTAGTTGCAGGTCCGGTCATAAAAATATTTTCGTGCCAATTTATTGTCAAGAAACCGCCGGGCAATTCAACTTTTATATTTTCATTTTTATTTGCCAAATTATTTTCTATTGCGGCGACACAGCATGCACATGCGCCAGTTCCACAAGCTAAAGTCAAACCGCTACCACGTTCCCAAACTTTCATTTTAACATGATTTTTATTAACGATTTCTATGAATTCTACATTAATTTTTTGAGGGAAATGTTTGTCATTTTCTATGAGCGGGCCAATTTTTTCTACATCAATTCTATTTATATCATTAACGATTGTAACGGCGTGAGGATTACCGAGTGAGAGACAAGTAAATTTCATTGAATTTATTTCAATGGAATTATTTTTTGCGAGTAGTGGAATTTTTTCGGGCGTAAATATTGGTTTACCCATATCAACTGTAACGGTATCGACAGAATTATTTTTGAGATTGAGTTGTAATTTTTTTATACCGGCTAGAGTTTCAATTGTTAAATTTGTTTTATCGGAAAGTTTATTATCAAAAATAAATTTTCCGACACATCTTATTCCATTCCCACACATTTGTGCCTGACTGCCATCAGAATTTATTATTTGCATTTTAAAGTCAGCGATATTACTTGGCGAAATTAAAATCAAACCATCACTACCGATACCAAAATGACGATTACTTAAATTTTTAGCAGTGGCAATAAGATTTTTTACAGAATATTTTTTAGTGCAATCGATATAGATGTAATCATTACCGAGGCCATGCATTTTAGTAAATTCAATCAACTTATTCACCTTGTCATTAACGAAAATTTATCTGCATATATTTTAGCAGATGAGGTGCGTACATATGAAAAAATATTTATTAGCGGTATTAATTTTATTATTTATACCGCAAAATATTTTAGCCGGTGAGATGGACGAGCATATAAATGATTTTGATTTTACGACGATTAGCAGTGTAATTAATGGAGGACTTGATAAAGATATTGAGCGTGTAGATTTTAAAGTACTGACAAAAAAAATTATAAGTGGGCAATTTGATTTTATAAGTTTAATTGATACGGCAATAGATATTTTTTTACGAGACGTACGTGAAAATATTTATGACATACGAAATTTATTTATGTTAGTAATATTTGCCGGGATAATAAAAAACTTAGCAGATTCATTTAATGCGAAGTCAACAGCAGAAATTGCTTTCTATATTACTTATATGGTTATCATTACAAATTTATTTGCGAGTTTTAAAATTTCGGTAGGGATTGCACAAAATCTCCTACAAAATTTATTACAGACGATACAAGCAGCATTACCAATTATTATAAGTTTAATGACAATGAGTGGGAATTTCATATTCCATCCAATTATTTTTCTGATATCTGATATCTTAATTTTAATTATAAATTTTCTACTTCCCGCTATCGTTATGTTCGTAACGGTTCAAGTTATAAATAATATGACCGGTAGGAATTTAATAGCGAATCTTGGTGAGCTAATAAAAAGTTTAGTAAGTTGGTCACTTAAATTAATTTCATTTACTTTTATGTCAATTTTATCATTACAGCGAATAACGGCGCCACTTTTAGAAACTGCGGCAATAAAAAGTGCGAAGTTTGCCGTAAATACTGTACCAATTGTTGGGGAAGTTTTTAGTAGTGCAGTTGACTCAGTAATTTCATGGGCGTACGTAATAAAAAATGGGGCACTAGTTGCAATAATTATTGCGGTATTTTTTTTATGTATCGCACCAATTATAAAACTTGCAGTATTTATTTTTATCTACAAAATTTTTGGGGCGGTAATTCAACCAATAAGTGATGAACGTATTACGAAATGTATTGAAGCGATTACGGTTGCATGTAGTCTTTTACTTAGTTGTTGTTTTAGTGCGGTAATTATTTTTTTATTTGCCGTAATTATTTTTATATCGATATAGGGAGATAGAGATGGAAGATTACTTACGGAATCTCGCAATGTATCTAATATTTGATGCATTTATTGGAATAATTTTACCGTCAGATAAATATAAAAAATATATAAGCCTTGTATCAGGTTTTATTTTGATATTAATAATGCTTACACCGATTAATAATCTTTTTTCTAATAGTTTTCATAAATTAAATATGATGGAGGTGCGTAATAATGCAATTAAAAAACAAATTGAAAGTATCGCACAAAACATAGGCTTTGATATCTCTCACATTCAAATTTTTGAAGATACTAATAAAATTACAGAGCTAAAGATAAAAGTAAGAGATGAAATAAGTGAGAAGCAGGTAGAAGATTTTAGGAAAACATTAGGATTACTATACGATATTGACATGCAAAAGATAGAATTTAATTGAGGAGCGATACGAATGAACCTGATACAAAATTTATTTGGTAATCGGGATAAGAATATGGTAATGAAATTAATTTCGGTATTTATTTTAGGGCTGGTAATTTTAATATTTTCAATACCGACAAAAAAAGAAGTAAAACCGATACAAAATATTGAGCATACAAATAATTATGAGCGAGATTTAGAGCTACGGCTTGAAAATTTATTATCACAAGTTTATGGAGTTGGGAATGTAAAAGTAATGATTACATTAGCATCAAGTAAGGAAATTATTTTAGCTGAAGATATAAATACAAATGAGTCAATGGTAAAAGAAATTGATAAGGTTGGGAGTACGAAAGAAAGTAGTGATAAAAAAAAAGAGTCCAAAAAAATAATATTGGACGGTAAAAATCCTTTGGCACTAAAAGAAATTGAACCAAAAATTGAAGGGATAATAATAATTGCACAAGGTGGTGACAACATATTTATAAAAAATGAACTGATAAAGTCAGCACAAACTATATTAAATGTTGACGCTCATAAAATTCATGTTATGAAAATGAAGTAATAATTTTGGAGGAAAAAGGTGATGTTCGTGATTAAAAGAAATCAAGTTATTATTACTGCTTTAGTTATTATGGTTGCAGTTGCCGGATATTTAAATTATGTCGATAACTCATCCGTTGGAAATGAAATTATGTTAAATGATGATGGGGAAGTTGCCGCATTAGTCCCTAATGATAGTTTGCCCGCAAATTCTAATATGGATTCTGAAGTCGGTATCGCTTTAACTCCTGATGAAAATGATGAGAAAAAAACTAATGCTAGTGAACCTGGGACCGCTGTCTTCGTTAATAATTCAATTGATTCTTCATATTTCGTTCAGGTAAAACTTGAACGTGAGCAGGCTCGTTCAAAACAAAAAGAAATATTAGATGAAATGATTAATAATAAAAATTTGAATGATAGTAAACGTTCAGAATGTGCCGACCAAAAAATTGAAATCCAAAAACGTATTGAAAAAGAAACTGCGGCGGAATCAATGATTGAGTCAAAAGGTTTTAGTGAAGTTTATGTTCGTATCGATGATGAAACCGTTGATGTCGTAGTTAATAAGGAAGCACTATCGCAGGCAGAAATTGCTCAAATTGAAGATATTGTAAAACGTAAAACAGGAATGAGTGCGAGTAAGATACGAATTAGTACGATGAAGAAGTAGTTAAAAAAGATTTGGCTCACTCTTCTCAATTATACGTTTAATATTTTGACGATGCTGCCAGATATCTAAAATAGTTATGATTATAAAAATGCAAAGTGTTTCATAATTACTTTTCATAAATATAAAAGGTAATGAAGATACAAATATTAATGATGCAATAGAAACTTTACGCGAAATTAAAAGAGTAACGATGCCAATTAGATAAGAAATTGCGGCGAGTTTATAGTTAAAAATTAGAACTAAACCAATTGTTGAGGCAATACCTTTACCACCTTTAAAGTTTAAAAAAAATGGAAAATCATGTCCTAAAATTACGCCAAGTCCACTCCAAATTCCAGCTAAATTATTTTTAAATAAGTAGGAGCAAAAAATGAAAGCTAAAACAGATTTAGTGATATCGGCAAAAAAAACTATGGCAGCAATTTTTTTACCAAGTATACGATTTGCATTTGTAGTTCCAGCATTTTTACTGCCATAGTTACGGATATCAATTTTGTTAAGCTTGCCTAAAAAGTAAGAAGTTTGGAAGCAGCCAAAAATATAACCAATTAATAGCGAATAAATTCTGAACATCGTAATCTCCTTAATTTTTATTTCGAACTATAAAATGAATTGGTGTACCTAAAAATCCAAATGCGTTTCGAATTTGATTTTCAAGATAACGACGATATGAGAAATGTAAAAGTTGACTATCATTTACAAAAAGTATAAAAGTTGGCGGACAAACTGATACTTGCGTTATATAATAAATTTTTAGTTGACGGCCTTTATCAGCTTTTGGCGGATTCATTGTTATTGCTTCAAGCAATAATTCATTGAGTACGCCTGTTTTTATACGTAAATTTGTATTTTGCCAAGCTATTTGTATCAAATCAAAAAGTTTTACGAGTCGCTGACCAGTTAATGCCGATACAAAAATTTTTTGTGCGTACGGCATATAGCTTAATTTTTTATCAATAGCTTGTAAAAATTTTTGGGTTGTCTTATTATCTTTCTCAATTTTATCCCATTTATTTATTGCAATAATTGTCGGCTTGCCTTTTTCATGAGCAATACCGGCAATTTTTGTATCTTGTTCCGTAATTCCATCTTCCGCATTTATAATTAAAATACAAACGTTCGCACGTTCAATTGCATTGACAGCTCGAACAACACTGTAATATTCCAGTGCTTCCTTAACTTTATTTTTTTTACGAATTCCCGCAGTATCAATAAAAATATATTTTTGTCCATCTTTTTTGTAATATGTATCAACAGCATCACGCGTTGTACCAGGAATATTACTAACAATTGAGCGTGATTGTCCAAGAATTTTGTTTATCAATGAAGATTTACCAACGTTAGGCTTGCCGACAACAGCAACTTTAATTGCGTCGTCATCTTCCGTTTCAACGGCAATATCAAAATTTTCAACTATACGGTCTAATAAATCACCAATACCAAGATTTTGTTCAGCCGATACGCCAATTGGTTCATTAAATCCTAGAGAATAAAATTCGTACACAAGATTTTCATCACGTTTGAAATCATCAATTTTATTTACGACAGGTAAAACATTTTTTTTATGGCGGCGTAAAATTTGTGCGACATCTAAATCTAAAGTGGTTAATCCTTCACGTCCATCAACGACAAATAAAATTAAATCAGCAGTATCAATTGCAATTTGTGCTTGCTCAAAAACAAATTTAGGAATTAATTCGGTTGAATTTGGTTCGAGCCCACCGGTATCAATTAAAATGAAATTATAGTTAAGCCAATTTACATCTGAATAAATTCGGTCACGAGTAACACCGGGAGTATTTTTAGTGATAGAAATTTTGTGGCCGGAAAGTTTATTGAATAAAGTTGATTTACCGACATTTGGCCGACCAATAATAGCAACAATAGGTTTGGACATAGTAAAATCCCTCGATAGAAATAATACGCATTGTATTACAAAAAAAAATGCGTGTCAAATTCCACAAAAATGGCTTTAATAAAAAATAAAAGCTGTTATTCTTTTATAAAAAAAATCATGTATATACATGATTTTTTTAAGTTGCTTTTTCATTAAATAAAAGTGAATTTTTGAAGGAAATTATATGTCAAGATTTTTGACAAATTTAGCATATTGCTGAATGAATTCACGGCGTGGATCAACTTTATCGCCCATAAGTTGCGTAAAAATTAAATCGGCAGCAATTGCATCGTCAATTGTTACTTGTAATAAAATTCTACGTTGTGGATCCATTGTTGTATCCCAAAGTTGTTCGGCATCCATCTCACCCAAACCTTTATAGCGCTGAATCGGCTTCAAATCATTACGACCAATTTCATCCAAAAGTTTATCTAAATCTTCCTGATTGTAAACGTAATATTCTTTTTTATTTTTTTCAACGCGATATAACGGTGGTTGTGCAATATAAACTTTACCGTTTTCAATTAATGGCCGCATAAATCTAAACATAAAGGTTAGTAACAAAGTTCGTATGTGTGCGCCGTCAACATCTGCATCAGTCATGATAATTATTTTGTGGTAGCGCAATTTATTAATTGAAAAATCGTCATGAATACCGGTTCCAAACGCTGTAATCATTGCTTGAATTTCTTCACTTGACAGTGCGCGATCGAGCCGTGCCTTTTCAACATTTAAAATTTTTCCACGCAATGGCAAAATAGCTTGAGTTTTTGGAGTGCGTGCATTTTTTGCTGAACCACCAGCTGAATCTCCTTCAACCAAATATATTTCACAAAGTTCTGGATCTTTTTCGGAGCAGTCAGCTAATTTTCCAGGCAACCGCCCGTTTTCCAAAACAGATTTACGATGTACAAGTTCACGTGCTTTTTTGGCAGCTTTACGAGCGTTCGCGGCAAGTAAAGCTTTTTCGACAATAATTTTGGCAATAGCGGGATTTTCTTCGAGGAAATATCCAAGTTTTTCGCATAAAAGGTTGTCAACTATGTTTTTAACTTCGCTGTTACCGAGTTTAGTTTTTGTTTGGCCTTCAAATTGTGGTTCAGAAATCTTTACACTTATTACGGATGTCAAACCTTCACGAACATCTTCGCCTGCAAGATTTTTTTCATTTTCTTTCAAGAAATTAAATTTATGTGCGTAATCATTAATAGTTTTTGTGAGGCCAAGCCGAAACCCAGATAGATGCGTGCCACCATCAATTGTATTAATATTGTTGACAAATGTATAAATGTTTTCAGAAAATCCGTCATTATGCTGAAAAGCAATTTCAACTTGCACGTCATTTTTGATTCCTTCAGCGTAAAAAATATTGTCGTACAAAGTTGATTTATTTTGATTAATATATTTTACAAATTCAGTTATTCCACCTTCGTAGTGGAACGTTATTTTTTTAGCAGGTTCTTCACGTAAATCGCAAAAATTTATTTTCAAATTTTTCGTCAAAAAAGCAACTTCTTGAAAATGTTGCCGAAGAGTTTCAAAGTCAAAAATTGTTGTCTCAAAAATTTGTGCGTCAGGCTTAAAAGTTATTATTGTGCCCTGTGAATCTGTTTCACCGATTACTTGAAGTTTTGACATAACTTTTCCACGCGAATATTTTTGTTCGTAAATTTTATTATCACGAAAAATTTGAACGTTCAACCATTCTGATAAAGCATTTACAACGGAAGCGCCAACGCCGTGCAAACCACCAGAAACTTTATAACCGCCGCCACCAAATTTTCCACCAGCATGTAAAATTGTGAAGACAACTTCAACGGCAGGAATACCTTTTTGCGGATGAATGCCAACAGGGATTCCGCGTCCATTATCTTTGACAGTTACAGAGTTGTCAGGATTTATGGTGACATCGATTTCGGAACAAAATCCAGCGAGTGCTTCATCGACAGCATTGTCGACGATTTCATAAATTAAATGATGTAATCCGGCGCTTGAAGTGCTACCGATATACATGCCGGGGCGTTTTCGAACGGCTTCCAGTCCCTCCAAAATTTGAATTTGCGATTCATCGTAACCTTTCATTTTTTACTCTCCATTGAAAAATTTACCGCATTGAACGCGAAAGAACTTAGCGGCAGTTAAATTTTTTTTAATTAAATTTTCGAGATTATTACAAGTCAAAACAACTTGAAATTCTTTCACATAATCAATCAAAAAGTGGCGACGCGATTCATCCAATTCAGACAAAATGTCATCCAAAAGTAAAACAGGAAATTTAGAAGTTACCTCGTGAATCAAATTAATTTCCGCAAGCTTTAAAGTAAGCGCAACAGTTTTTTGTTGACCTTGTGAGCCATAAATTTTTGCTGACTTACCATTTATCTCAAATGTCAAATCATCTTTATGAATGCCGTTTGAAGTCGAACCATTAAATATATCATAATCGCGATGCTTTTTTATTTTGGCTGCAAAATCTTCCGATGTTACATTTGGTTTATAAATGACGCGTAAAGTTTCATTTGCATTTGTGATATGGGAATAAATTTTTGCGGCTTGTTCATTAATTTTTTGTATAAATTTTTCGCGCTCATTAATAATTTTCAAACCGTGTTCAATTAATTGATTATCCCAAATGTCAAACATTTCTACGGTCGGATTATTTTTCAAAAACGCATTACGTTGACGCAATATTCGATAATATTGTTTGAGCTTGTAATAGTAAAATTTATTTATCTGACAAATTTCAGTATCCATAAACTTTCGACGTGCAGATGGATTTGATTTTATCAGTTGCAAATCCTCCGGCGAAAATATTACAATTGGAAGCTTGCCAAGCAACTCACCGAGTTTTGTTATTTGTGTTCCATTGACAAAAATATTTTTCTTTGCATTCTCAAAATTAACGCAAATAGTTTCGCCGTTAAAGAAAGCAAGTTTGACACTTGCAATTGACGAACCAAACTTTATCATTTCCTGCTCGATATTTGTCCGCATCGAGCGCCCTGTTGCACATAAATATAAAGCTTCAATCAAATTTGTTTTACCTTGTGCATTTTGACCGTAAAAAATATTTACTGAGTCGGAAAATTCAATTAAAGCTTCATCAATATTTCTGAAATTTTTGAGAAATATTTTTTGCATCAAACGTTTAATCTCAGCGGCAAAATTAAATATTTAGCGTCAAAATTATCCGACGGTTTTATTATGCACGGATTTAATGAAGTTGTAAATTGAACTGTAACATTGTCGCTTTCAATTGCTTTAAGTGCATCGCTTAAATATTTTGGATTGAATGCAATTTCGAGCGGTTCGCCGTCAATATCAGCCGACATTTCTTCATACGAAGCATCTAAATCAGTATTGGATGTAATAACAATTTTATCTTCGTCGAGTTTGAACTTGATAGGATTTTTTTTGTTGTCAGCAGAAATTAACGATGCACGCTCAACGCTTTCTAAGAATGCCTCACGATTTACTGTCATAATTGTTTTATAATCATCAGTAAAAATGTTTTCGTAGTTCAAAAATTTTCCGTCAATAAGTCGCGTTACAATTTTGCAATCATCTAATTCAAACAATGCTTGTTTATCTGTAACATAGAACGAAATTTCTTCGGTCTCTGAGTTCGCAAGAATTCGTGTTATATCGGCTAAAGTTTTGCTTGGGACAACGATATTGATGTCAGGAGAATTTTGCGGCATTGCACAACTTTTAAAAGAAATTCGGAAGCCATCGAGTGCTACCATATTCATTCTATTATTTTTTATTTCGAGTAATTCTCCCATTAAAACTGGTTTTGATTCATCGAGTGAGACTGAAAAAATAGTTTGCTTAACCATATTTTTAAAATCTTCAGCCGAAATTTTATATGCGTCAGATTTTTCAATTTGCGGTAATGTTGGGAAATCATCGCCATTTTGACTTGAAATTTTGAATTCAGAACGTCCACCTTTTATTACCGTAATATTTTTGTTGTTTGAAATTGAAATATTATCATCGGGAAGTTTACGGATTATTTCTGAAAACATTCTTGCATCTATTGCCAAATTTCCAGCTTGTATTACAGTTGCATCGATAGCGGAAGTTTCGATTCCCATTTCGAGATTATTACATAACAATTTAATTTCATTATCATGCGCACGGATTAAAATACATTCCAAAATTGGTAAAGTTGTTTTAGACGGAACAGCTTTTAGTACAATATTAATACCTTCGAGCAATTTTTCTTTCGAGCAAATTATATTCATAACTGATACCTCACATAATTTCTAAAATTTCATACTTAATAATTCCGGAAGGTGAGTTTACATTTACAATATCTTTGGCGCAGTGGCCAATTAATGTGTGGCCGAGAGGTGATTCATTAGATATTTTACCATTTTGAGGGTCAGATTCAGTAGAACCAACGATTGTATAAATAAATTCTTCATTGAGTTCGATATCTAATAATTTAACTTTGCTGCCAAGACTAATTTTATTTTTATTATTTTCATTTTCAGTAATAACTTCGACATTACGTAACATTTTTTCGATATTAACGATACGGGCCTCAACGGCAGCTTGTTCTTCTTTTGCGGCATCGTACTCAGCATTCTCAGACAAATCACCTTGACTACGAGCCTCTTTAATTTTTTCAGCAATTTCCTTACGGCGATTAATTTTAAGATCTTGGAGTTCATCTTCAAGATTTTTCAAACCTTCGGCAGTTAGGAGAACTTTTTTCCCAGCCATTTATATCTACATCCTTATAAAATTAATTTAAATGTATGATAACAATTTGCGCGAAGAAAATCAATTTAAATTTTGTAGTGGGTATGAAATTTTTCTTGACAAAGTAAAGTTGTGGATATAAAATAAAAATTTAGTAAGCGCCTTTAGCTCAGTTGGTAGAGCAACTGACTCTTAATCAGTGGGTCCAGGGTTCGAGTCCCTGAAGGCGCATTAAAAATAATCTGTGAGCTCACAGATTATTTTTGTATGCAAGCGAAAATTTTTTTCACATTTCATTTTATGACTCATATATTGTTAAAGAAATTAAATATGGGAGGTAAAAAAAATGTATCAATATACAAATAATATTGTTGCAGATATGGAAGATTTACTTTACGATTTTTTTTCGTACCGCCACAATAAAAAACAAGATAAAATTAAAATGAAGTTTGCACCATCACTAATAGCGAATGTAGATTTTGATTTGAAATGTGATTGCAATTATTCGGTACAAAATGAATTAAGCCATGAACTCGAAACAATTATTGATGAAGTTTTAAATGATTATGAATATGAAGGTAGTCCAATTTTTGACGATAAGATTGACCGTGAAGCATTAGCTCAAATTATTCAGAAAGTATTAGAGCTTGCGAATGAGCGAATAGATGAATTAAAAGAAATGCAAATTCAAAACGTAAATAAAAATTCAATTTTAAAAGCGTTAATCGAAGCACTTGTGATAAATAATATATTCCTTAAACGCAAGCCAATTCATCGCGATTTTAATAAGTTCGTTCCTTATTACTAAAATGCTAAGACCTTTACTTTTTTTCTTTGAAAAGACAAAAGTAAAACAAAAAAAGAAACTTTATAAAAAAATCTTTGTGTGAAATCACACAAAGATTTTTTAATAAAATTTTTTTGGTTCTTTTTTTATAAAAAAAGAACGGTTTTGATCTTTTATTAATAAAACAAATTCAACATAAGATTCTGAAACATCTGAGCAACTTCGGCGCGAGTAGCTAAACCTTTAGGATCGAGAATATTATTTCCTTTGCCTTGAATAATTCCATATTTAACAGCCCACTTCATAGTTTTCAAAGCATAATCACTAATTTGATCAGCATCAACAAAATTCAAATCAATATCAACAACTTCGTTTTCACCAAAATATCTGTAAAGAATAGTTGCCAATTGTTCACGAGTAATATTGTCATTTGGTCCAAAATTTTTGTCATCATAACCTAATACAAAATTATTTTTTGAAGCCCATGTAACAGCTTCAGCAAACCAATTATCAAAATTAACGTCATCAAATATTTTTTCAAAAATTTGATATGGATTATCTTCAAGATTATGCAAAACTTGTACCATCATTGCGCGACTCATCGGCGTTTCAGGTTCAAAAATATTTGACGCTGTGCCATTAAATAATTCGTAGCCGCTCGCAAAATCTATTGCATCATTCGCCCAATGATTCGATACGTCAAAAAATATTTTCTTGTTGTCAAAAATTTTATACGTTTCCGAAGATTTTAATGGTAAATAAAGTTTTCCATCTTTTGCAATTGATTTACGAACAACCTTTCCATTTGAAGTAACTGCAACGGTTCCAGGTTTGCAAATATCTTGTGGTGCAATCAAAATTATTTTACCACCAACATTTAATTCATTTCCATTTTCATCTTTGATTTCAATTTCTAAAATATTGTCGGATAATTTTGGCGTAATATTTGCAACTTTGTCTTCGTATTTAACTTCTTTTGTATCGCCGTTAAAAATTTCTACACTTTCTTTTTCGCTATAAGCTGTAAAAATAATTTTACTTTCTGATTCATTTACTTCAGTTTTTTGAGAATTTTCACTCGGCTCAAGATAAGAAAAAGAAAAATTAAAGTCATTTCCTGACTCATCCGAAGAATCTTTTTCCGGTTCGGTAGCTTTTTCAACAGTTACTTCAAATACACTTGGCCAATTGCTCCAATCAGTTTCATTGCCTTCATTGCATTGCTCGTTAAATACTACAACGTTAACTGTGTCACCAATTTCAAATTCTTCTGGCAAAGTTAATGTTGCTTCGCCACTTTCAGAGTCAACTTCTTTTAACTTTCCATAATATTTTATTTCAGAATCATCGTCCAAAATCATGCATGAAATATATTCATTCTCGCCAGTTTTCGCATTGCTATACGAAATCGTAATTTCATTTCCATTTTGTGCAGTTTTTTCTGCTTTAAAGTTATCGCGGTTTTCATCGTGCAATGTTAATTTGTACGCATTTTCCGTTCCTGTCGGTAATTCAAATTTTTTCGGCGTCGAACTTACTTCCATGCTTTTCTTTCCGCCACCTTCGGTGTCGGACGCGACGACTTCGTCGTCGGATGAGCCGCTTTCAGCGGCTTCAGATGCAAAGATCACCGATGTCGGATTTAAATTCAAAGCGGGGCGGAGCTCATAAGAGTAGTGCACGCGGTAGCTGATATAGACGTTACCGCCGGAATAGAGAATAGGGGCATCCGCATAGCCGGTAGAGATCCCCGGCGAGCGGAGCCACGAATAAACAAATTCTTTTAAATTATTTGAATAATTGGAGGATTGAAAAGAACGAGTCTTTGAAGAACTATACGTGTTTGTAAATCCATACGATGTGTTTAACATTTCATTATACGATGGTACAAATATTTTGTCTTGCGTTAACGAGGTTCTCGCTGAACTTGCATAATCTGGTGCAGTATTTCTGTTATTTAATAAATCTTCGCTGTAAACTTTCGTTGGCATTATAACGTTTTGTTCGGCATCTGAAAAAGCATTTGGCAAAAATGGTGCGTCGGGTACATTAGCTCCGCCCCATACACTTTCATTTCCGTAGCCGTTCGACCATGCCCACAATGTACAACCTTTTCCACTTCCTCCCCAACATAGTTCATTTTTTTCATTACCACTACTATCAGTTGGATGATATTGTTTCGCGTCCAGGGCTACGTCGGAGTATAGCAACATTCCGTTACCTCCGACTGGTGCATTTTGTCGGCCTCCTTTGTTATCGCCATAACCAATGTTATACGCAAATCCATTATCTTCAATTGAGCTAGAATCATCCCATGCGGTGTTTGATGGATCGAGCACGCGCCATTTGATTGGTTCGATTTCAAAATCGTTTGGATCTGTTGAAGATTTGTCTTCAACTCCTTCTTTCAAAGTTTGCGGATAACGGCCGAAATAAACATAATTTCCTTTCCATTCGTCATTTTCTCCACCAGCAACTGGTCCTTCAATTTTGTTGACATTTGATTTGAAAGTTATTTCTGCTTGCACTGTTTTCCGAAAAATATTTACCGGAAAAACGTTTAAAGACATAATTGACGCCATTGTTATTGCCAAAAATTTATTGTTCATATAAATCCCTCCAAAAATTGTTTCAAATATGTTACTATAAATAAATTTTTATGTCAAGTTTTTTTTATTTTCGACAAAAAAATTTTGTTTCAAAAGTTTTATTTCCATTCACATTAATATTCTCTCTTTTCAATTCTTTTATGATATGTAATTTTTGGAGCGATTTTTAAAATCGTTCTTTTTTTGGAAAAAAAGAACCAAAAAAACTTTACAAAAAATCTTTGTGTGATTTCACACAAAGATTTTTTTGTTAA